>CAZZGE010000184.1:0-9104 GCA_964653665.1 uncultured Porifericola sp. | reverse complement strand
CGGTAAGCCTGCAGCTCATTGAGGGTGAAGCTTACGGGAACCTCTACGGCCGTAGCTACGAACGCTACTACACCAATGGTACTCCAGAAGGACTGACCAGTCCGGATGAAAGTCAACCACTCCTGATCGGGGACGATGGGTTTCCGGTGATTAACCGGGATCAGCTTATTCTGGGTAATTCTCAACCTGACTGGTTTGGTGGTATCCGCAATACCTTTGCTTACAAGGGCCTGTCACTCTCTGTATTGGTAGACGCTCGCATGGGGCAAGACCAGTATGATCAGTACGGTAACTTTTATTCGGCCTTTGGTAGACTGGAGTACTCGCTCAACCGAAATGATGCTGTAGTATTTGACGGAGTGCTGGAAGATGGCTCACCCAATACACAACAGGTGTGGCTGGGCCAGGGCCTGGGCCCGGACGGTCGTAATTATGGTGCAGGTTTTTACCGTAATACCTATCGGGCGATCTCCGAAAACTTTGTCAAGGATGCTTCATTTGTCAAGTTGAGGAATGTATCACTCCGGTACCAGTTGCCGAGTTCACTACTGGAAACCATCCCGCTGGAAGCAGTGAGTGCACAGATTGCGCTTAATAACATTATTCTCTGGACTCCCTGGGATGGTTTTGATCCGGAATCTTTTAGTGCGGGCGCTGGTGGCAATGCTACTGCCTTCACCGGTTTAGGTTATCCCGGTGTGCAAAGCGTATTCTTTACACTTAACCTGACACTTTAATCACTGACGCTTATGAATACTATGATGCGAAAGCTATATATATCGAGTCTGATGGTTACGTTCCTGCTGGCTACCGGCTGCGATGAGTACCTGGACATCAACGAAGATCCGAACAACCCAACATCCGCGCCGCTAAGCGGACTCATGGTAAACAGTACGCTGGAGACTGGCCAAAATGTTTATGAGGTGGGAAGCATCACTTCCTTCTACGTACAGTACCTGGCTTCTCCCAATGAAGCCAGTTCTACAGATATTCATGATGAGGTATCTTACAGTGGCACTTGGGCAAACCTCTACAATATCATGACTGACCTGAGCGACCTGGAGCAACAGGCTGAGGACGAGGACGCTACTGACTACGTGGGTGTGGCCAAAATCCTAAAAGCTATCAACCTGGGAATGACGGTAGACCTCTGGGGCAATGTGCCCTATAGCGAAGCTTTCTTCGCACAGACCTTAACTCCTAGTTACGACGATTCGGAAGCGCTTTACGACGAAATCTTCACGCTGCTGGACGATGGTATTACTGCCCTGGAACAAGGGAACTCTTCGGTAGAACTGGGTAATGATGATTTCTTTTTTGCTGGCGATACTGAGGCATGGATCAGGACGGCCCATGCCCTGCGTGCCCGCTATCTTGTACACCTGAGTGAAACGGGTGCTTATGATGCGCAGGCGGTACTCGCTGCGGTTGACCAGGGGTACAGTAGTAGTGATACTGACGCACAACTGACTAGTTATGCTTCCTCACTTCAGCGTAACCCCTGGGCTAGTACTGCTATCAATAATAGTAATCTGCTGCTGGGGGGCTGGACTTCTGAGCAACTGGTTGAGTCTATGGATGGTACAACCTACGGATATGTGGACCCTCGTATGACCTTTATGTTTGGTACTACTGACGACGGAGCGTTTGTCGGTACGACTAACGGAGCCGGACGCGGCGATGCTGCCGAGCAGGGAGAACGCTCCTACCTGGTTACTGACTCATACTATGCTGCCGAGCAGGCACCTATATTGGTAATTACCTATTTTGAGCAGCTCTTTATTGAAGCCGAAGCAGCGTTGAATGCTGGTGATAGCGATCGTGCTTATGATGCGTACCTGGCAGGCATTCGTACTCACATGGAAAAACTGGGTGTGGAAGAAGCAGAGATAGCAGGGTACCTGGCAAATCCTGAAGTAAGTACGGGAGCAGATAACCTGACCATAGATGATATCATGAAAGAAAAGTATATCGCTATGTATTTGCATCCAGAGGCTTGGGTTGATGCACGTCGCTATGACTATCAGTACGAAGATATGACGCTACCAGCCAACCATAATCCTGCCTTGGGCGGTGAATTTATAAAAAGGTTGGTGTATCCTGACACAGAGCAGACCCGGAATAGCAACAATCTGCCACAGGTTACCCTTGGAGACGAATTATTTTGGGATAATTAATACTGTCTTTGTTTAATCTAAGAAATGATAAGCATGAAAATATATAGTAAAATCTTGGTGCTGATTACCCTGTTATTTGCCTTCAGTGCCTGCGAAGAGAATGACTTACTACCGGATTATGAAAAGGTAGGTACCGCTACAGCTACCCTGGCCGAGATTAGCGTGTCTAAGGATGAGCCCCTGGCGGGTGAAGAAGTGACAGTGACGCTTTATTACGTGAACCGTCCGGATGATCCTGCTACACAGATAGAGTTGCTAGAGCAGATAGGCAGTGGAGACTTTACTTCGGAGGCCACCCTGGATGAGTCCTCAGCAGCGGCAGATCAGGAGATTACCCGTACCTATACCTACACAGTACCCAACGTAGAGGTAGGAACGGAGATTACCCTGGATATGCTGTTGAGCTCCCAAAACCGAGAGTTCCCTCAAAGAGAACGCGTTAGTTTGGAAGTAACCGCAGCCGAGGAAGGATAGATCAAACAATAGTTTACGAGCTATTACAAGCCCCCTCTAATGTGTAAGAGGGGGCTTTTTTTTGGATAAATTATCGGCTTGACAACTTATTTGTATATTAAGGGTGGTCTACGGAAATGTTTTCTCATTGCTTATTGGCAGAGTAAATCCCACAATTTTTCGGGTAGGTTTTGTGTTAACACCGTATTCACATGTAACATTATGACCAAATTTTAATATTATGTTTGGCCTGTTTAAGAAAAAAGGTAAGAAAAATCATCAGCCCGTACTGGCTGATCTTAACCAGGAGCCTCTTCGGGAGGGCGATGTGGTAGAATCACTGCGCTACAATCTGGGTAAGTGCAGAATCATCAGTGATGAGAAAGGTTTTGTCTATAAGTCGCTGGAAACCGGGAAACAGGTAAGGTGGCACCTGATGGTAGACGCAGCAACAGATCTACAAAAGGTGAAAAAACTCACACCAGAGTCATAAATTTGATTGGGTATTCTTTACTGCTGTGTCCTGCAATGTGGATCTGTTATAGTTTTATGTAAGGTTTTTGGCAGATATGTTTTAAGGATTATGATAATATGTAGTATATTAGTTTTTAATAAACTTGTAATAATATGCTGGTAATTTTTACTGTTTTTATAATATTATCATTAGTCAACGTATTAATATTCATTGTTGAAGATTTACATCATCGCAAAGCGTTACTTCGCAATGATAACTCCTATAACCTGCTTAGCAGAAAAAACAAGCCGATCATGGTAACCACTGTCAGGGATGGTAAAATGCAAAATACCTACATCCTTCTGGACGGCGATGACCAACACGATTCCCGGTTTTCATTACGCACCAGTCGCTCGGTAGTAGAGAAGCTACTATTCCATTCCAATATTTCTGTCAATTAAATTTTCATTATGTCTGTGATGGGCATTTCTAATGCAATGCGGCCCTGAGGGGCAGAGCCTTAAGTATTTCAGCCTCCGCACGAATTAATTCTTCGATACGCAGATCCACTTCATCCTTATTAAAGTAGCGCAGTGCCATATGAACAAAAATATGGCTATGCTTAGCTTCTGATGCCCAAAGCAGCTTATAGAAACGGCGAATATCTGCATCTTTCTGGGCCTCGCTCACAAGTTTGAAGCGTTCACACCCCCTACTCTCAATGATAGAGGCCAGGAGAAGACGGTCGCGGAAACGTTTATCCGGCGTACCACCGTAGCTCAATTTCATTATTTCTTTGATGTAGGGGTCTGGAGCCATCTCTTTGGCTAATGGTACACCTTTCTGCTCCATAAAAGCATATACCTGTTGAAAATGCTCCAACTCCTCTATGCCAGTAGCTATCAATTCTGGAATTATTTCCTGTCGTTCCGGGTATTTGGCAACAAAGCTCATGGCCATGGCTGAGGCCTTGCGCTCGCAGTCAGCATGGTCCTGGAGGAATGCATCAAAGTCATCCAGTACAGTATCCAGCCATGCCTGATTGGAATTCGTGGCTAATTCTATCTTATACTGCATATATTTATCGTTTTAGAATGGTTTCCGTATTTTGGAGGCACTACTAACGAAATTATCAAATAAAGCAGATAATGCACGAACCTTCTTTGACAGCTATTGCCGATCAGTACTTCAAAAGGTTTGGCTATCTGCCCCAGATGATAAAGCAACCGCCTCCTCAGGGAATGCAGGTTTGCATCGTTATACCCTGCTACGATGAACCCCAGGTACAGTTGACCCTGGATGCGTTGCGTTCTTGTAAGTCCCCTCAATATCCAGTAGAAGTAATACTTGTTATCAACACCGGTGCAGGTGAGCATGAGGTACAATGTCATAATCGTAAGGTAATGGAGAAAATAGCTGTTTGGAGACAACGCAATGCTACGCAATGGCTGCACCTCCACTGTATTTGGGTGGATAACCTTCCTGCAAAGCATGCCGGGGTAGGACTGGCCCGGAAGATAGGGATGGATGAAGCGCTTCGCCGCTTTGCTTATCTGAATATCTCGGGTATGATAGCCTGCCTGGATGCTGATTGTACGGTGGCACCCAACTACCTGCGGGTACTGGAGCAAACGCAACTGCAAAGTGCTCCGGCTAGCTGTACCATACACTTTGAACACCAGTTTGAAAAGGTAAAAGATAGTGAACTGAGAGCCGGTATTATTCATTATGAACTGTTTTTACGCTACTACGTTAATGCGCTAGCCTACGCAAAATTTCCCTACTGTATGCATACAGTAGGATCTAGTATGACCGTAAGGGCCGATATATATGCACTGAGTGGTGGTATGAACAGACGGAAAGCGGGTGAGGATTTTTACTTTCTGCACAAGGTAGTACCGTTAGGTGACTTCAGGAATATTGGGGAAACGAAAGTTTATCCTGCTGCGCGTGTTTCTCATCGCGTACCTTTTGGGACTGGAAGGGCACAGCAAGAATGGCTGCAAAATACCAAAAAACGCCAGTATGCCTACCATCCCGATACTTTTAGAGACCTTAGTAAACTGATGCGGCACGTAAAGTATTTTTATGAGCAGGAAGAAGACTTATCTCTGCAAAAGCTTCCGTCCTCCTTACAAGGATTTTTACTTACACAGGATTTCGCGAAACAAATTTCTGAGATAAAATCAAATTCAAGCTCTTTTGTGACATTTTCTAAGCGATTTTTTGCATGGTTTAGCGGTTTTAAAGCGCTAAAATTTGTACATTACTTCAAAGACAATTATAATCAACAGATCCCACTGGTGAAATCCAGTAATTGGTTGTTGTCAGAGGCTGGTATACCTGGATCGAGAGATCCTGCAGAACTTTTAAGGATATATCGTCGGTTAGATAAAGAAAGGCAGATGATAAAAATAACAAATATCTTGTCTGCCTGATAGAAACATTTTTTAATTTCAGCCTAATAACATTGAATGCCGTTATGAATTTTCGCTGTATCAATGTGCTCATAGAACCCCCACACTTTTTTTCCTGGAAAAAGCAGTCCATCCAGGTAGACGGAAACCCTATGTTTGAGGTAAGGCGTAGTCTTCGATTCTTTTCAGTAGTTATCGAGGTACATGACCCACACGCTCATAAGATGGTTTTTAGGGTGATCCGACCTAAACTGCATAAATCCGAGTACAAGGTCGAGACAGCAAACGTTGTTTATACCCTACGGAGGATTTCTTACTGGCAATGGGAATGCTACTCTAAAAAAGATAAGCTTTATATCAATCGTTTGGGGGGTACTAAATGCGTCCTCTCTCAGCAGGGGCTACAAATGGCTATCATGTCGCTCAATACAAACCTGCCTTTTGTAGAAGACAGAAACACATATGTCCGTGTCAACAACAAAAAGTATATGTGCCTTTCTGTAGCAGCAGCCCTGATTTTGAAAGGTAGCGGTATAAATCTCAATTCGCTTCTCCTCGATCAGCACAAATTAAGTCCAATTCGCTCGGTAAAACTTGCCAGGTAGATAAGAAGCTGTAATTTTGGCTGCCATATTCAGTTATGAGCCCACAGTATATTGCTTTTTTCTTCATCCTGGCCCTCAGCTTTACAGCCTGTCAGTTGAGAATGGATAACCGACAGCAGGACGAGGATACGAACGATAATGTCTCTGAGACTCCCGCCCCTGTAGTAGAAAAAACGTTACCCACTATGAGAGAAGTGAGACTGGGTTATTTTGCTATGTTAGTGACAGGTAACGCCAGCTCCTATAAAAAAGGCTTGTTTCAGGGCGAAGCCACCTTCTCTAATACCAGTACACCTGTCATTAATAGTACTGGGGTTCGCGGTAACATCAAAAAAGAGATTAGCTTTCTGTATTCTCAGGGACTTATAAGAAAGCTAAAAATACATTTTGTAAACGCTCAACTTGGCGTACAAACCTATCCGCTGATATCTTATGCAAATTTCAGAAATACACTTCCCGAAGATAGTGTAGCTGCTACCTATATCATTGCATCAAACAATTTTTTTGATAGTTACGAAGGGCAGCTGGAGATTCACAACTTATCTGAAAACCTGGTCCAAGGTATGTTGAAAGGTTTGTTTGTTTCTGAGCGAGCAGACTCAATTATGATACAAATGAACTTTAAGGCTATCAAAGAGTAAGCTTTTAAGAAAGGAGAAGCCTTGATCTTACTATGAAATTATAAATATTCTTACATCTTATTAGATTTAGCCTATTAATTGTGTTGTCTGATAGTACGCGAAAAGTTTGAACCAATGAGAATCCAAGACTTCAGACAATTGACAAGATACGAGCAGGTGAATTATTTACAACACAGGGGAAGTTTTCTGACTGTGCTCAAGTCATCAAACTACATATTCAAACTATATGCGGTAGATAGGTTCTTTGTAGAGTTGCTCTACGATACAAGCCTGGGTACAGTGGATATCAACATACTGGATAGTACCAGTAAGCTTGCGTATTATTTAGAAGAAATAAAGGTGTAATTTTTGAAAAACGACGCTGAACAACTGCATCGCTTTCTTCTATTTGTTTTCATTCGTGTTTGCTCTCCAACTAACTTGTTAAAAGCGCTGGCTGGAGAGCAGTTTCATATTTACTTTTTGTTAGCCAGCCAGATAGCAGCGAGCGATAAGACAATTAAGCCTCCTAAAATAAGAAGCATTGTAGTGTTATCCATATCTAATTGGTTTGGTAGTTTTAATGTTATTAGGGAGTGAAATTAACTAAAATATTTCAAATGCAAATAGTTAGCGTCATTCGTCAAATGTAGCGAGTGTACAGCAAAAAATGGCACAGTAGTCCGCGCCGCTTTCGCTCTCCTCGTGTATACCTCGTTATAAGCTGTTGAAGTTGAAAAAATTGTATCTCAAAGGAATAGTTTAAAAAATAAGCTTACCAACTCAACCTTCACTACAGCTACTTTGGGTTCAAATATTTTACCAGCACATATTTAGCCTAAACAGGTATATCAAAGTAATCTTTATGAAGACTTTTCTACACGAATAAGTAAAATTTCTCATTTATACGGTTTGTATGTTACGTCTCAGGACAGGATACAACCATTGGTTTCTTCCTGGTAAAATGTATCGCACAAGTAGCACGGCATGAAGCGGTTGGAGAGGGGTAACCAGTTGCTTATCAATACCAGTCAGTATTGCCTCATGACAGAGGCGGTGAAAAAAATACATTGTAAGGAATGTGTACCAAATACGTGGAAAGTACGATTTGATTTAGGCTTATTTGCACCATGGACTTCTATAGATTTAATCAGCTCAAAGCTCAGGAAAAGATTAACTATATCTACAATAACTGTAGGTTGGTAGATTTTGAAGTCATTCACGATAAGTATCGTGAATACGGTATTTGCCTGTATCATAACGGGCAAATTTTTATTGAAATCAGCTTTGATGGTGTACGTGGTGACCGCATTAGAGAAATCAAGGCTTACTCAAAGGTGAGTCAGATATCCCGCTGGTATGAGCATGTCAATATCCGACCTTTGCTTTCGGAGCAGATCTAAGAACCGGGTGGAATTTTGCCGCTACTAGCCAATTGACTGTTGGCGTAGCATAAATCAAAAGTAACTTCCTGATCAAACCATTCTGGGATTTCTAGGTCCGAACTCCTCTCCGGGAGAAAATTCTATCTTAGCAATTACCAAGCCCGTCAGCTTACCTTCAAAAATAGCCAGTTCTATGGTGTGATCCTAGTATGGAATCTCATAGTGTTTTTTCTGTATTCCTCTCTCTTGTATGAGTAGCCATAGTTTTTTGAACTACTCATACGAAAGTACCATCTCTACTTCATCCTTTTCTAAGGCTCCTTCATCCTTTACGGTCAGGTAGTAGTGATCGCCCTTGCTACGCATGCGTACCTGTTGACCGTGGCGATCTTTTGTAATGTAGCCTGTCTGATTTGCAAAGGCTGAAGCTCATACGTTACTGACGCTAGGATATGAGAAACCACAAATTTACGATCAACCTCCTCGGCTATACTATCTCTCAGTTACCTGGAATCGGGAAGCCTCGTGCTGTACCTTCTACTTCTTTTGCATAAAAGATATCCAGAACACGACTTGCCAGCGAGATAACATAAGAGCTGGAGCAGTGATTTGACATGTAGTGCTTAGAAAGCCTGTAGTAAACTTTGATGTTGTGGTTGAGGTGATCGTAGATATCCTCAATAATCACTTGTGCATTGACATTACGCACCTCGGCTAGTTCCTCAATCTTTTGGAAATAGTCGTTATCAATAAGGTAATTGGCCACATCGGATTTGCTGAAGTGCATAATAAAAAACTTAAAATGAATGTTAAGAAGTAGCTTCTAAAAAATACTCTAGGAATAAACAGGGTGTAGCTAGTAAAGTGTTAAGATAATGCTTTTGTATATAAAAATCTTCGGGTGTATGGCATTTATTTTCAAAAGTACGTTTTATTCACATCTACGATCTTTACAACCACTGTGTAGCTACCCAAAGTACGAAAGGTATGCTA
>CAZZGE010000183.1:0-9110 GCA_964653665.1 uncultured Porifericola sp. | reverse complement strand
GGAAAAGGCTCAGTCAGAAGTGATGCAAACTGCAAGATGCGATCTGCAAGATGCGGTCAAATAGGCTCATTGACTGAATTTCTTAACAATTGTTAACAGCAAGTCTTTACAGGCTAATGTAGTTTTGAATTATTAGCTGAGCAAAACATCGCACAGCATTCAATTCAAAACAAGACAAAACCATGAGCCAGTCTATCCGAACTGAAATCATTATCAATGCTTCTAAAGAAAAAGTATGGGAAGTACTCACCGACTTTGACAAGTACTCTCAGTGGAATCCATTCATCATTGATATACAGGGAAAGGCGGTGGCCGGGGGCCGACTCCGCAACACCATGCTCAACGGTAACAGCAAAATGGTCTTTAAACCCCAGGTGCTTAGAGTAGAAGAATACTATTACTTTGACTGGCTAGGTAACCTTATGTTCAAAAGTCTATTTGAAGGACATCACCGGTTTGAAATAGAAGAATTGAGCCCTAGTCAGGTTAAGCTAAACCATGGTGAAAGCTTCTCTGGTATCCTCAGCGGTATAATCCTGAAGAAAATCGGTGACGATACACGCCAAAGCTTTATTAAGATGAACCAGGCCCTTAAGCAGGTTGCAGAAGCGCATGCCGTAGCGGCAGATGCCTGAGGAATAGCCTGGACTCACTCGGAATGCTGGGCACTCAGTTCAACCAGTTCTTCGGCAACGCTTCCGTCGTAGCGTATAATTTTGATTTCCGTAACGTCTGCAGGAATGGCTACGGCCCGCGAGCTTTGCGAAAGGTAGCTGCTACCGTAGTAAAATTCATACCGAGTCTGACCGCCATCAGTTCTTTTCATTTGCAGAGACGCATCGTGAGGACCGGGTAAAAACCAATTCTGCTTCTTCTGATGGTGGTACTTTTGCAATGTACCGTCATTATTGCTGACCAGATAGAAAGGACGGGCTACACCATTGACCCTTGCAATTGCCCGGGCATCATCTTTAGCTACAAGGCCAGCGTCTACTGTACTGCTGGCGGTAAAGCCTCCCTGGCCGTTACCTTTCAACATCAGCCCCAGTGAGGCATCGTACTGCCCGCTGCTGACTTCCGTAGCGTAAGAATTACCCACTAGTAAGGCATCCAGCAAACCATCTCCGTCTATGTCGTCAATCTGCATACCGTAAACCGGGGCAAATTGCGCTTCTACTGGCAGGGGGTGGAGCGTAAACTGCCCACCTCCCAGGTTTTCCACATAGCTGCTGGCAAACTGGTAGGCGGTTACTACAAAGGCTTCTGAAAGCTCTTCGGGAAGGAAGGCTTGATCAAAGCTAACCCGGGCATAATCTTCGTATTTCTGAAAGCGGGAACGGATGGCGTTAATCTGCTTGACCATATCATCACGGGCGTGCGCCAGGTGGTTTTCTCCCTGGATATAGTAGCATATGACCGGGTCAAGACTGCCGTTCTTGTCGTAGTCGTTAGCGTAGATGCACAGAGGTTCAGTTTGCGAAGCCTGATAGCGTGCATTCAGCCCCAGGTTACCCGCCAGGTAGTCAGTGTCGCCGTCGCGGTCAAAATCAGCGGCAGCTAGGCTATTCCACCAGCCATGGGTTTGTGCCAGTCCACTATCCGCAGTTCTGTTTACCAGCTTACCTGCTTCGTTATGATAAACAGTGAGGGGCATAAACTCTCCGGCCAGCAGAAGATCTACCTGCTGGTCTCCGTCATAATCCGTCCAGAGGGCATCACTGACCATACCTACTTCAGCTAAACCGGGTACTTCTGTAGTGATGTCTGTAAATCGGCAGTTTCCTGACTGGCTATCATTTCTTAGCAGATAAGATCGGGGATTCAGCGGGTAGTTTGCGGGTACAACTCTTCCGCCCTCAAACAGGTCCAGATCACCGTCACCGTCATAGTCAGCGGCACTGACCACGGCACCGCTTGAGGTAATTGGTGGTAACACTGCTGTGGATTTTTCAAAATGTCCCGTCCCATCGTTCAGGTACAGCCGGTCCTGATAAAGGGGGGCGTCTTGGGGAAAAGCCGTACCCCCACTGACAACGTACAAATCCAAATCCTGGTCGTTATCCGCATCAAAGAAGAGGAGCCCGGTGTCTTCTGCCTCACAGTCAAAGCTCCAGTCTTTACGCTGAAAGTTTCCATCAGACTGCTGGAAAAATAGCTGTCCGCACTGTTCGGCTGCTCCTCCGGTGTAAAAATCCTCCAGCCCGTCTCCGTTGACATCCCCGACGGCTATTCCCGGTCCTAGGCGGGAGTGCATGTGGGGAAGGAGATGCTGATCCTTGAAGTCTACATGGTTGTTTTCCTGGTGCGTATCCAGATCATCAATAGCTTTAGCCTCAAACAGCGTGGTAGAAGCAGGGAGGGTCTTTTCGGAGGGAACCCGAGCTTCCCGGTGCTTGAGGGGCAAAGTCTGATCTGCCTTTACCTGATATATCCACTGAACCCGGTCATCCGGCCAGGTAATCTGTATGCTGTCAATCATTTGATGAGGGCCCAGGCCAAAATGTACGGTTGGGTCCATGCTGGATTCGTACCCCCGGCTGAGGTAGTGTTCATAGTACTGAAGACTGTCTTGGGCGTAGAGTCTTAAGGTGACACCGATGCCCATCGGGTTAGCCACACTGCCGCTGAGCTCAATCTTCAAAAAGTGATTGGGCTTAAGCTGTTGGCTCCTGTTTTCATAAATATGGGCTTCGTCATTCAACGTATTCACCACCAGTTCCAGGTCTCCGTCATTGTCCAGGTCGGCGTACAGCGCTCCGGAGGAAAAGCCCTTTTCCCTGATACCCCAGGGCCCGCTCTGGTCTTCAAAGGTCAGGTCACCCCGGTTTTCAAACAGGTAATCCAACAGGGGTACGCTTTCCAGTGCTTTGATGTCTTCCAGTTTCCTGGCCTTTTTGGCCTCGGGGTTCCCCATGCCATTGTTGTATACCTGTTGATAATTGATGTAGTCAAGATTTCCTAGGTTTCTTAGGAAGCCGTTGGATACGAAAAGGTCACGGTCGCCATCATTGTCATAGTCGGCCAAAAGGCCGCTCCAACTCCAGTCGGTACTGCTGATACCGCTCAGAAAGCCTATTTCACTAAATTGATCATTCCCCCGATTAAGCTGCAGGGTATTTCGGGTAAACTGCGGAGCGTAGCCTTTGCTGACTGCCAGCTGAAAGCGATCATAGCGGGAGGCGGGTAAAAGCATTTTTTGGCGATAACTATTTTCAGGACGCATATCCAACACGAGTATATCAGGCAGTCCGTCATTATTGAAGTCTGCTACATCATTACCCATTCCGGCGTAGCTGGTGTGTTGAAGATATTGTGTTGACTGGTCAGCAAAGGTACCATCCCGCTGGTTGATGTATAGGATATCGTTACCGATGAAATCGTTAGATACATAAATATCCGGCCAGCTATCCTGGTTGATATCGCTAATGGCAACGCCCAGGCTATGGCCTTCAATCAGGATACCCGCCTCCTGCGATACGTCGGAAAAGGTAGGGTGGCCCTGCGGTCCCGGGCCATCGTTGCGGTACAGAATATCGGTACTGGCTGACTGTCCCTTAAGTTTACGGGGACGTATCACATCTACATTGACTACCGAGTCGGTGGGGTTGACAATCAGGTAGAGATCCAGGTCACCATCTTTGTCGTAGTCAAAAAAAGCAGCATGCATAGTCTGTCGAGTATCAGCTATACCGTATGCTTTGGCCTGTTCTTCAAAGGTATTATCCTGCTAGTTGACAAACAGCATATTGGCCCTTTGCTCTCCCTGATCAGGCCCGGATACACAGACATAAAAATCCAGCCAGCCGTCATGATTGATATCTACCATGCTGACTCCGGTAGCCCAGCGATTATCTTCCACGCCAGCAGGAAGGGTAATGTCCTGGAACTGAAGTTTTCCCTGATTAAGATAAAGGCGTCCACTCTGCATATTACCACTGAAGTAGAGATCTGTCAGCCCATCATTGTTGATATCACCGGCTGCTACCCCTGCCCCGGTGTAAATATTCATGTAGTCCAGGACGTTGTACTTCTCGTCCTCTTCTATCCGGTTGACAAAGTCAATACCGGTTTGCCGGGAGGAAAGCTGCTCAAACAGACGGGGCTCCTGAATACAGGCGGTGAAAGAAATTGTAAGCAGTGCAAAAACGAATGAAGACAGCAAGGCTTGCATAGGACGTTTTTTTTGGCTGCGGGATGCCAACAAAGTACAAAATATCAGATAATAAAAAAGCAATTAGCCGCACTTCAGCTAATTGCTTTTTATGAAAAAGGGTTCAGTTTTTAGTAACCCGTGTTCTGTTGCAGTACGCCGCCGCTCCGATCAATTTCTGACTGAGGGAAGGGGAATACCACCAGGCGGTCGCTCCAGCGGTCGCCAAAGATCTCCAGACCGATGCCCCAGCGTACGATATCAAACCAGCGGTGCGGCTCAAAGGCCATCTCCAGCCTCTTCTCAGCACGAAGTGCCTGCACGAGGTCAGCGGATGGGGGCAGATCATCTAACCCGGCACGGTTGCGGATATCGTTGATCTGTTGCCTTGCCTCTTCATTACGGCCAGATTCAATCAAAGCTTCTGCGTAAAGGAACTTGAGTTCGGCAAAGCGGAACCAGCGCTCGTTGTTAAACTCTGCTTGCAGGTTGGGAGCATGATTAGGCGCCACCACGTTTCGTTCACCCCGGTATTTCTCAATGGTCAGGTTAGTAGATGACCACTCCGGATCGTAAGGAATAGCGGTGAATCCGTCGGTGGTGTAGTACATGTCACCCGCTTCGTAGATATTGAGATCCCTTCTTATGTCACCATCCTCATAGGCGTCGTAGAGATCCTGGGTAGGAGCAAACCAACCAGACTTACCACCGGGAGCACCGTTGCCCGCATCAAAGTAACCAGTTCGGGCAATGCCCTGCGTACCTTTGAAAGCCTCGGAGTGGATATCATCAAATACCCAGAGGTTGTCATCGGAAAAGGGGCCACCAAACTGGATTTCAAAGATAGACTCGGCATTGTTTTCATTGTCGTAGGCGAAAACATCCTCATAGCTGGACAGTAGCATGTAAGGGCCGTTCTGGATCACGTTCTCAAAGGCAGTGATAGCAGCTGGCCAGTCTTCTCTCCAAACGTGTACTTTCCCGATGTAGGCGCGGGCGGCCCAGGCGTCGGCTCTGCCCAGGTTGGCAGCATCCCACTGCTCAGGCAGTTTGTCAGCAGCCTCTTCAAAATCGCCCAAAATAGCGGTGTAAAGCTCTTCCTGCGTAGCATTGGGCAGGGCCAGATTATTCAGGTCGAGGTTGACTTCCATGGCCAGGGGAGGCGTACCCCACATCTTCAGTGCCTGAAAATGGAACCATGCCCGCAGGAACTTGGCCTCACCCTCCAGTTGGGTCTTTTCCTCGTCGTTTAGTTCGTTTTCTCCGTCCAGCTTCTCCATCACCAGGTTGGCCCTGAATATGCCTTCGTAAATCATGGAGTAGATAGACTGAAAAGGAACGGCGAAAGGATCAAATAGCAGTATGTCCATATCCAGGGAACGCTAGTCGGCGGTGACTGTATCAGCGGCCACATCGTCGGACGTAACCAGGGACAGCTTCCAGTATTCACCTCGCTCCCCCAGCGTTTCGGTACTCAGGCCCCAAAACTTCTGGATGGAAGAATAGGAAGCAAAGATGCCCCCGTCAAAATCTGCTTTGGTCTTATAAAACGTATTTTCTGTCACTTTATCCAGGGGCTCCAGGTCTAGATTGTTACAGGAGCCTATTATGACAAAAATGATCAGTACTGATAATATGGCTTTTTTCATCTTGTTAAATGTGTTTGGTATCAAACAAATAGTTACTAAGGTAACGGGTTAGAAACCTACCTGTACACCAAGTTGATAAATAATGGGTTGTGGAGAACCACCGGAGTCCTGACCGGTAGCCAGCGGGAATTCACCTTTCTGGTAACTGAATCCACGGGTTACTTCAGGATCAAAACCGGTATAGCCGGTAAATGTGAACATGTTCTGCACTCCAAGGTAAGCCCGGACATTGTTGACAAAACCATTGCTCACGTTTTCAAGCACTGTCTGCGGGACGGTATAGCCTAGTTGTACATTCCGGATACGCATAAAGTCGGCGTCCTCTACCCAGCAGTCAGAGAAGCGGTTGTTATTGTTAGGATTGTTGATGCTGGCCCGGGGCATGGTAGTGCTGGTTCCGGGACCGTTCCAGCGATCCAGTACAGTGGTGAGCTGGTTGTTGGTATTCTGCATATTTTCCAGGGCAATTCTGGCCGCATTGTATACCTGCATACCTCCCACTCCCTGGAGCAGGGCAGAAAAGTCAACACCTTTCCAGTTGGCAGACAGGTTAATACCGTAGTAGAAATCAGGAATAGGACTTCCCAGGATGGTACGGTCGTTATTATCTACTACACCGTCATTGTTGATGTCCGCAAAGCGGATGTCACCGGGCTCTCTGCCGGCAGATAGTGCATCCTCAGGGGCAGCATTGATTTCCTCCTGCGTCTGATATATACCGTCTGTCTTGAAGCCAAAGAAGTGGCCCAGGGGCTCACCCACGACGGTACGGTGAGTCTGCCCTCCTCCGATCCCCGTATTGATACTGGGGATGTCACCCAAAGAGAGTACTTCATTGTTGACGGTAGTAAGGTTACCGCCGATGCTATAGCCAAACTCTCCGATGCGGTTATTGTAAGTAATCGCCAGCTCAATACCTGAGTTCTGGATCTCACCAATATTGGCATCGGTAGGCAGGAAATAACCCGAGACAGCAGGGATCGGTAGTCCCAGAAGAATGTCTTCGGTATTACGCTGGTAGTAGTCAAAAGTAGTAGAGAGGCGGCCTTCCCAGAAGCTGGCGTCAAAGCCAATTCCAAACTGCGTACTGGTTTCCCACTGGAGCTGCTGATTGGCAAAGTTGATAGGAACCGGTGCGCGTATTACATTCTGCGCTTCCCCTACCACATAGTGAGGGTTTACGTTCAGGGCAGAAAGGAAGGCAAAGTTTACCCCGGTAAATTGGTTACCGGACTGTCCCCAACCGGCCCTTATCTTGATATCATCCACAAAACCTGTCTCGGGAAAGAAGTTTTCTTCGGTAAGTCTCCATCCTGCAGAGATAGAGGGGAAGATATCGGAGCGATTGCCTTCGGCAAAACGAGAGGTGACGTCTCTTCTCACGTTAACCGTCAACAGATACTTACTCGCATAGTTGTAATTAACTCTGCCCAGAAAACCTCTCAGAGCCCACTGATCCGCTTCGTTACCGGCGGCTACCGTAGCGGCTACTGAGGCAAACCTGACATTAGTATTGAACAGGTCTCTACCCTGCACCCGTACTTTATCAAAGCGAAAGTTAGTTTCCTCATGCCCCAATACCACGGTAAGATCATGGTCGCCAAATGATTTGGCGTAGGTAAGCGTATTGGCCAAATTAAAGGTAGACTCAATGGGTCTTGACTGTACCAGCAGGGAGAGGCGAGGCAATGCAATTTGGTTAAAGGATACAGGAGCTTGATAAAAGAATGCATCACCAATGTTGTAATCAAGTCCTGCTGAAATCTTATAAGTCAAGCCATCCAGAATTTTGAGCTCGCCGTAGATATTTCCCAGTAGTTTGGAGCTTTGAATACGTGTCTCGTTTACCCTTGGATCACTTCGGAAAACAATATTCTGTCCACGAGCACCTCCAGTAGTGGTAGGGTTTTCAGGATTGTAGCCTAAAGGGCCGGTAGGGTTATATATCTGAAAGAAGGGTGCGTTCTGAGCGCCGTTAAAGGCAGCAAACAGACCAGACTCTGACTGTACTTGTCGGTCAAAGGCACTGATAATGAGTGATTCACCAAACCTCAGGCGCTCACCCACTTTGATATCGGAATTTGCTTTTAGAGAGTAGCGTGTAAACTCTTGCCCTAGTTCTATACCTTCCTGGTTAAGATACCCTCCTGACAGGCTGAAGTTTACATTCTCTGAACCTCCACTCACTGTCAGGTTGTGGCTCTGCATAGGAGCGGAACGGAATACTGCATCTTGCCAGTCTACGAAATCATCACCTCTAAACTGACTGAAGTCTCGGCCCAACTCTTCCTGAAAGTCAATATATTCTTCCACATTCAGCACATTCAGCCGACGTTGGGTATTCTGTACACCCGTATAGCCATCGTAAGTCATGGTCGTCCTACCAGCTTTACCTCGCTTAGTAGTAACGATGATAACACCATTGGCGGCACGTGCACCATAGATCGCAGCAGAGGCAGCATCTTTTAGTACGTCAATAGATTCAATATCATTCGGATTAATACCGGCCAGAGGGTTAGTTTCTGTGGAAGAACCGGTATTAACGGTAATGTTACTGGTTTGTACAATAGGCACCCCGTCTATTACCCATAGTGGCTGGTTGTTTCCTGCTGTGCCTACGCCCCGGATACGAACGTTGATAGGAGCCCCGGGATCACCACTCCGATTAGATATCTGTACACCAGACACCCGGCCTGCCAGTATCTGGTCAGGGCTGGTTGATGGGTTTGGCAGCAATCTCTTCACCGGAAATGGAGCCAACAGAGCCGGTCAGGTCGCCTCTTTTCTGCGTTCCGAAACCGACCACTACAACCTCTTCCAAAGATTGTACGTCGTCTGCCAGTTGTACGTCAATGACCGACTGACTACCGATAGCTACTTCCTGAGCCAGATAACCCACGAAAGAAAATACGAGCGTTTCGGCGCTGGCCGGAACGTTAAGGCGATAGTTACCATCAATGTCAGTAATGGTACCGGTCGTGGAGCCTTTGATCACTACGTTCACTCCGGGGAGTGCCTCACCTTCCTGGGAAGTCACCTGACCAGTAATGCTACTTTGTGCAAAGGCGGTGATTGAAAAGAAGGAAAGCATGAGTATCAGAAACCCATACGAAGGCTCAATGCCGACGGGCGGCTTTAGTAGGTTGTGTTTCATAGTGCAATAGTTTAAGTGTGTAGCCTTCAGACTACCTTTTTAGTCTGCTCTATCAATGAGATTAAATGTAAAAAAAATTTGCGTAACTATTTAGCCGGGGGCATTTCAAAATGTTGCAAATTTTTAAATTAGTAAAAGATTAAGCCTACAATTATGA
>CAZZGE010000182.1:0-9121 GCA_964653665.1 uncultured Porifericola sp. | reverse complement strand
GACAGAAGACTTGCAAGTACACTGGAATGCAGTACAAAAATCGTGAAAGTTAGTAGTTCCTGCGTTAAAACCTTATCTGAATTCGTTTATCTTGTCTGCCAATAGTTCAAACTGCTCTTTTGAATGTGTTGGAAAATTAGCAATTCTGATATGCTTCTGTTTATAGGGCCCATAACCACTACCTATCAATAGATTATTCTTCTCCATGGCCTGTATCACCTCCAGGGAAGAGATAGTGGTTTCGGCCACAATGACAGTAGGAGATCGTATCGCTGCATCCTGTACAAAAGGCTTCATGAATGGATGTTCCTCCACCATGTGGTACATAAGGCTTGCCTTGTAGCGGGTTTCCTGGCGTATTTTTTCTATGCCCCTTTCCAGCATATCGCTGCTGACTTTGGCAAGTAAGTATATATTGAGCACATTGGGAGTTTCGGGAGTCTGATTTTTTTTGCCCTTTTCCAGCAGTGCCGGGATATTGTGATATGTGCCAATGCTTATTCCCTTGGCTTGTAGTTGATGAGCCTTTTCTACAGAACGGGGACTTAGTATCCACACTCCCAGACCAGCAGGTAAACCGAAACCTTTCTGTACTGAGAAGAAAACTGAGTCTACTTTCTGATAATCAATATCTGATATAGGCATGATGGACACTGCATCTACAGCAATTAGCTTTTCCGGATGGGCATCAGTAATCTTGTATATTTCCTCCAGCGGTTGAGTGACCCCGGTACTGGTCTCGTTCAGGGTAAATGCAATGAGCTCTGTATCAGAGGGTATATTTTCGGCTTGCGGTAGTACACGCTGCCCGTCCTCAGCATACTCCACTGAAACCTCGCGGTTGAGATCCTGAGCAGTAGCCATAAATCGCTTGGAAAACGAACCGTTCACATAATGGTGACTGTGGCTCTCCACATTATTCTGGATAATTCTCTCCCAGATTTCAGTAGCAGAAGCAGTAAAAAATACGTGGTAATCTTCCGGAATAGACAGTAAGCTTTTTAGGTTTTCTACACTCTGCTGGTATATGGATTGAAATACTTTGCTACGATGTGAGACTGATGGTATCTGCTCTTTCAGCGCAGTCTTGACATGGAACTCCACTGTAAAATACAATTCAGCAGGTCCGGGCGTAAAGTAAATATTTTTCATTAGTTTAGTTTTTAAGATTATGTGCTCCTTCAGGCTGTTAGCAAAGGTAGCAAAATCCTTTTCTCTAATGGAATAGATCGTCTGGCTCTTTGACTAAAAAGAAAGGAACAAATTACGTAAATTGATGTTTATAAGTTTAGATTTGTACATACTATCATACATATAATGCAAGAAGTAGTTACCAAAGCCCGCAGTATTGAGAAGCTTGAGAAAGCAGCCTTTATTTTAAAAACCTTGTCACATCCTCTGCGCTTGAGCATGGTAGACATTCTGTCGCAACAAGACAAGATGTCAGTGAATGAGATTTGTCAAGCACTAGATTCCGAGCAATCGCTTACCTCTCACCATCTTTCAAATATGAAGCTGAAAGGCATACTAAGTAGTAGTCGAGAAGGGAAAAATATTTACTACAGTCTTAAGATGAAAGAAGTCGTAAAGATCCTTGCCTGCATGGATAATTGTGATGCGATTTCGGTTTGATAAATTGATTAGTTCTTTACAGTGTTAGAATTAACAATATAAAGGCATACCATGATTGAACAGATCATTGAGTCGCTCAGGGATGATCTTTCTGAAAAATTCACTGAAGAGTTTGGCATACCACAGACAGAGGTAGATCCTGCACTGACTTTAGCTCAAAAGAATATATTGAGCGTTATCAAATATGAAGTGAGCCAGGGAAACCTCAATGGACTGTTTAGCCTACTGCAGGAAACTGGTAAATCGACTTCTAATCCCGTTATTACGCAAATGATTCAAAAGTACGCCGAGGATTTGTTAGCGGAAACTGGTATAGAAGCCGAACTAGCTGATCAGGTGGCTAGTTTTACCATTCCGTTTATCATTCATAAATTTCAGGATATGAGTAAAGAAAATGGCTTGGATCTAACTGCACTTATGAGCATGCTCAATCTACCAAATGCTGGGAAAAATGACGAAACAAAAGGTTAATTCGAGCACTAAGCAGTATGTTCCTGTGAATATTTTTTACATTTATATTATACAAATATACGAGATTAAATCACTTTATGACGCCGTCTAAGTTGCAGCTTCCGGCAGCCCTGGAATCCTATCGCAAGCAAATTGAATCCTCGGTGCAACCGTTTATCAGAATTTTTGCTAAAACCGACGACAAACTACGTTTGGTGCAAAGCAAGTTTGGTGGTATGCCATACCTGCCTCAAGGTGTCGACTACCCTACAGCGCAAAATGGTCAGCCACTTTTTCTTTTGGCTCAGATCAACTTTACTGAAGTACCAGCCTTGGCTGGTTTTCCTACTCAAGGCATTCTCCAACTGTATGCTGCTGATGATCCTATGTATGGTTTGGATTTAGATGACCCTTTTGACCAGTCCAACTTCAGGGTTATTTATTTTGCAGAAGTTGATGAAAAGAAGGCTGCCGAAGACCTTGAAATTCCAGACTTTGACAATTTTCCGATACTGGAGAGCCATGCACTCCGGTTCGAGCTGCAGTCTGCTCCGGTTTCACCCAATGACCGAGCTTTTGATGAGTACTTTGGAACACCGGCATTTGAGTTTTTTGATCGCTTCGGTAATGATAAAGTAGAGGTAAGACGAGCCTATGCCCGTCTGGCCCAGGGCAATGGTCACAAACTAGGGGGGTATGCGCATCTTATGCAGGAAGACCCCCGCCTGGTACAGGACTTTGAGGAATCTAAGCTTTTATTGCAGATAGATTCCGATCATAAAAATATTCTTTGGGGCGATGAAGGAATCGCTAACTTTTTCATTCATCCTGAGGATTTAGAAGACTTGGTATTTACGGAGGTACTCTACAATTGGGATAGCCCCTAGCGGGATAACTACTGCTTTTCCAAGTTGATAATTCTTAAAAACAGGAAAAAGGCATCCTTACTGACTAGCATTTGCACAAGTACCAGGAGCGGGACTTGAACCCGCACGGCCTTACGGCCACAAGATTTTAAGTCTTGCGTGTCTACCAATTCCACCATCCCGGCTTTAATAAAAAAGCGACCTTATGAAGTCGCTTATGATCTTGAGCGAAAGACGGGGCTCGAACCCGCGACCTCAACCTTGGCAAGGTTGCGCTCTACCAGCTGAGCTACTTTCGCTTTTTAATTGGAATACAAAGTTAAACATGGTGTTTTAAATTACAATACCCCCTTTACAATTTTTTTCTCCTGGAAAAAAGCTTTTCTTTCTCACTATTAACAGCACTATCGCGCAATCAAAAAGATATTGGCTATTTTTGGTCAAGTTCGTATTATGATCGCTGTAATCATTAAAACATGATACTTTCAGGTAAATCCATAGAATCAAAATTAGGCAAAGACATTACCATTGACCCTTTTCGGAAGGACCAGCTTAATCCTAATAGTTATAATCTGCGATTACACCATGATTTATTGGTCTATGATCATCCGGTGCTGGACATGAAAGAGCAAAACAATGCACAAAAACTTACCATTCCTGAAGAAGGCCTGCTTCTTGAGAGAGACAGGTTGTATCTGGGCCGCACACTGGAATACACAGAAACGCATAACTACGTACCCATGCTGGAGGGACGCTCCTCCATTGGCAGGCTTGGCCTCTTTGTTCATATCACAGCCGGCTTTGGAGACGTGGGGTTTGCCGGTTACTGGACTTTGGAAATGTTCTGTGTACAACCTATCCGCATTTATGCCGGGGTGGAAATATGCCAGATTTTTTATCACGCGATTGAAGGTCCTTACGAAGCATATCACAGCAAAAAATATCAGCACAATAGGGGAATCCAACCCAGTATGCTATACAAAGACTTTGAAAAGTAACGTTCAATCAAAAATTTCTTCGCTATGCCTAAAGATGTAATCCTGAGTCACCTCCTTTTCGTGGATATTGAAACTGTGTCAGCGGCCAGTGCCTATGAATGCCTGGATGATCTGATGAAGAAAGAATGGAACCGCAAAGCTGGGCATCTGCATAATCCTCAAGAATTATCATCCGAGGAGTTTTACTTTGAACGGGCGGCTATTTACGCTGAATTTGGAAAGGTGATTGTCATCTCGGTAGGTATCTTCAATACCCTGGAGGATGGCCAAACAGAACTGCGCATTAAGTGTATTTCGGGTGATGATGAACATACTTTACTACAGAATTTTAAAGATACGGTACTCAAATTTGACCATGCCAAACTACGCATGTGTGCCCATAATGGCAAAGAATTTGACTTTCCGTACCTCTGCCGACGTATGTTGGTCAACGGTATTACATTACCTCCCGCCATGGACATGAGTGGAAAAAAATCGTGGGAGATACGACACCTGGATACCATGGATCTCTGGAAGTTTGGAGACTATAAAAGCTACACACCGCTGGATCTGCTGGCGGCTCTATTTCAAGTAGAGTCGGTGAAGCAGGAGTCAATTGAAGGTAGCGAGGTCAACAAGGTGTATCACGTAGATCAGGACCTGGAAAAAATCACTGCTTACTGTAAGCGCAATGTCTCTACACTGGCACAAGTGTTTCTTCATCTTCAGTCTATGGAGCCCGTTAAGCAGGAAAATATTACGATGGTCTGAAATAAAAAACTAAATACTTATATGTGCATGCAACCTATCAGCACAATAAGCTGTTATTTGCATAGTTGATGTTCCCTTCTATTGTAATGAAAGCCAACGTTCTCCCGCAGTTGACTACTCCCTACTCATAAACTTATTTAAAATATTTTTTACAATTTTTATGTCTAAGAATAGAAATAAACCCAAAACCCGATCTCATCATCGTAAACAGGCTTACTCTAACGAACAACTTGCCGTAATGGCCCAGGGCCTGCTAGATGCAAATCTTACCAAAGCGTATTCCCCCCGGCAGATCGCCAAAAAACTAGACCTTAACGACCGAGCTTCCAAAAAAGCTATCTCTAACGTTATTTATAAACTGGAAGAAGAGCGGAAAATCAAAATGATTGCTAACGGAAAATACCAAACTACTACTGAGCCTAAGGTGCTGCTCGGAAGGGTAGATTTTGTCAATCCTCGCTTTGCGTTCATCATTTGTGACGAACTGGAGCAGGATATAAAAGTAGATGCTGATTATCTGCAGAACGCACTGGACGGTGACATCGTGAAGGTACTTTCCTTCGGTCCCGGTTTTGGCGACAGACGACCGGAGGGCGAGGTCCTGGAAATTGTTGAGCGTAAGCGTAAAGAGTTTGTCGGTCGTGTAGAAATGTCCACCCGCTTTGCCTTTGTAGTACCGGATAGCCGTAAGATGCATTTTGATATCTTTGTCCGTCTGGAGGACCTTGAGGGCGCCAGCAACAACGACAAGGTTATCGTTCAATTGACCAAATGGCCGGAAGAAGACAAAAGCCCGGTGGGCAAGGTGGTAAAAGTACTGGGCCCCGCCGGAGAAAATAATGCGGAGATTCATTCTATCATGGCAGAGTTTGACCTGTCCTTTGAGTTTCCCCAGGATGTTATGGAGGAGACCCGCAAAATCAAGTTTGACCTCAACAAAAAAGAACTCGCCAAACGAAGAGACTACCGCCACTTTACTACTTTCACGATAGACCCGGCAGATGCCAAGGACTTTGACGATGCGCTCTCACTGCGTAAGCTGGATAATGGCAACTGGGAGGTGGGGATACACATCGCCGACGTAACCCACTACCTCAAGGAAGATACCGCACTGGAAAGAGAAGCTGAAGAAAGGGCTACCTCCGTATACCTGGTGGACCGCGTTATTCCCATGTTGCCAGAGAAGCTTTCTAACGAGCTTTGCTCTCTCAAACCGCATGAAGATCGTCTAACATTTTCTGCTGTCTTTGAGATGGATGATGAAGCGCAGGTCAAGGATGTGTGGATCGGTAGAACGGTAATTCACTCCGACCAGCGTTTTGCATACGAAGATGCACAAGAGCTGATAGAAGGTAAAAAAGGAACATACGCCAAAGAAGTCAAAACGCTCAATAGACTCTCTAAAATAATACGCGACCGTCGCTTTGCCAGCGGTGCTGTTAATTTTGAGACAACCGAAGTGCGCTTTCGCCTGGATGAAGAAGGTAACCCACTGGAAGTTGTGCCCAAGGTCCGCAAAGATGCACACAAGATGATTGAAGAATTTATGCTGCTGGCCAATAAGAAAGTAGCTGAGTTCGTCTATTCCTACAAAAAGCGCAAAGAAAAAAATACCTTTGTATACCGGGTGCACGACAACCCTGATGTCACTAAAATTCAGGAGTTCTCTGACTTTGCACAGCGTTTTGGTTACAAGCTACATACCTCCGACGAGAAAATATCGGCATCTCTCAACGACCTGATGACTGCCGTAGAGGGCAAGCCTGAACAGGACGTCCTGCAGCAATTAGCCATCCGTACCATGGCTAAAGCCAAATATACTACCGAAGCCAAAGGCCACTTTGGACTGGCTTTTCCTCACTATACGCATTTTACCTCGCCCATTCGCCGTTACCCGGATGTTATGGTACACCGGCTGCTGCAAATGTACTTGGATGATGCGAAAACCGATGAGCGCCATAAGTACGAAAAGCTTTGTGAGCATTCATCTGAGATGGAAAAACGTGCTGCTGACGCCGAGCGGGCCTCTGTCAAATATAAGCAGGTGCAGTTCATGCAACAGTTTGTAGGTGACAGGGTATTTGAGGGTATCGTCTCCGGTGTTACCGAATGGGGGGTCTACGTAGAACTGGTAGAAACTCGCTGTGAGGGCATGGTACGTATGTCAGAAATTACAGATGACTATTATGAGTACGACGCAAAAAACTTTCGTATCATCGGGCAGCGCCGTAAGCGCATCATATCGCTGGGCGATAAGCTAAAAGTGAGGGTGCTGAAGACCGACATGGACCGGCGTACCATAGACCTAGAATTTGTAGGTTAGCTGTACCTGCTTAATCCTCGCCCGGTGGCTTCCCCAACATTGATAGCGCTGGCTTTCTCCATTTTTTTGCCGCATTTACATATTATGATATGTGCGTTCAACAACCCTCTGCCGCCTTCCGATGTGTATACATCCGATGCGTCGCAGCGCCCAAACAACATAATCGTTACGGCAATCAAAGAGAGTTGTTTTTATGTACGCTTTTGACAAGCTTTACGAGAGCAAAATGTGGAATCCCGAAATAAAAGCAGATGATTGCCAGTGTTTCTCATATCGTAGAGGAAATCAATCGTAAGCTAGCTTCACACGATTTTGGTGAGCAGCCGTGCGAACTGTATGAGCCTATTCGTTACATACTGAGCCTGGGCGGTAAACGCCTGCGTCCGCTCCTTACGATTCTGGCTTACCTACTGTATGAGGAAGAGGATCAGCTTAAACAGGTGGTGGAGCCTGCCTTGGCAGTGGAAGTATTTCACAATTTTACCCTGATGCACGATGATATTATGGACAAAGCACCGCTGCGGCGTGGCAAGGCTTCGGTTCATAAAAAGTGGAATGCCAATATTGCTATTCTCTCGGGCGATGTAATGCTGGTACGTGCTTACGATCTTTTACTGAGCGTATCACCGGATAAGCTCCCGGCGGTCATCCGGGCCTTCAACCGATGTGCGGCTGAAGTCTGCGAAGGGCAGCAATGGGATATGAACTATGAGGGCCGGGAGCGGGTAAGTGAAGATGAGTACCTGGAAATGATTCGCCTTAAAACTGCCGTCCTGCTGGGCTTTAGCCTGAAAATGGGCGGTATGTTGGCAGGAGCATCGGAGGCAGACTGCCAGCGTCTGTACGATTTTGGTGTTCATATCGGTATCAGTTTTCAGTTGAAAGACGACTTGCTGGACGTGTACGCAGATCAGGCAAAGTTTGGTAAGCAGGTAGGGGGAGACATTATCGCTAACAAAAAAACTTTTCTGCTCATCAAAGCCCTGGAGAAGGCCAGTCCGATGCAGCGTACTGAACTGGAAGAGTGGCTGAACCGCGTCGCTTTTGATAAATATGAAAAAGTGGAAGCCGTCAAAAAGCTGTACGATGACCTCGATATTCCAGGCATCACACGCCAGAAAATGGATGCCTACTTTGAGAGAGGCCTGCAGCATCTGCAACAAATCAGCGTAGCAGACAGTAAGAAAGAGATACTTTACGCTTTTGCCCAGTGGCTGATGGCCCGGGAAAAATAAAACATTGATCTACACGACCAGTAATTTATAATGGATTCTATAACAGTCATCATTATCGTTATCTCAGTAGCAGCCACATTCTATGCGTGGAATAAGCCGGAGATTCTCCATAAATGGATTTTTAATCCCTACACGGTACAGACAAGAAAAGAGTACTGGCGCTTTATCACTTCTGGATTTATCCACCAGGATTACATGCATCTTTTTTTCAATATGTTTACCCTGTATTTTTTTGGGAGTGTGATTGAGCAGTATTATGCAGCCATTTTTGGGCCTACTATGGGTATCATCTACTACATCGTACTTTACCTGGTCGCCATCGTAATATCGGATATTACAACTTACATCAAACACCGAAATGATCCCGGCTATAATTCGCTGGGTGCTTCCGGTGGGGTGGCCGCGGTTGTCTTCAGTGCCATTATGTTTGACCCAACCAGTAATATTTACCTGTTTGCCATCATACCGATACCAGGCTTTATTTTGGGAGCCTTATTTATCATCTACTCCTACCAGCGTTCCCGGCAGATGCGCGACCGTATCAACCACGATGCTCACTTGTTTGGGGCTTTATTCGGGGTGGTGTTTACCATTGTACTGGAACCTAATGTGATCAGTCATTTCATTAGTGAACTCTCTAATTTCAGCCTTTTCTGATCCGCCGTACTTACTATAAACCGCGCAGATTTTTTTAAATTCGTGGATGCTTTATAGATATTTTTTTCACGTTGCGAGAGATGTCCCGGCGGTTTCTGGCTTCGTAAAGTCTTGTTTTTAAAATTTCTTCAAGGACCTTTAACCAAAATAATTCAATCATGGCTACAGAACACAATACCGGAAATCAGTCTAAAGAGCGGCTCCAGGAAC
>CAZZGE010000181.1:0-9429 GCA_964653665.1 uncultured Porifericola sp. | reverse complement strand
TGGGTGGTTATACGGTTACTTACGCCTTTGGTGGAGCTTGTCCGAGCAGTGCTACGTTCAACGTCACTATCACCGATCAGTTAGCCGCACCGACAGGAATTTTGGCCAGCACTCCTTCTTGTAGCGGTTTTAGTACTACCTGGGACGCAGTCAGTGGTGCGGTATCCTACAGGGTGGAAGCCTCTTCGGATAACTTTGCCACCATCGCGGAAAGTGCTACAGTCACCGATTTGACTTATGAATTTACCAGTCTTTCAGTAAGCACTTTTGATTACGAGATACGCGTTACGGCCATTGACGACTGTGGAGCAGATGGTCTCACCTCGGCTGAGGAAAGCGCACAAACGGCTTCGGCATCCGCTTGTGGCTGTGGGTTTGACCAGGCCTCTTTTGTGGTAAGTTCGGAAAATGCTAATTGCCCGGCCAGTGAAGATGGCGCATTGATGGTCTACGTAGATCCCATTACTACTACAAAGCTAAGTCGTTTTGAATACCGATATGTAAGTGTGCAAGATTCTATCAACTGGACAGCAGGCGGTAACTTCCCCGGACTGGTCTTCCTGGCAGACTCTCTGTCTCCTGGTAACTATACAGTGATGATCAGAGACACGAATGCACAAACGGGATGTGATACCCTGATGGCTTATTCTCGTACCGTAGCAGTACAAAATGCAGTAACTGTCACCGCCAGTCCTGAGTCCTGTGAAGGCAACGACGGTAGTATTACCGTTAACCTGGAATCAAGTTGCACCAGCACACAGGCCTATGAGATCATTGGTATTAACATGGATACCATGGAGCCTTTGCTGTTTACCGGTACCACAGCAACTAGCCTTTCTGCAGGAAGTTACCGGATCGCCCTCCGCGATGATCTGGGTAATTTACTGGATACTCTGGCTGCTAATGTAATCAGCACCTGCAACAGTAATGGCGGCGGAGGTTCTGGCATCACTTGTAGCTTAGGAGACAAGACCGTGGACGTTGATATAACCCCGGCCGACTGTGAGCGTGGCGAAGGAAGTGTCACTTTCAGCGTGATAGGCGGAGAAAACGATACTTATAACTTCCGCATCGTAAGCTTGTCTGGAGTGGTTGATGAAACAAAGACGGCTACCGGTGTAGCTACTTTCAATAACCTACCAGCGGGAGCGTATGATTACATCGTCGTTGATGAGGCAGGTACACCACGTTGCGAGTCTGCCTTTAATATTGTAGAAAATATTGTGGTCATCAATACCATCGGTTTTGATTTACCTGCCTGCGATGCGCCAGCTCAGGTAGCCACGATGAGTGTGACACTTAGTGCAGCGACCAATGCACCGGCTCCTTACAATGTATACGTCATTCAGGGTACTGATACGGTAAGCACTGGCTTGATAGAAGCAGGAACTACCAGTACTGATGTGCCGGGCGTTCCTACAGGCAGTGACTACAATATCGTAGTTCACTCTCGCGGCACGCAGAGTTGTCCGGCGACGCGTATGGTGAACATTCCCTCTACAGGTGTGGTAGACATTGGCTTTGAGTATGAGGCTGAAAATATCACTTGCTTTGGTGATGGTGGAAAAGTGACAGTTCGTAACATAGTCGTTGCCGAGAATACAGAGTTTACAATTAACCTCATGAGCGTAAACCAGACGCAGCCCTACATGAGCCGGATTTTCTCAGCTATTCCCAGCAGATACACTTTTTCCGACCTGGAGAGTGGCGACTATCAGGTGCAAATTATCCAGCAGCAGGCCAGTTGTGGTATCATTCGTACAGAAAGTTCTCCCACTTTCACAGTAGAAGGTCCTACTGCTGCATTAATAGCAGCAGTGCCGGAGACCTTGCATGTGACAGTCAATGAGCCATACGGCAATATTTTGGTGGATAGTATTTCTGGGGGTGGTCAACCATACGAAGTGAGAATCGCAGCTGATCCATTTGGTAATACAGGTGACTGGTATGAGGTCCCGAATGATAACCCGGCTATTGATCCTTATGCTTACGAATTCAGAGACCTGGAAATGGGCACCTATTTTATTGAGCTGCGGGATGCATTTGGCTGTACAAGTCTGCATGAAGTGAACATTCGCTACACCGCAGAACTTTACATCCCTAATATCATCACGCCCAATGGAGATGGTGATAATGATACCTTTAGAATCATTAACCTGGAAGAGATTGCCGGTGAGCGGGGCGGTAGAATGGTCATCAGCAATCGTTGGGGTAGAATCGTTCATCAGGCTGATAGCTATACCAATGATAACGCCTGGGATGGTGGTAACAGTGCAGACGGGATGTACTTCTATGACCTACTGTTACCCGATGGTAGCCGACATACCGGATGGATAGAAATCTGGCGTGGGCGAACACCTTAACCATCTTTATTGCTTCAGAACGATGTCAGCAGGTAAGCAAGCATAAGATACTCATTTACAAAACCAGTATTTCCTTTCGTAACAGGCAGGAGTACTGGTTTTTTGACTTAAATAGCAGAGAAAATACTGTAAGTATTTTGGAGATCACATCGTGCATTCTGCAATAGTATATATCTACGGATGTCTTTCATCCAACTATTTGTTGTTTATAGGAAATGTAACTTTGTGCTAAGCTTTCTTCCAAACTGTACATCTCTTCATAACCAAGCAACTTCCTGATTTTCTGGCTATCTACGATGAGATTCTGCCTGAAGTTGAAAGGCTGCTGTTGCGCTTTGGGCAAAGCATTCTTTGGCAAGTGACGGGCTTTGCCCTGCCAGCCAGTAAGCCGTGCCAGGGTCTGAATGAGTTCATGCTCACTGAGTGTCTTTGCCTGCCCAACATTGAAAATCTGCTGATCACTTTTTTTATTTTCCTGGCATAGTTGTATCGCATGTGCCACATCTTTGACATAAGCCCGGGTCCATCGCCATTGGGCTTTCTTTTCATCCAGCAGAATTTCCTCAGTTCCTTCCAGCATAGGCCTTAGGTTAGGAGACAATTTCTGCTGGGTATCTCCTTCGCCATACAGTGCTGCCAGGCGCAGGATCGTCGGGTTTAACTCCGGATGATTCATAAAAATCTGCTCCACAAGGATCTTTTCGTAATGGTACAGCAACGTGTCCTCCGCTTGAGCGCCCTCTCGGTAGGGGAATAGTGTATGGCGCAATTGACTGCTTTCTGGCAGAGGGCCATCCTGTACTTCATCCATCTGGTCTTTGAAGATCGCGTAGGCCTGGTACACATCAGCACTGCTCAGGGCGATGACTTTCTGCGCCATACCGGAGAAGGTTTGCACTACATCCCAGGCATCCTGCGCAAAGTAAGGAATGAGATCTATGACGATTTCGGGATTGAGCCGGCTGAGCTTTTCTCGGTGATGATGTAATTCTCCGCGCTCCGCAATGATTTCTTCCTCAATGTTGAAGTTAGAAGGAAGCGCCTGACTTCCCCGATGCAAAATGAAAAGACGGTAATCATCCTGCAGCATGGGCACCAGGTGTTTACCAATAAAACCGCTTCCGCCGATTATTAGAATCCTTTTCATGGCTTCGCCTATTTTTGATGGGTAAAACTCAGTTGCGCCTCCTGCTGCTCCAGTTTGATAAGATTAGAGGTATCGCCCAGGATCTCGTCTACCAGTCCGTACTCCCGGGCTTCTACGGCATTGAGAAACTTATCCCGGATAAAGAATTCTTCTATCTCCTTCCAGTCGTGACCGCTGTTTTTACCGATGATATGAAAAAGCTGGGCCTGCAGTCGCTCCTGCTCGCGAGTGGCAATGCGTACGTCCTCGGTATAGCCTTTGGTACCTCCCCCGGCCGGGTGCATGTGTACAGTAGCATGCGACAGTGCGAAGCGCTTGCCGGGGTTGCCTGAAGAAAGCAGGGCGGTACCCATGCTGCCGGTAAAGCCCACTGCCACCGTAGAAACCGGTGCGGAGATCATCTGCATGGCATCATAAATCGCCATTCCGGCATAGACACTACCACCCGGACAGTGGATGTAGAGGTCTATCTGTTTTTTCTGATCCTGGCTGTTGAGGTAGAGCAGTTGTGCTACGATGAGATTAGCCACTTGGTCGTTTATGGGTGTACCCAGGAAGATAATGCGCTCCTTGAGCAGCATGCTATAAATATCGTAGGCTCTTTCTCCGTAGCCCTGCCCGTCAATGACGGTAGGTATAATACTGGCTAGTGGTTTCATAATCATGATTTTTTGAAAATGCGAAAAATGCGGCGGCGGTATTGTGCAAACCGGCTTTCGGTAAATAGCTGCTCATGTACGGCTTCCAGTTCGGCTTTTAACGCTCTGCGACCGTACTGGCGGACAAGTCCGTACACCTGCTGCTGCCAGAGCAGCTTATCCCGCAGTTCTGGATAGAGCATCAACTTTGCTTCGGTGAGCAAGCGCTCGTCATCACGCTGGTTGCGCAGGCTGTAGTCATCCAGCATTTTGGTTTCACGCAAGGAAGTCCTCATAGCTCAGGGATTTTTGTTTGACGGTGTCTCTTACTTTTTCCAGGCACTTATACTTCTGTACGGTGGCCGAGCGCTCACCCTTATAGCCAAACTGTGCAGCCAGTTCGCCAATGCTGAGCTTTTCGTAGTAGAAAGCTTTCAGCATTTCCATACAGCGGCGTCCGCTGCGCTCGAGAAGGTTCATGATCTTAGCGGAAGAGGTCTGCAGTTCACGCTCAGCCGACAGAAAATGGACATCATTGCATTCGGTCATACTTACGTATCCTTCGCTTTGCTGGCAGTGGCGGCACCAGAGGTTACGAGAGATTCCCAGCAAGTAGGCTGTTTCGTCACTGGGAAGCTGAAAGTCAGCGTCCAGTGTCTTTTCGTAAAAGATGATCAGGGCGTCGTGAAACACATCCTTAGCATCAGCCATTTTGCCTCCGCTCCGGGCCACATAGCGGGCTACTGCGGGAAAACTCCTTTGGTAGAGCTCTATGAAAAATGCTTTTCGGTTGCTTTTCATTTGTTCTATATTAGTTGCTTTATTCTTAGGTGCAGAAAATGCGGGATATATCACCCAGATTTCTTTAATTTTTTTGTCTTGGCAATCCTCTACTCTTAAATCACCCTTTTGGGTAGACACAAAATACTTTCTTATTTCAGGAACGGCGAGTGCTGCTTTTCGTATCTTAAAGGACAACACATTAACCCAAAAGCATGACTGCCTATCAAACCAAAACGACCAGCCCAACCGTTTACTTTATTTTATTTTCTCTCTTGATCGCTCTTATAGAATGGCTGATTATTCAAAGTGGAAGCTTAGATCAACACAATTTGCTCCCCCTGGCGGTCACCCTGGATCTTGTCATAGGATTACCTCTCCTGTTTTATTTCCTGGTCGTCAGAAGAAGTGAGCATATAGAATGGCCGTCTGTGTTAGCCATTTACCTTTTGTCAGTTGGTTTGGCAAAATTGATTCTTCCGGAAAACGAGCAGTTCTACCTGGGTTATGCTATCCAACTACTGGTTTTTACCGAGCTGGGTTTTATGCTTTACGGGATAATTAAAATCAGAAAAGTAACCCTCGCCTTCAAGGAAGCCGCTCTTCATCGTAATGATTTTATACTAAACCTACAGTCTGCTTTTCGCCAGGTATTCGGTCGTCCTTTTCGGCCGGCAGTAACTGAGGTAGCCTCTCTGCGTTACGGACTTTTCTTTTGGCTGGGTCGCACGGAGAAAGCCGCCCATCAGCAGGCATTCAGTTTGCACCGGGAATCCGGCTTTCCCGCCCTGATGGGAGCTTTGGTATTTGTGTCACTCATTGAAATGATCGCAATCCACTTTTTGCTGGTTCAATATTATGAGACCGTGGCCCTGGTATTGCTAGTTCTCAGTATTTACTCCGTTCTTTTCCTGCTGGGTTATACCTTTTCCGTGATCAAACGCCCGGTACTGCTGGACGAGCAACACCTGGAAATCAGGCTGGGGATCATGTGGCAGAGCCGGGTAGCCTTGGCTGATATTGCTGAAGTGCGGAAACTCAGTGAAAGTGAGACGCTCTCTAAAGATGTCATAAACCTGGCCAAGCCGATGCTTAATACGGCCAACCTGATAGTGAAGCTGAAATCTCCGGCTCAACTGGAAGGCCTGTACGGCATGCAAAAAGATAAATTAGCGATCGCATTCTACATCGATGAGCCGGATCATTTGATTAGTTCTATCAACAGCTACCGGGAGAAGTAAGCCCACTTACCACCGCCAGATCATCAGGCCCAGCAGGTGCCAGTCCCAGAGTACGAAGCTGATTTCCGCAAAGGCGATGCTCAGCAAGACCAGGTAGGAGCTCAATAAAGCGCCGGCATTCTTGATTTTCTGGACAGAGAAATAGACTGCTACCACTCCCAGCAGAAAAAATAGCAAGGGAAGAATAAAAATACTCAGGCTTAGCAGACTGATCTTGCCTAAGTTGTAAAGGTTCTCGTAACTAATGCTACTGATGGCTACGATAGTCAGTAGTAGTGCAATTACCGCCGAGGAATATAGAAAATAGATGCGGCTTCTGCCCTGTTTTCTGACTTCCATGAGTTGCCTGATCAATCTTACCAGGCCTGCTGGAACTGCACTGACCAGCAATAGCATAGAAAAGATAAAACTGTACAGCAATGCCTGATGCCAGAAACCGGAGGTTTGGCGGTAGACTGGTCCAAGGCTGTCAGCGTCTACCAATATTGGGTCTCTTGCCTGATTGGTGGTAAGCAGAATGTGCGCCCTGCGGTAGTCTTCCATGCGATACAGGCTGTCTGAAAGCGGGATAAGCGCCTGGCTTTCTCCCTGGAAAGGCTGGTAAAGCAGTATATCATCTATCAGTTTTAGCTGCACGAAATTGAGTAGCTTTTGCGGGCCTTCAAACAACTGGTTGCGCGGATTGGCTATCTTGTAAGTGCCAAGGTAGGGCTGTACCGATTTTTTATCAAGGGCAACTGATTCTGGTAAATTTTCGTCTCCTGCTTCCGGGAGCAGATCTATGAGTTGCTCAGTGGCTTTCCGGAAAGCTTCGGCATCAATGGTGTTCATCAGCAGCACGTAGCCCAGCCTGGTTTCCGGATAATACGCATAGCGGGCGGTGAAGCCTTCAATACCACCTCCGTGGCCGTATTGAACGGCCTTTCCCTCGGTGGAAATTGTATTGGCCAGGGCATATCCACCGGGGATACCGGCCCGACCGGCCCAGGAAGAAGTGGGCGTTTCCATCCGGCGGATGCTGGCCGGGTCCAGTATCTGCTGCTCCTTTAGTTGACCGTCATTGAGCAGCATCCTCGTAAAAGTGGCCAGGTCTTCCACTGAAGCGTGCATTTCGCCTGCCCAGCGGTAGCGTATCGGCTGGTAATCTATTACTTTCAGGCTATCTTCCTGCTTGGCATAACCCAGCGCCAGCTTTTCTTTTGGAATATTTTTTCGGCGAAAGCCGGTGTTTTCCATACCCAGTGGCTCCAGGATTTCTTGACGTATATACTGCTCGTAGGGTATACCTGCGAATTTCTCCAGGATATAGCCCGCTATGCCGTAGCCGGGGTTAGCGTAGGAGGTCATGGTGCCGGGACGCCAGCGCACTACTTTGGAGTTTGGAAACTGATTGATGGCTTCCAGTGAGGAGAGTGACTGCTCATCCGGTACGTAAAACTCATTGAAGCGCATGTCGTCCAGCCCGGCGGTATGCTCCAGCAGATGCACCAGGCGAACCGGATCAGTAGCCGACCAGGGATTATCAATCTGTACCTCCGGAGCCAGATCAGCAACTTTGTCATTGAGATTGAGCTTTCCTTCTTCCACCAGCCTGAGAATGCCCAGCGCCACGAAACTCTTGGTCACCGAACCGATCCGAAACATCGTCTGTACTGTGACGGGCTTTATCCCTTCCACATTGGCATGACCAAAACCCTGCTGCCACACCACGCTGCTCCGGCTGACAATGGCCAGTGCCAGTCCCGGAAGCTGATAATCGTATACAATGGCCCGTATACTATCTTCGGTCTGCTGTATCTTTTTTGGGGTGATGGGCTGAGCTGTTGAGTGTAAAGCCAAAAAGAAACAAAATGCCCATAGGCAATAGCTGATTTCTTTCATACAATGAATAAATTTTCGGGTTAAGTTGATTTCGTTGATTTTCAGAGATAAGGAAAAGTCCGACTGCTTCGCTAAACGGTTTCACCAAGCCGGGTTATACTATTGTAAACCGCTTTACGCAGATTTAATTCCCTTTCTATATTCATCATGGCACTATCCATTTTGTTCATGGTATAGGCAATTGTTAGCTGCTGTTCAGGATCGGTGAATACAAAACTACCACCCGCACCGAATCCTCCGTAAGCACGATTTGAGCGAGAAAAGTCATGATATCCCGAAGGCTTCATAAAACCGGCATGAAAACGAAAGACATCCTGTTTAAAAACGATATCCCGGTAGCCACATGCCGGAGGTGGCGGATATTGCTCCAGATAGTCTCGGGTGGATGAGGACAGACATAGAACATGATTCGGGTCGTTAAGGGCATCTATTAGAGAGGCCAAGCCACAGGCATTGGCAATACCCCCGCCCGAGCCGATTTCCAGTTGCAGAATTTCTGGTTTGTTAAAATTAGCGTGATCACTGACAAAAGAGGGATTGAGCATAGACTTGAAAGTCAGTGACCAGGGTTTGAAGAACTCAGCCACAAAAGCCGGAGGCATCGCGAAAAGCCCCTTTAGTTTGGAGAAGGGCTTAAGCCTGGCTATGCGGTTCAGGTCAAAATTCTCATCAATACCTATCCGGATGTCTCCTTTCATATTGGGAAGTATTTCTTCTTTCAGAAACTCATGCAACCTTCTGCCCTTCGGATCTATCTTAGACAGCAACGCACTGATGTACCAGCCGATATTCCAGACATGGTAGCCCTGATATTGTCCGGGTGTCCAGCGCGGTTTTTGCCGGGCGATGATTTCTTCCAGCAAGGGGCGGTTGGCAATGGTTTGGATACTGAGTTTTTGATCTATCGCTGAAAGTCCGGCCCGGTGTTGCAAGAGTTGTTCAATGGTAATGTCTTTTTTCCCATTTTCACCAAAAGCTTCCCAATGATTAGCTACTCTGTCACTGTATTGAAACAATCCCCGGCTGTGGCAGAGAGCCAGGCAGGCGGCGGCTACTGCTTTGGTGGTAGAGAACACTGGCACCAGCGTATCGCATTCCCAGGCTGTCTTTTTCTTAATATCGCGGTAGCCGCCCCAAATATCCACTACGCACTCATGCTGATGATAAACGCAGCAAGCAGCACCAATTTCACCCTGCTTTTCAAAGTTCTCTCTGAAAGCTTCTTCTACCTCTTCGTAGCCGGGGAGCGTAAATCCATGTGTTGGCATTGTTAGGTTATTATGTATGATCTCAAAAAATTAATTATTTATTCCTGGAAGTCATGAACCGTTCGCTCAGGTAAAATGAATAGACATTAGCCCGACTCCAACTTATCCAGT
>CAZZGE010000180.1:0-9473 GCA_964653665.1 uncultured Porifericola sp. | reverse complement strand
CTGGTTTGTTGTAAGCTACAGGATATCAATCCCTACGATTATCTCCAGAATTTGCTGGAAAGATTACCCGAGCGCCCCATCAACCGACTCCACGAATTATTACCGACAAATTGGAAACCTGCTAAGGTAAATATCACGATTTGAAATCAATAGGCGGGTTCACCGGATGGATACAATATAATGAATACTGTACAATGTGCTTGTCTGCGATCGCTTGAAAGGGGAGACTGGCTGATTACGCCTGCAGATCTGGAAGATGGAATTAAAAAAGAACTTGCCAAAGAGGGTAAGATCATGTAAAAAACTTAGCTCGACTTTAGTCCTATGCTGTAAGTGCGATCATATTCACTCAAGAAGCTGAATCACTTCCTAGTCTTCATAAAAATTCCCTGTATAAAGTACCTTTTAGGAAGCTAATGAAGGTAGTTTTTTTGGAGTTTCAAGTAACACTCTGGCAACGTATTGATCTTGTCGATAAGCATTGAACTCCCAGGACATCTTGCGGTCGTTGAAGCCTTGCTGCATATTTTACGCTTTTCCAGAATATATGTTGACCGTTTACAACTTGCAGGTTATCCTCTTCAAACTGCTTAAAATGAATCATTTCATGAGCCAGTACATTGATACGTTGGACATTATCCAGCTTTGAATTGATCCTATTATTAATACAATTAGCACTATGATTGTAATAACGGCAGCAAGTCTGCGAAGATTACAATAATACTGTTTATGAATTTGAGTTCTTAATTTTCAAAGATGGGTACTATAGGAGTAAGTTAATAATTGGCTCTTTGTCACTGTCTGGTTGAAGTGTACCCCCAACGTTAGACAGCAGACCGGCTATTTTAAGGTGTAGAATGACAGTTTTAGGTAAAACATATTTTTCTTTTTTTCACCGGAAATAAATCCCTGCTGGTGTTCGATAATCCAGCGAAAAGTGAGGTCGTTCATGGTTATATTCTTCAAAGTATTGTGATAATCCCTGATAGAGTTCCTAACCGTTTTCCGGAACGTGTAGATACAAATAGTCATATTTAACACTTCGCCAAAGCCGCTCAACAAAAGCATTATCGGTAGCCCTACCTTTGCCATCCATACTTACCTGAATAGCATGATCCAAAAGTAATCCGGTAAATGATTTGCTGGTAAACTGACTACCTTGATCAGTATTAAATACCTCTGGCTTACCGAGTGCGACCAAAGCTTCTTTGACCGCTGCCAGATAGAACGGTACGTCTAAACTGTTGGACAGTTCTCAACTCAACACGCATCGGCTATACCAGTCCATCACTGCCGTCAGATACAGAAACCCATGCTTAATAGGTAAATATGTAATATCAGTGCTCCAGACCTGGTTCACCCGATCAATGGTCACGTTACGCAGCAAATACGGATACACTTTATGTTCGGCATTCGGTTTACTGAGATTTGGCTTCGGGGTGATAGCTTCCGCGATGTACGCTACAAAGCGGGCCAGATGATCCTCCGGCAGCTAATCCATTAAAGCATAAGGCATCAGAAAACCTTGTTCGCGCATCGCTCTCTGAAAGTATTTCATTTTGTAAATTTAACCTTTTTTTTAGCTACTGCTTAATCCGACAGACTCCTAGTCAAAGACTTGATCTGCTAATACAATTCACTGTTACAAAATTGTCTTACACCTCTGTTAAAGACATCTACTTTTTTTGGATTATTATTTCCATATTTTTAGTAAAAACATTTTTTTTTGCAAAACAAAGAAAGTACCCTAAATTAGATTGCACTTAAATGACTTTCTATTTTGCTACTTTTTCCGCCTGAAGCCATGAAATGCACGGAAACAAAACTAGTAGATAAACTGAAAAATGGAGACGCAGAAGCTTTCCGCCAGCTTTTTGAGCAATACAAGGATATTGTTTACGGCTATAGTTATGTGCTTGCAAAGTCACCCGTGCTGGCTGAGGAAATAGTACAGGAAGTCTTTATGAAAGTCTGGAGCATGCGTGCTCAACTCCGCACCGACTGTTCTTTTAAATCCTTCATATACACCCTTACCAGACATCAGGTGTATAACCTGCTTCGTAAAGCTGCTTACGACGAAAAATTGAAGTCAGAAGTTTTTTGCCGTTTACCTTTCACGCATCAGGAAACAGAAGTCCAGGTCCTCAGTGCCGAGCTGGATCGTATGGCCCGTAAAGGAATCGCTGCTTTGCCCCCCCAACGACAGCTGATCTTTCGGATGAGCCGTGAGCAGGGACTAGCCCATGAAGAAATTGCCCTACAGCTTGGCTTATCCAAAAACACGGTGAAAGACCAGATGGTCAAGGCACTCAAATCCCTCCGAGAATACCTGCGGCTCCATGCTGATGTTACTTTCAGCCTGCTTTATGTACTGTCCTCTACCACTTTTTAAGCATCAAAGCTTGTTTTTGTGGATTTTTTCAAAAAAAATCTCTGCCGAGTCGTCCTTCCTTCTTTTTCATGTGTATTAGTCATGATAAAACCTGAACTCTAACATATTCATAGCAATTGGACGAGCAACAAAGAATCCGCCAGCTGTTTGATAAATTTATATACGGGCAGTGTAATCCGGCAGAAGTTGAAGAAATTATCCAAATCCTGAAAACCACCGGGCAGGAGTGCCATTTGCCCGGTATAGAGGAAGTACGCTCCCGGCTTTCTTCTCTTCCCACCCTTGATCCTGCCCGCACAGACAAAATATTTAAGCAGCTTATCGGACACAACAGCAGGCCCATAGCCTCTGGCAATAAAGGTAGATTTATGGGCAAATGGCAATTGGCTGCAGCACTTACCGGAATTTTGCTCTTGGCAGGCATCTTTTACCGGTTGTTTTTTGTAGGTACCATGGCTGTGTATGCTACTAACTTCGGCGAAACGCAAACCATCCACCTGCCCGATGGGTCAGTGGCCATGCTGAATGCCAATTCTGAGCTGAAGTTAGCAAAAGACTGGAAGGATGTTCAGGTCCGTGAGGTTTGGCTGTCAGGCGAGGCCTTTTTCTCCGTCAATCACCTCCCCGATGACCGTAAGCTGATCGTACACACCTCCGAAGACCTGGAAGTGGAGGTGTTGGGCACTAAGTTTAATGTGCAAGACCGCAAGCAACAGGTTAAAGTAGTGCTGAATTCCGGAAAAGTAAAAGTCAGGGCCAAGACCGGCTCCCGGATGCTGGAGCGCCATATGGAACCCGGAGAGATGCTGGCTTATGAGAAAAACCTTCAGTCTGTGACGCAACAGCTGGTTGATACCACGCTCTATACCTCCTGGCGTGATAATCTTCTTTTATTCAAAAATATGCCCCTGGAAGAAGTAGCAAAGATCATTGAAAATAACTTTGGCTACCAGGTAAAATTTGAACAGGATGAACTTTCAGCACTACGTTTTACCGGCTCCAACCCGGCTGACGACCTTTCGCTGCTGCTCAACACCCTTTCCAAATCCTTCAACTTGCAAATTAATGTCAACCAGCAGATGATCATCATAAGCAACAATTCAAGTAAACCGGCTTCCGCGCCTTCCGGCAAGCCTACAGTTATGTTTTTTAAACAACCTAAAACAGTACAATTATGAAAGATCCCTACTTTTTTAAAAAATTGCTTAGCGCAGTGTTGCTGATATTCCTTCCGATGGGTATCTCTGCTCAGCAACTAGCTTCGGCAGATAAGTTTATTAATGACAGTCCATCAACACAAGGGACAAAAAAAGCGCTCTCCGAAGTATTTGAACAACTGGAATCCCAATTTAAGGTTCGCTTCAACTTTAACAGTGATGTGGTAGAAAATAAGTTTGTGTATGCACAAAAACTGGAAGTTCTTCAGGAAGAGAAAGCCCTTGACCAGACTCTGGAAAAGCTTTTATCACCTCTGAACTTGGTATACGAAAAAATGAATCAGGGCCATTATGTGATTTATGAAAAGGCTCCCCAAAAAGAAGAGGGTAGTATCATCAAACCCATTTCGCAAAGTGGTTTTATGATGGCAGCAGCTACTGAGCCGATCACATCAAACGAATTGAGCATGGCAGGAAATCAGTACCACCGCCAACCTGTCAAAATCGCCAGGGAAGTCAGCGGAAGGGTAACCGACGAAAATGATGAGCCCCTGCCCGGTGTCAACATCATTGAAAAAGGCACTACCAATGGTACGATCACTAATCTAGACGGACAATTTAGCCTGGTAGTAGCTGAAGCGGCAACCCTGGTATTCAGTTCGGTGGGTTTTACTTCTAAGGAAGTAAAAGTTGGTAACCAGTCCACCATCAACGTCTCTATGTCCCCGGATGTACAGCAGTTGGAAGAAATGGTAGTTACTGCCTTCGGCCTGGAAAGGGAAGAACGTTCCCTGGGAACCTCCGTCGGCAAGGTATCGGGTGAACAACTTGCTCAGAATCCTGAGATTAATGTGGCCAACTCTTTGGCTGGACGAGTTGCCGGAGTCACGGTAGATAACGCAGGTAGCGGGCCGGGAGGCTCCTCCCGTGTGATCATCCGGGGCTTTAGTTCGCTGGGCGGTAACAACCAGCCGCTTTATGTAGTAGATGGCGTACCTATTGACAACTCCAACCGGGGAGCAGCAGGCAGATGGGGCGGCTACGACCGCGGCGATGGTATACAGAATATCAACCCCAACGACATAGAAAACATCTCCGTACTCAAAGGACCCAATGCGGCTGCTCTATATGGACAACGAGGTGCCAATGGTGTCATCCTGATTACCACCAAGAAGGGCCAAGCCCGGCAAGGTATAGGGGTAGATATCAACAGCAATGTACGCGTAGGAAGCCCTCTCGTATGGCCCGACTGGCAGGATGAATATGGCCTGGGCAGCACCGGGCAGCACCGCTTCTACGGTGCCGATGATGGCACCATATATTCCAGGGGCGATGCTGAAGCGCTAGGAATTATTGACCAGCTTACCCCGCAGATGACGACCATCGCTGACGGGCCGCAACACCCCAAAAGCTGGGGACCCAGAATGGATGGCAGCCAGGTGTATAGCTGGGATGGCGAACTGGTAGATTTCAGCCCCCAGCCTGACAATGCCAGAGACTTCTTTCAGCGGCAGCTGACTTTTGACAACTCCATAGGCTTGAGCGGAGGTAACGAAACTACTACTTTCAGGCTTTCCCTGGCCAATATGACCAACCAGGGGGTAGTGCCAACGCACGAACTCACCAGAAACTCTATCAACCTGAGGGCTACCCATCAGCTTTCTGATCGCTTCACAGCGGAGGGTAAAATCAACTATGTAAGGCAGAATGCCAGAAACCGCCCCGGGCTTTCCGACCAGCAGCGCAATGTCTTTTACCAGTATAGGGGAATGCCCAGGAATACCCGGAATGGCAGCCTCTTACGGTACGAACTCAATGAGGCAGACCTGACTATGCCCAATGCCTATCATGGTTATTCAGGTGGTATCCTGCAACCAGGCTTTACCCGGCACTGGTCTAATGCCACCCATACTGAGCAACCCTACTGGATTATTAATAATACCATCAATGAGGATGACCGCGAGCGTGTGATGGGCTTCGTCCGTTTGCAGTACGAATTTGCCGACTGGTTATCAATCTCCGCAAGGGCCGGAACGGATTTTTATACAGACAACCGGCACACTCACGATGCTATTGGTACCCGGGTAAACCAGATCGGTGGACTGAGTGAAAACGTACATCGCTTCCGGGAAGACAACGTTGAAGTATTGCTGACCTCGCAACGGGAAATTACCGAAGATCTTTCGGCAAGCTTCAACGTGGGAGGAAATTATATGAGTAGCTTTTTCCAGAATGTGGGTTACACTGGTAGCAGAATTTCGGTACCAGACCTGTATGTCATTAGCAATACCCAGGTGCAAAATCCTCAGTATGAGCTACAACAGCAGGAAATTCAGTCAGTTTTTGCCTTTGGTCAGTTTAGCTGGAAAGATTTCTGGTATATAGACTGGTCAGTAAGAAATGACTGGTCCTCTACCTTGCCTGAGCAAAATAATTCTTTTGCTTATCCTTCTGTCAGTTCCAACTTCATCTGGACAGACGCTTTTGAGCTGTACTCCGACGTGCTTTCTTACGGAGCAATAAGGGCATCCTGGGCCCAGGCCGGTAATTCCGGAGATCCTTATTTGCTAGCAGGCACATACAGCCTGGCCCTGAATCCGCATCTGGGCCAGCCCGGAGCCAGTTTTCAGAACAGCATACCCTTCAGCAATTTGCGCAATGAGCTTACCACCTCTACCGAGATTGGTGCTGATATCAGGCTTTTTGAAGGCCGGTTACGGCTGGATGCAACCTGGTACTCTTCTGTCACAGAAAACCAGATTCTGAATATTTCGGTAGCCCCTTCTGCTGGCTACGCCAGCCAAAGTGTCAATGCCGGAGCCATCAAGAACCAGGGTATAGAAGCCATGCTCAATGTGTCACCCCTGAGTACAAATAGTGCCTTCCAGTGGGACCTGTCATTTAATTTTGCCAGAAACAGGAACGAAGTTATTGAGCTGGTAGAAGGTGTGGATCGCTTCCTGCTGGGTGAAACCAGAAATGTCATGGTTTTTGCTGATCCCGGACAGCCTTTTGGAGCGATTTATACGCCGAATGCCCGCTGGATGAGAGATGACGATGGCAATCGTTTGATTGGACCTGACGGTCTTCCTATCAAAGAAAATGGAACTTTCATGATCGGGAATGCTATGCCCGACTGGGTGGGGGGTATTTCCAATACGCTTTCTTACAAGGGCTTTGTTTTATCAGGCTTGATTGATGTCAGAAAAGGAGGAGAAATATTCTCCCTCTCTAATGTGTATGAAGCCATCTACGGCACTACCAAAGCTACCCTGGAGGGACGTGACGGAACTTATGTGGCTGAAGGCGTAGTGGCTCAGCAAGATGCTGAAGGGGAGTGGATTTCTACCGGAGAGACCAGTACCGTACAGGTGCGGGCTGAAGACTACTGGAGCCACGCAGTGCCCGGAGAAGGAAATGCCGTATCGGAAGAGTTTTTGAACGACCTTACTTTTGTCAAGTTGCGGGAATTGCGCCTGGGCTATAATTTCCCCTCGGTCTTGACTGATAAGCTGGGAATCAGTAACCTTTCCCTATCATTTGTGGGCCAGAACCTCTTTTACTTCTTACGAAGAACCGATGGTTTTTCTCCTGAATCGGCCAGTTACAATGTAAATGCCAGTTCTCTGGGTATAGAAGCTATGGCATGGCCCACTATCCGCTCATATGGGCTTAATCTCAGGGTAGGCTTATGATCTGGCAATCGTTCATTCATATGCGGTTTGCCATTCATTTTTTCACTATTTAAAATAACAACCATGAGACATATCAAAAACACTGCAATAAAGGGGCTCCTGGCAGCACTTGTGATATTATTTGCCTGTACCGACCACTTTGAAGAATTAAACAATCCTCCTACTTCGGTTACTTCCATTGAACCGGCTTTTGTCTTCAGTGAAGTTATCAGGGATGATAACATTTCTTATAACTATGAATGGCTCAATAACCGGCTGTTCGGGGGATGGGCCCAGCACTGGGCTGACAATGACGAGGGCGACGGTCTTCCCAACTACTATATGCCGCATCGCCGCAACGATGATGCATTCTGGGTATGGACTTACCAGACAGTTCTGAAAAACCTGGAACGTACCCAGGAACTGTTGATGGAACAGGCAGATGGCGATGAGATGGCTCCTGAAGTGCGTACGAAGCTGGCCATTGTCAGAATCTATGAAGTTTTCCCTTTTGAACGTCTTACCGCCGGCGTTGGAGATATTCCCTTTTTTGAAGGAGCCAGAGGCATAGAAGGTTTTACTTCCCCGGTATATGATCCTCAGTCAGAGATTTACCCTGCTTTGATAGATCAGCTGGATGAGAATATTGCCCGTCTTAATGAAAGTGACTTCAGTATCGGAGATGCTGATTATCTGTATCAGGGTGATGTGGAAATGTGGAGGCGTTTTGGTAATTCCCTGAAGCTGCGTACCGCCATGCGTATGCGCAATGCTGACCCTGCGGCGGCAGAAGCTTCTGTCACTGAGGCTATGAATGCCCCTCTGATCTCCAGCCATGAGCAGTCGGCCATGCTGGCTACCATTGCCGGTAATGGTCCTAATGAAAACGCTCATCCGATTACCCGGGAAATGCGGCAGCCAGCCGATAAGTCGCGGATCGGAAAACAACTGGTAGATATGCTCAAGGAAAAAAGTGATCCCCGACTGGCACTTATTGCTGAACCTACACAGGCCTCTAAAAATGTTTTTGAGCAAAGCGGTGATCCTGCCGATCTGGAGTACATGGGCATCCCGCCGAACATGACTTCCGAACAGTATGATGCCATGAACCTTGATGAAATCTCCTTTGTGGCATTGGACGTTTGGGCCAATGAAGACAGAGCAGTGCCTGTGCACATACTAACCTATGCGGAAGTATTGTTCCTCCAGGCTGAAGCGGCACTGTTGGGCTGGGGAGGTAGTGAAGCCGATGCACAGGCTTATTTTGAGGAAGGAATTCGCGCCGCCCTGACTATGGAACCCTACAATATCAGCGATGCTGCCGTCATTGATGCTTACGTAGAGGCGCAAACGCCTTTGGCCGGATCACAGGACGATATGCTGGAACAGATCATTGAACAGAAGTATATAACCCTCTTCAGCAGGGGCTTTGAAGCCTTCTATGAATGGAGAAGAACCGGCTTTCCGGTATTGGACCCCGGCACCAGAACGAATAATACCACCAACGGACAGATTCCCCGCCGGGCTTATTACCATCAGCAGGAGCAGGCGCTAAATCGGGATAACTTCCAGCAGGCTATCAGCCGGCAGGGAGAAGACCATCCCCTTACCCGCATGTGGATTGATCCTGAGTAAGGGAGCCAACAGTTTGCTGCATTATGTACAAGTGTGCTTCATACACTTGTACATAATGCAAAACTGATCGTCATGTATGAACTCTTATTTATTTTTTAAAACCTACATCAGCTACTATGAAACAACCTCAAGACAACCTAAGACGCGACTTCATGAAGAAAGCCAGCCTGGGCGGGCTGAGCCTGGCCGCTTTTACCGACACGTCTATTGAAGAGACTTTGGAGTACTCCACCCAGAAGGTAAACCGGAACTCGGCTCCTACCGATCTCAAGATTACCGATATGCGTATAGCGGAGATCAGCGGGGTAGTTTTCCGTACACCCATTGTTCGCATTTATACTAACCAGGGCATAGTGGGGCACGGAGATGTGCGGGATGGCGCCGCCAAAGAGTACGCTCTTTTCCTGAAAAGCCGGCTACTCGGGGAAAATCCCTGCAATGTAGAACGACTCTTCAAAAAAATCCGGCAGTTTGGCCACCATGCCCGGCAGGGAGGTGGCGTATCGGGCGTTGAGATGGCCCTCTGGGACCTGGCTGGCAAAGCCTACGACGTACCGGTCTACCAGATGCTGGGTGGCAAGTACCGGGATAAAGTACGGGTCTACTGTGATACTA
>CAZZGE010000179.1:0-9758 GCA_964653665.1 uncultured Porifericola sp. | reverse complement strand
TTGCTTATAAAGAAAATCATCTCGGGAGAAAAGCTGGACATCCTCACGGGTCAGGGTTTTTACATCGGGATGGATGTAACTCATGGATTTGTAGTCGTCCGGCGTGTTATGAGCTGTTAATTCAATCTGCCGGGTAGGTAGCGCGTGGAGTTTGCCAAATGTATCCATCAGGGATGTGCTGGCACTTTTGGGTATTGATACGATAAGCATGATAAATGTGTTAAAAATGTATATATATAATCTAATTTATTATAAATACTCATTTAAATCAAATATAAATCTATATTTTATCTGATAAATAATATATAGTAAGATAAAAGCATGTTGAAAAAAATGATTCTGTGTAAATACTTTATTCCAAATATTAATTTTGTTACTGGAAATCTTGATTCTATTTCACGTTTTTTTGCGTAGAAAAAAGATTCTTTTTCAGTTAATTTATTTCCAGATTTTAAACTATAACTATGTCCGGTTTTTTAGAAGAAGTTGCTGTTAGCTTACTTCGAGATTACGATACAGCTCTTGAACCACTGACAGTGGTATTTCCCAACCGGAGAGCAGGTACTTTTTTCAGTGACATCTATGCTCAGAGGGCCTCACATGCCGGTTGGGGCCCCCAGGTGCTTACTTTTGAAGAACTGGCTGGTCAGCTTTCTGACCTCATGCTGGCAGATCATCTTACCCTTGTCTACCGGCTGTATGAATCCTTTCGGAAACATGCTGGCACTGATGAAGCCTTTGACCGCTTTTACTTTTGGGGAGATATTTTGCTCAGCGACTTCAGCGAAGTAGACATGGCTATGGTAGAGGCTGCTGATATTTTTACCAACCTGAGTGATTTAAAGGCATTGGATGCCGGTTACGACTACCTGGATGAGACCCAAAAACAAACCATCGCCCGTTTCTGGAAAAGTTTTCAGCCAGTGGCTGCTGAAAGGAAAACTTCAGGAGCTCAGCAGCAGTTTTTACATCTCTGGAATACATTTCTCCCGGTTTATCTACACTTTCGGGAACATCTGCTGGAAGAAGGCCTGGCCTATGAGGGCCTCATGTACCGTACCCTGGCTGAGGACATGCAAAATTTGAATCATAAAATACCGGGCCAATTAATACTGGTGGGCATGAATGCCCTCAAGCGGGCTGAGGAGCATATTTTGGTACGTTTGGTAAAAGATTACCGGGCGCGTGTGTTCTGGGACTATGATCGTCATTTTGTGACTCAGGGTGGACAGGAGACGGGCATGTTTCTAAGAAAATACCTAAAGCACCCTGTACTCGGGGCCACATTTCCTGAGGATCACCCTGACCATTTTCACCTTGGCAATAAGCGCGAGGTATCTTTGCAGGGCGTCACCCTGGAAGTAGGTCAGGCCAAACGGGTAGGTGCTCAGCTGGAAAAGCTTGCGGCTCAGCAAGACTTTACACCAGAGAAAGTCGCTATTATTCTGACCGATCAGCGTCTCCTTTTCCCCATGCTTCATTCTCTTCCACCCGCTATCCAGCATGTCAACGTGACCATGGGCTACCCACTTCGGAATACTTCACTCTTTAGTTTCATTGAGCACCTGCTGAACCTTCAACTGGAAAAGAGAAAAGAGGCAAAGGTATACCGTTACCACCATAGTACTTTACTGGCTTTGCTGCGACACCCCTATGTTAGAAATTATGCACCTGCTTCCGCTACCAGGAATATCCAGCATATTGAAAGGAAAAATGCGGTTTACATGCACCCGGAAGAAATGCAGGGTACAGGCAGCTTTTATGCGCAGCTGCTGCGTCCGGTAGAAACCGTTGCTACACTTTTTGAGTATCTCAAAGAAATCGGTGGCCTCATCCATCAGATGGTGGAACCAGGTGAAAATGATCAGCAGGAGGAAATGACCATTCCCATGTTGGAGCGAGAACTGCTGTATCATTTTTATTTACAGGTCAACCGACTCCAGGGACTCACGCGAGAGCGCCAATTTGATTTTCAGTTACCTTCGTTTATTCGTTTGCTCCGTCAGATGTTTCAGGCATTGCGAGTACCCTTTACGGGTGAACCATTGCGGGGTCTGCAGATCATGGGGTTGCTGGAAAGTCGCAACCTCGATTTTGACTATGTATTCGTGCTTTCGGCTAACGAAGGTATTCTGCCAGCGGGCGATACCCATACTTCATTCATTCCACAAAACTTAAAGAAAGGCTTTGGGCTCTTTACCGCTGAGCAGCAGGACGCCTTTTATGCTTATGCTTTTTTCAGACTGCTACAGCGTGCTCGCCGGATATTCCTGTTTTATAATACTGAAGATATGCAGCATCTGAGTGGTGAAATGAGCCGGTTTCTATATCAGCTAGTATACGAATCGCAGGTAAATGATGATGATTTACGACATTACCCTGATCTGCAGAGTGACTTACAGGTGAGTCAAAGCGTTCGCAGCATTCCACTTGCCACGAAACCAGCTCAGCCAATTGTCATTGACAAGCACAATGATGTATGGGAAAAACTTCTGGCATTCACTACGTCATCCCGGATCAAGGGCAAACAGCAAAGACTAACCCCTTCGGCATTGAATACCTTCCTCGACTGCCGACTTAAATTTTACTTTCAGTACGTAGTTCGCTTGCAAGAGACAGATCAGGTAGAAGAGGAAGTGAATGCCGCTGTATTTGGTAATATTTTACATAAGATAATGGAAGTGTTATACACCGATCATATGCGGGGGACCGGGAAAAAAGAGTTATCCCAGCATGATTGTCAGCAGTTGAAGGGGAAACCATTGGATGAGGCGATCCTCAAAGGTTTTAAAGAGCATTATGAACTGGAAGACGGAGAGACTGATGTTTTTTCAGGAAGAAATGCCATCGCCCGTGAGATTGTCCGAAAGATGGCTTGGCAGATACTGGATCACGATAGCCGGTATGCTCCCTTTGAGATTCAGAGCCTGGAAGCCAGGGGTGCCGAGGGCTTCACTATGGATGTTACTGTACCCACCGATACGGGATCAGTGCAGGTAGCCCTGAAAGGTATCATAGATCGCATTGACCGTAAAGAAAATGTAGTCAGGGTGCTGGACTATAAGACCGGCCGCGATGACCGATCTGTGACCGATATTCCATCGCTGTTTGACCGGGATCATCCACAGAGAAACAAAGCAGGAATGCAGGCGATGTTTTATGCCTTATTATTTACTAATAATAATGCTACTGGTCATGACCAGCGCATTACTCCAGGTCTTATCAATGCCACCGAGCTCTTCAAAGATGAACTGGATTCGCGCTTACAGCTGGCAGGCCAGCCACTGGATAATTTTGTAACTTACCAAGATATATTCTACGAGCAGCTAATAAAATTAATCCAAGAAATATTTGACCAAAAAGAACCTTTTGACCAAACAAGTGATGAAAAGAAGTGCAGTATTTGCCCCTACTACAATATTTGCTACTGATCATGGTATTTTTTCGCTGTGAAATTCCTTAATTTAACCATCTAAAACAGTTATATATTTCTTAAAGTTATTAGTAGAAATAATTATAATTTTCTAATACGGTGTCTCCTGCTTCCCCGCAAAATTTTTTTATGATGGTAGCTTTTGCCTATGTCAGCGTGTTATCAGCTGTCGGGTTGCAGGCTCAGGCGCTTTATGTGGGTGCAGAGCAGCTTGTTTCAGTAGGTAAACAAGCCACTTTACAGGTTTCAGGGAGCATAGATAACGATGGTGACATCTTTAATCAGGGTAAACTGTACGTCCATGGTGACTGGCAGAATCGAGCGCAATACCATGCCCTGGGAGGTTTGACAGCTTTTACGGGTACTAGCCCGCAGCAACTCAATCACAATGGGCAGTCTTTTTCCCGCCTGAGGGTCAGTAATGAAGGTGGACTGAACCTCACTTCAGATATTTTCATAAATCAGGAAATTGATTTGCAGGAAGGAATCGTCTCGGTGGCATCAGGCTTCCGGGTCTTTTTCGATAAGGCTGCAGCTATTTTTGGAGGAAGCGCTAACTCATTCATTCAGGGGGTAGCCGTTCACCAGGGTACTGGTGATAAATTTTTCCCCATTGGTACAGCCAGCAGGTATATGCCTATGGAACTTATTAGTATTCGCGGTAACAATCCACAACTGGCTGTTGAAGCAAATACACCTCATCCTGACGCCGGTAGTCTGGTGGCTTTGGATAGAGTTTCCAACGCTCAATACTGGCAAGTCAGGGAATTGGGTGGTTCCTTCCAGGACGCCCTGGTAAGGGTAGCATTATTAGGTGATCTGGATTTTAATGGTATGACAGGGCTAGTAGTAGCTGCCTCCCTGGAATTGGAAGGTGAGTACATCAGCCTCGGTAGTAGTGAAGTGACGGGTAGCATCAGCGATGGTAGTTTAACCAGTAGTAACGCTACCTCTCTACCAATTATCACCCTGGGTAAAAGTAACGAATACTCGGTGGAGAGTGAAATATTAGTACCCAACGCCTTTGCTCCGGGTTCTGCTGTAAAGGCTGACCGTCGGTTATCTATTTTTGCAGTCAACCTGGTACCTGACTCTTTTGTATTTAGAATTTTTGATCGCTGGGGACAAATTGTTTATGAGACCAGTTCCGTAGAAGAGGCTAGAAACACCGGCTGGAATGGTATCAATCAGCAGACCAATGAACCTGCCCAATTTGGCGTTTACAGCTACTATGTGCATGGCGTTTTTAGTAGTGGAATGCCCGTTGAGAAGAGAGGAACTATTACACTATTTCGGTAAATGCATACATTTTTCCTGTACATGCGTTGTTATGCTACACTCGTAGTGCTTCTCGGGCTACATGCCGGGAAGTTGTATGGGCAGGAAGCCCGTTTTTCTCAGTACCAATCTGTACCCCTGCTGATCAATCCTGCCTTTGCTGGTACCGAAGGTGACTTCAGCGTAGACATGAACTACCGGATACAAAACGTAGGACTGATGGCCTACCGTACTGGTTATTTTTCATTCACTATGCCCCTGTACGACCAGTCTCAGCAGCCCCGTCACGTGGGTGGCTTATCAGTGGGAGCGATTCACGATATGGCTGGAGAAACGGGCGAGATCGTCAATACCGGGGCCAGTCTCTCGGGTGCCTATAGTGTCCTGTTTGACCAGTATGGCGTACACTCGCTTACCTTTGGCCTGCAGGGAGAATATATTCAAACACGCATTGACTTTGGCGATCTGTTTTGGCCGTCACAGGTAACCTATTACGGTTTTGACATAAGCCGTCCTTCTACAGAAATTATTCAGGGTAGAAGCGATTATCTTCGGTTTAATGCAGGCGTATTGTGGTCTTATAATCCTGCTAAAAATCTGCTGAAGGGAAAAAGTGGCCCCCGTTTGTTTGCCGGACTGTCATTTTCTAATCTGAACCAGCCGGAGCAGAGCTTTCTTCAGGATGGATCCTATACTATTCCTATGCTGTACAAACTGCACGGAGGCATTGAGCTTCCGTTGAAAGGTACTTTAAGCCTTGCCCCAGATTTTATGGTCATGATGCAGGGTCAGACCTACCAGTATACTCTTGGCACCCTAATCAACTTTAGCCGTGACCTTCGCTCGCCCTCCAATCCGCTAGTGACCAAGATCAACCTTTTTGCCGGCGCCTGGTATCGTTCTTCGGATGCAATAGTGTTGATGCTGGGAGCTGCTAACCGTAAATTTAGTGCTGCTTTTAGTTATGACTTGAATACCGTACCTGCCAAGGCCAGAATTGATGGGCAGGGCGGGGTAGAGTTCTCGCTTGCGTTAAGATTTTTGAAAAATAACCAACCAAGAAAAATAGCCAGCCCGCTCTTTTGAATATGATACTACTGAGTCCTGATATTGATGTCGCAGCCTGTATCCAAGAAAAATGCTTACCGGGTATTTCTCTTTTTCTATTGCTTCTAATCTGTAGCCCGGTTTTCGGCCAACAAAGTCAACGGGCTGACGCTTATTTTGAGGCTCAACATTATAATGTCGCTGCTCGCCTTTACAGCCAACTCCTGGCAGAAGATACCACCCATTACCACGCTGCTTTTTACCTGGCCAAGTCTTACAATGCCCTCTTCCGCTATGAGGAAGCGCAGCGGTATTTTGGCTATGTGGCACAGCAAGCCTCTGCTAATTTTCCGGAGGCACTTTATCTTTACGCCCAATCTCTGCAGAAAAATCAGGCCTGTAATCGGGCCATTGAGTGGTATGACCATTATCTGAGTCTGAAGGCCGAGCAACGTCAGCCTGAACTAACCCGGCAGGCGCAGCGGGAGAGAGAAGGATGCCTGCAGGCGTTGCTGGAAACACCTCAGCCAACGTTTTCTCAGGGGATGAAACGGCTGCCTGCACCGATCAACACTGATTTTCAGGAATATGCTCCCTCCCTTTTTTTTGGTGATTCTCTGTTGGCCTATACTTCTTCCCGCCTTCAGGACAACAAACAGCGTAGTCATCGAACTGGTGAAGGTTTTACTGACCAGTATTTCACGGAACAAGATTCTCTTGGGTGGCAAGATAAGTCAGCACTATTCAGTAAGCTTAATACGCGAGACAGTGAAGCTACCGGATCTTTCACGGCTGATAAGCAACAGTATTACTTTACCCGCTGCAATTACAAAGCAGGCATCTGCCAAATTTATGTCGCCCGCTACAGTGGCACCCGCTGGCATTCTCCCCAACTGCTGAATGAAGCTATCAATCACCCCGGGGCTACCAGTAAACACCCGAACATCTCACCATCAGGAGATACGCTCTTTTTTGTATCGGACAGAGCCGGGGGAGCGGGTAATACAGACGTCTGGATGAGTCTGAAGTCTGAACTGGGTACATGGCGGAGTCCGGTAAACTTAGGGCCGGCAGTGAACACCAGCCAGGATGAAATTTTTCCCGTTTTTTATCCTCGCGAACATCTGCTGATTTTTGCTTCAAACGGAAGAGAAGGACGTGGTGGCATGGACCTTTACCTCTTTGACATGCGGGCAGAAAATGGACAACAATCCATGCCGGTGAGCGCACCCCTCAATTCCAGTAAGGATGATTGTTGCCTGGTGGTTGGAAATAAGCGTGCGTACCTGGCCTCTAACCGGGAAGGGAGCTTTGATATTTTTGTGTTTGATAAAATCCAGGAGCGGACAGTTAGGCAAATCGCGCTGGGCATCGATCCTACTTCTAATAACGTCACCAATACTTACAAACAGGCTTACGAGGACATTATCACAGACTATGCACTCATGACGGGTTATGAGCCCCAATATCTGAGTGTAATGCAGTCAGGAACCCAGGATGTCCTGAGCAATGGTTCATCGCGTTTTGTGCTGAGTGCCGATGTTAATGAAATTCTGCTGGAAAAGCTGCGGGATACCAGGGCGCTCTCTGATACCACTACCACCAAACAACCAGAAAGCACTACAGACACCCTTGCTGCAGAAAATGTTCTGGCTGTATTTAATACGCAACCGAGCGGGGTGAATGATCAGTTTGAGGTGAGTGGTACCATTCGTAGTACCAGCACTTTTCGGGCAGTACCCGCTGTGCGGATTTTGTTATTAGACGAGGAAGGAAGGGTTCTTAAAATCACGACAACCAATGAAAGAGGAGCTTTTCGGTTTGTTAACTTACGTGAGGCGTCAAAGTACGCAATAGTCAGCGCTGATGCTTCGGAGGATGAATTTCTGATAGAGTACGATGTTTTCAGTTACGGTAACGAGGTACAGACAGTAAAATTTGAAAACATATATTTTGACTTTAACCGGGCAATGATACGCAATGAAGCCCAGGTTGCACTTGACGAATTGGCAGCGCTATATCGTCAGCACCCGGCTTCAGTCATTGAAATCAATGCTTTTACCGACAGTACCGGTAACGATGTTTATAATCTCCAACTTAGCCGAGATCGGGGCCTGGCAGCCTTCAATTATCTGCTGGAGTCCGGAGTGAACCGTTCTTCCCTGGTGATCAATGCGCGGGGCTCTTCCACAGCGGCATCGTCTTCCAATTCATACGTAAGCCAGCAGCTCAACCGGCGAGTGGAGCTTTATATTACCGGAAAAGATATTGAATACGATGCTAACATTGTAACTCGTATGCTCAGACCTAAAGTCTCACTTTATACATTGTCTAATAGTACAGGAATGCGTGTTGAAGACATACGAAAACTGAATGGATTGACAGATAATAATCTGCTTCCCTACAAGCCGGTAAGGTTGTACGATTGGGCCGCTCAAAAAGCGCCCGGCCTTTTTTATCAGATGACAGTGCGTTCTGAGGATTGAAAGAGTGAATGCAAAATTAACGTTATCTTTGCAAAGAGACAAAAACATAACCTGACTATGAAACAATACCGTAACTTAGATATTCTCCTGCTAGGGCTCATTCTGGGGGTTGGTTTTTCATTTTCAAAGACTTTTGCACAGAACAGTGTGGGCGTCGGTACCCGTGAACCCAATACCCATGCGGCCTTACAGGTGGTTGCCACTGAAAATAACCAGGGGGTAATGATTCCCGGGCTTACTACGGGGCAGCGTCTGAATGAGTCTTTTGTCTCCGGTCTGGGCGCTTCTGAGAATGGTTTGCTGGTCTTTGATACCGACGAACAGGTGTTTTACTACTGGATGACAGACAGTTGGCAGCCGATGGTCAGCGGTAACGTTTCAGAAATCGTAACTGCTGGCCCTGGGATAGCCGTGGTGGGTGAAAACGAAATCTTAAATACGGGTGATACAGATTCTACGGATGACATCACTACAGCAACCCTGGCGGAAGGAGATTTATCTGGTACCTTTCCTGTAGTTAATGTGGTGCCGGGAGCAATCAGCACAGAAAAACTGGCAGATAATGCGGTGACTTCGCTCAAAGTAGAAGACAATACCCTACTACCCGAAGATCTGGCATCGCCGGGGGCTGGTAAGGTACTGATCAGTACTAGTGCCGGAACGGTCTTTTGGGAAAATCAATCGCTTTTTGGTATTACTTTTCTCCAGCAGGGCCGAATTTACATCGGAGATAGTGGCAATCAACCGTCGGAACTAGATATCCGGGGTGAAGGTAACATTCTGGTGGGTAATGGTACCGCAGCCAGCGTGGTGGCGGTCAACGGTGATGTCAGCCTGTCCAGCAGCGGAAGCACTCAAATCAACCCCGATGCAGTTGGTTCTACTGAAGTGGTCGATGCCAGCATTGCTACCGTTGACCTAGCAGATGGCGCGATAAGCACTATCAAAATCCAGGATGCGGCAGTAACGCTTAACAAAGTGGCGACTGATGCTATAGACGCCAGTAAAATTGTGGATGGATCAGTAGGCACTACAGACCTGGGCCTGGGCTCTGTGAATAGCGATGTTATTCAGGATAACACCATCACCAACCAGGACATTAATACGACAGCTGCCATTGATGGCACTAAGATAACTCCTGACTTTGGTGCGCAAAACATCAGCACCACGGGAAACCTAAATGCGAGTGAAGGCACTTTTTCGGCGAAAGTCACGTCTGATGCTACGAATGACACTGACCCTGCTGGTACCCTTACTACCAAGGGCTACGTTGACAACGAAATTGGAGCGATTTCACAACCGCTGGAGGATGGAGACGGTATCAATGATTTTACGTACAATGGTACTGCTCCCCAGACACTCAGTATCAACGCCGGCCAAGGACTGGGATTTGATGCCGACCAGTTAGTAGTCTCACCCGGAGACGGACTTAGCTTTGATCCAAGTGATAATCTTCAGGTGGACGGTGTAACATCCGCCATGATCACCGATGGTACGTTGGCAGATGCCGATGT
>CAZZGE010000178.1:0-9842 GCA_964653665.1 uncultured Porifericola sp. | reverse complement strand
TGGTCATAGTAGATGAAAGCATCACGTTCGGCAGCGAAAAGATACTGCTCATACTGGGCGTAAAAGAGGTAAGGGCAAGGCAAGTGGGCGCTTTGCGCCATGATGAGGTGGAGGTGCTTTTTTGGGTACGGCCCAGGAATGGAAGTCCGGACAAATTGTGGAGGAACTGCAAAAAGTTACGCAGGGCAAACGCCTCAAGTGAGATGCATATGAGCACCCGCAGCGCTATGATCGAGTTCATCTTTACACTGGCAACTTTTGGAAAACCTTTCTCGATGCAGGTAACCAGAGAAGCCTAGGAGACGATCCAATGTAAAGATATGAACCTGAAAGGTCAGGCAAAAGCCGCTTGATCTTTGAATTGAAAAAGCTGGGGAACTTTTGGCCGCTGTTCGTGCTATGCAATTGTACTCAAAAAAAATCAGGGTAACATAAAATAGAATTCTAAGAAATACTTGAACTGTAAATTTGGCACCTGAAACTTTTCTTTACATGATGGACTGAATTTACTAAAAAGGATCATCTCCATATTCATCCCGGCTGCCGGAGCTACTTTTTTTGTCTTTGAAGCCGCCAAAGCGGTAGGTTACCGAAAAAGTGGCGATACGGGTTTCCCGGTTGAACAGGCGCTCCTGGTAAAAATCAGGCCCATCCGTCTGAATTCTGAAAATTCTGGTATTAAAAATATCACTGACATTCAGGCTGAGCGACAGCTTTTTCTCCAGTACGTCTTTTCTTATCCCAATATTCAGTCCGTAAATAGGCTCAATCTCCCCCTGCGGCAGTACGATAGGTCCCCGGTAGTCTCCCTGCAGTTGTATGGTCGCTATTTGCGGTATGAGAATGTTGCTCAACAGGCTGATGGTCCAGCTAAAGTTGGTATTGTTGAATCCCTCCCGAATATTCTCGCCGATGATTTCAGAATGAAAGAAATTACCCGACAAAGTAGCATCTACATGGTCTGATAACTGCCACTGATTGATCAATTCCAGCCCCGTAGAAACCCTGCGGTTGGCATTCTCCCAGGTTTGTACGGCTACATTATCGGGTTGCAAGAATATGATCCTGGTGATGGTATTATAAGCTCGCCTGTGGTATACTGTGCCGGTAAATAAAAGGTTTTGCCAGCCTTTCACGTATCCCAGCTCATAACTGTCGGTAAGTTCGGGCTGTAAATAAGGGTTTCCAAAGCGCGTATTGAGCAGGTCCTGGGCGTTATAGAATGGCGCCAGGGCACCCGTACCAGGCCGGCTGATGCGCCTGCTGTAATTGAGTTGCATCTCGTTTTCCTGCGCAAAGCTATAGGCAAGGTAAAGACTGGGAAACAGGTTAAAGTAATTATTGATATACTCAGAGTTTTCATCAAACCAATAACTGTCAGTCAGAGTGAGTTCACCACGCAAGCCAGCCTGATAGGACAAATTCCCCAGGCTGTTTTTGTAAATGGCATAAGCCGCATGTACATACTCATTGAAAGTAAACCGGTCTTCAATGCTGTCATTGACTACATACTGATTGGTGTTCAGGTCAAACTGCTCAAAAGTCTGGGCCCGGTCGTACAAAGATAAAGTACTTTTCCAGCCCAGTTCCAGTGCTCCATTACCCGCAAAAGGTTTGTTGTAATCAAGCTGTAAGATATACAGCTCATCATCCTGCGGTCGCCCGTAGATTTGCATGATACGGTTTTCGGGCACCTCCCGCATTTCTGAATTGAAATAGAGCTGATCAAAATATTCCGTCCTGGTCTGCTGGTCGGTAGCATAGGATAGCGAAGCGTAGAGGCTTTGCCCGGCGCTGTCCAACTCCAGGCTGTAAGTAATACCCGTTTCCAGGTTGGTAGAAAACTGGTCTTCAGTCAAAGTTCTGTTAAAGAGGCTGTCCAGCTCGCGATTGAGTTTTTGGTGCCGCTGGTTATAAATCCTAATCCGGTCGCGGCTGCGGTAGTTGTACTGCCCGTAAATGCCGATCACACTATTCTTATTGAAGTTATAATCCACGCCTCCTCTGACTAAATGCGACTGCCTGGTATTCTGCGTATCAAAGTCCTGATCCAGAAAAGGAGAAACATCACCCTGCGTTTTGGCCTGACGGAGGCTCTCGCTGAGTTCAAATAAGTCCCGAGACTGATAGTTGTAAGACGTATAGAAATTGAACTTACCGGTATTGTAGTTCATGTTCAGCCCTCCGGTATATTTATTTCTGGTTCCTACTGAAGCATTTACCTGTCCATTGAAGCCCAGTCGCTCATTTTTTTTGAGTACGATGTTGATGATCCCGCCCACGCCAGAAGCATCGTAGCGGCTGGAAGGATTGGTGATCAGTTCTATGTCTTTGATGCTGTTGGCTGGAAACTGGGCCAGGATAGATTCAGTCTCTTCGCTGGATAAGTTGGTAGGCCGGCCATTGATATAAATCAGCACATTGCCGCTTCCCCGCATGGAGATACCGCCTTCTTCATCTATCTGGATGGAGGGCAGGCTGGAAAGTAGTTCAGTAGCAGTACCTCCTTCGGCGATGATGCTGTTTTCTACATTATAGACACGCTTGTCAATCTCACTCTCAAACATGGAGGATACGCCTTCTACGGTCACCTCCTCCAGAGTAGTGGCATCAGGAGGCAAGCGTATGGTACCAGTACGTAATCCACTGTCATCCACTTCCACCTTTTCAAAAAACTGGGTATAGCCGATAAAGCCCACTCTTAAGAGGTAGCGGCCCTGCTCGGCTGCAAACTCAAAGCGTCCGCTTTCATCGCTCATGCCACCATACATCAGGGCAGAATCTGCTGGATTCAGCAGGGCAATATTGGCAAAAGATAAAGGTTCGTCAGTTTCAGCATCCATTACGCTTCCTCTGACCTGACTTTCCTGTGCCAGCAGATCATCAGGTAAAAAAACCAGGATAAACAGGCTCAGTAAGTAAAAAATCTTTCTTTGTTTAAAATTCATGTTAGCTCGAGAGTTTCAAAAAATGAGTCCCCCCATTATAATAAAAGGAAGTTGACAGAGAAAGCTGTATTCCAATTTACGGCCTCTTTCGTTCTTACATCAGATCCTTCAATATTTGCTCAATCTTGATTTCCATTTTTGCATTTAAATCTGCAAATGAAGCTTTATCTGGCATAGAGGTATTGACACTGCAATAAAACTTGATCTTAGGTTCAGTACCGGATGGTCTGGCCGAAATGATGCTTCCATCTTCTGTGATAAATTGCAGTACATCGGAAACAGGAAAGAGGAGTTTTTCTGAAGTAGCAGCACGTAGGTCTGTTGTTTTCCCGTTCAGATAATCTTTCACCATCAATACCTGACTTCCTCCCAGTGTCTTGGGGGGTGATTCACGGTAAGTTTTCATCATTTGCCTGATTTCTTCGGCGCCGCTTTTTCCTTCTTTGGTAATGGAGATTAATTTTTCTTTGTAGAAACCGTATTCCACATACATTTCCAGCATCACCTCGTACAGGCTTTTACCCTGGTCTTTGTAGTAGGCAGTCATTTCGGCGATCATGGCGCAGGCAATGACAGCATCTTTGTCGCGGGCATGTTCTCCTGCCAGATAGCCATAACTTTCCTCACCACCAGCAATAAAGGTTTTTTGCTCACCAAACTGGTTCATTAAGTCACCGATATATTTGAATCCGGTCAGCACATTATAACAATCTACCCGCTTGGAGGCAGCAATTTTATCCAGAAGATAAGAAGTTACGATGGTTTTGACGATGTATTCGCTGCCTTTTAGTTTTCCTCTTGCTTCCCAGGCGTTGAGTAGATAATAGATCAGCAGGCTTCCGGTTTGGTTGCCATTGAGCAGTACAAATTCATTTTGCTCATTCTTCACTGCAATTCCCACCCGGTCTCCGTCAGGGTCGGTAGCCATCACCAGGTCTGCATCTATTTTTCTAGCTTTCTCTAGTGCCATCTCCAGGGCTTCCACTTCTTCAGGATTAGGATATACTACCGTAGGGAAATTTCCATCGGTAGTACATTGCTCCTCTACCAGGTTGACATTGGTAAAACCAAATTCCTGCAAAGCCCGGGGTACGAGGGTGATGCCAGTGCCGTGGATAGGGGAGAACACAATCTTCAGGTCGTGCTGATGCTGTATAGCTTCTCCGGAAAGAGAAAGCTGCTTCAGTTTTTGAAGGTAAATCCTATCCATTTCATCTCCTATGACCTCAATGAGATCACTGTTCCGGTCAAAGCTGACTTGGTCTATGTTTTGTATTTTGTTGACTTCTTCAATGATCAGTTTGTCGTGCGGCGCTACCACCTGGCCCCCGCCTTTCCAGTAGGCTTTGTAGCCGCTGTACTCCTTAGGATTGTGCGAAGCGGTCAACATGACGCCGCTGTGGCAATGCAGTTCACGTATGGCAAAAGAAAGCTCAGGGGTAGGCCTCAAGCCATCAAAAAAGTAAACGTGGATATCATTGGCTGAAAAGACTTCAGCGGTAATGCTCGCAAAAAACTCGGCATTGTTTCGGTTATCGTGGGCAATAGCTACTTTTATTTGTTCATCCGGATACACCTTCTTCAGGTAATTACTCAAGCCCTGCGTCGCCATGCCGATGGTATATTGGTTGATACGATTGGTGCCAATTCCCATGATACCTCTTAGGCCACCTGTACCAAACTCCAAATCTTTGTAAAATGCATCGGTAAGCTGCTGATAAGCTTTTTGATCCTGCAGTTGCTGTAGTTCCTTCTTGGTATCCTGGTCATAATTACCTTCCAGCCATTGCTGGATTCTTTCTGAGACAAAGGGTTCAAGTGTTTCCATCATTGTTTATTTAAAGTTTGGGATAATCTACGAATGTCCGTTTATCCATGAAATAGTTTTTTACCGCACCTTCTGCTATTTCAAAAGCTTCACATATCATATTCTCCAAAAATTCGGCGGTGACACAGTTAAGCTTATGTGAGCTATGGCTGTTTTCAATTGGAGCATGGAAAAAAGTATATTTGATCACTAGGTTTTCACCGGCAGGTTCGGCTGAAAAAGAAATCTGAAACCCGGCATACGGAAAGGTGCCTATGCATCCAAAATAATCCCTACCCATGTCTGCAGACGCAGAAATATCATGCAATACGATCCCTTCATGGTCTTTCACTTTTTCTATACATGCATCTATAGAGGGTTTCACCACAAATCTTAGTTTTTGCTGGTAGGAGGCGAAGGCAAAGCTTGAACGACCTGACTTTGACCGGCTGCTAGATCGGATACTGCCTTTTTTAACCTTATAACGCGAAAGAAAAGTATTCAGATTTTTATGTTCCATATTGATTGTATGATCCTCAAAAGAAAAAAGTCACAGTAACATTACAGTAAGCCGCTATCTCTATGTGTAAGCTTCGGGTTACCATAGATTAAACCCACTTATGGTTCAGGATGCGTCTTAATAGCGATAAAATTGACCAGTTGCTCGACGGTGCGAAGATAAAGCGCCTCTGTCTCCAGAAACTTCACATGAAACTCCTTTTCAAGGTCGGCCGTGAGTTCAGTCAGATCGGCCAGGTTTAAACCCAAATCCGTAACCACATCACTCTGCCAGTTGATCTGTTCTGTGGGAACATGATACCGGGCTGATAAATAAGCTTTGACTACTTCAAAAATGGCTGACTCCATAAGATCATTAATTTGAACTAAGCACGGGCATTCACCTTATTCTTTACTCTTCCATAAGCTTTACGCACCGAGCCTTTGGAAAGAATCCTTAAGCTATAAAAAATGGTGGCGATAAGAAATATGATACAAAACATGAGCGCCTGCTGAAAGTTAATGCCAAAATCCAGCAAGGCCCCAAAGAGCGCTGGCCCCATCGCAGTACTCAGCACCATTAGCGCAGAGAACAGGCTTCTTACCGATCCCAGAAAGCGTACATCAAACATCTCTGCCTGTACGGCATTTTTGATGGTGCTGCCCAAACCATTGGAAGAGCCCATCAACAAGAGTGAAATCGGATATATCCAGTGACTGTCAAAAGAGAGCAGGACTGTCAGGCCAAGCAGATATGGAAGCATGAAAAAAGGAAACAGCTTTTTTGCCGAAAAACGATCTACTAAAGGGCCAGCCACCAGCATCATAGAGGCACTGGCCAAGGCAAAAGCACCGATAGAGCCGGCGATCCACTCCGGCTCCCAGCCCTTTGAAGTACCCAAAGGTATCTGGTAAAAAAAAATGGCGGTGTTCAGAAAAGCAATGATAAAAATGCTGGGCGCCAGCAGCCAGAACGTGCTGCTTTTGAGTATTTTTCTTTGGCTATGCTCACTTTTTTTAATTTTGCTATCCTGATCATTGACTGCTTTTTGCGGGATCAGCACATCTTTTCTTTGGTTAAGCAGCCAATGAGAAGCCAGCGGAACCACCGCCAGGATCAGCAGCGCTGTCATCAGGAGACTGCTGCGCCAGCCAAACTGGTATATGCTGAATGCGATAATAATCGGCAGAATGGCCTCACTGGCAGGATGCCCCAGGGTGGAAAGACTGATGGCTTTTCCTCTCACTTTGTCAAAGTAGCGGGCCATGGTCGTGACGGCGGTATGTCCCATCAGGCCCTGACCACTCAGGCGCAGGCCCCAGATCCCCAGTACTAGCAAAGCGATATGGGTAGCTTGCGATAATAGTAGCAGGGAAAGCACCAGGCCACCGATGACGATATAGGTAAAAGTCCTGAGATTTATCCGATCTATGAAGCTGCCTGCTTTGGCCAGGCTCATAGCACTGGCTACGGTAGCGATGGCATAGACAGAACCAAAAGACCCGTGGGTGATGCCAAAATCTTCTGCCATCTCGGGTACGTACAAAGCCAGTAAAAATGTCTGACCAAAGCCGGAGAAAAAAGTGAGCAGAAATCCGAAAATCAATAAGGGTTTATTTTCTTTAAAAAATTGTATGAGTTTTCTCATTTTAAAATGATACGCTGTGTTTTTTGTTAAACTCTTTAATAATGGCCTTCATGTCTTTGGGTAAACCATACAAAGCTTCTGTACATAGGCTTTCAGGAACATACTTATAATAGGCTTGGGCAATAGCCCCGGCAATACATGCCTGAGTATCACTATCTCCACCCAAAGAAACGGCTTTCCTTATCGCATCTTCCACCGAGGATGAAGCCAGAAAAGCCATTGTAGCCTGAGGTACTGACCCCTGCGCGCTTACATCAAAGCTGTAATGCTTTCTGATCTCTTCAAGAGGCTCACCCAGTGTGTAGCCAAAGGTAACTTCCAGATAATCCCTGATATGGATTTTGGTATTTTCATGCTTGGCCATCCAGATAGCTGAGGCTACTGCCTGTGCCCCTTTGATCCCTTCCGGATGGTTGTGCGATACTTCCGCGCTCTTTTTGGCTTCGGTCAGTACTTCATCTAGGGTATCGAAGGCAAAGCCTACCGGACTTACCCGCATGGCAGAACCGTTGCCCCAACTATTGTAAGGCTGAGGATTTTCGGCTTTTAACCACTGGTAAAAATTTCCGCCATAGCCTGCATCCGGATACTTTCTGCCCCAGTAGAGTAATGCTTGCTGATAGGTTTTTTGATGCAAAATAGCGTCTGCGACGGCTACTGTCATTACAGAATCGTCGGTAAACCTTGACAGAAAGGAAAGCAGTGGAAAATTTTCTTTTTTGATTGGAGCATTTTCGTAAGCGCTCCCAATGATATCACCTATAATAGCTCCTAGCATAAAAAATGTTTTACTATCTGATACTTTCCAAGTTTTTTTCTGACAAAAAATGAAGCTGTATCTGAGGGTAATGGTCCATTACCATTTTGAGTATCCCTCTGGACTCCGCCAGAAATATCGGCCAGCCATTTTTATCCCAGGCAATGCCAGCGGACTTCTTGTCGAGAAATGATTTCATCTCCTGTTCATCTTTCGCCTTTATCCAGCAGGCTTTATGCAATGACAATGGTTGAAAACAGCACTGAGCATGGTATTCATTTTCAAGACGTAAGCGGATTATATCTAACTGCAGGTTGCCTACCGTGCCTATGACCTTTTTGTTTCCCGCTTGCTTGATAAAAGACTGGGTCACCCCTTCATCGGTTAACTGCTGGAGCCCCTTATTTAACTGCTTAGTTTTGAGGGGATTTAGGTTGACTAATTCCTTGAAAATCTCTGAAGAGAGATGAAATATTTTACGTGAAATCAGTGATTCGCCTTCGGTGAGCATATCTCCGATCTTAAAGTTTCCGGTATCGTAAAAGCCTGTAACATTATCCGGGAGTGCATCTTCTGTAATATTTTTCTCATTGGCCATAAAGCTGTAGGGATTGCTGAAACGAAGGTTTTGTCCAATCTGAGGTGATGGTAAAATTTTCCTCTTTGAAACTTACCTGAACAAACCCTCAATAAAGCAAGTCAGTCCCTGTGCTTGGGATCAAAATTCACATGATTTTTACAAACAAATCCATTGAATTGCTTCTCTTTTGGTAAAACGGTACGCATAGTAGCTTCTTTCTTTCCGGGAGGAGGATCAATGCGAATAAAAGTATTCTGCATTTCCTGTATACCAAAATTATTTAGGGTGCTGCCAAAGAAAACAAGGGGAAGAGGAGCCTCCCGATACAGGCACATATTCCAGAATTCATACACCCCTTCAATAATTTCTACACCTTCACGGATCCGGGAAGCATCATACTTACCAACCAGATTAACTAATTGATCATCCTGTAAATCAGATATTCTGATGACGTTTTGCTCAATAGCTGTTTTATTAGGTTTGAATAATCTCAGGGTTTGATCATGCAGATTAATCAATCCTTTAAATTCCCTTACCATATTGATAGACCAGTTCAAAGGCCTTACATTGACCCAGAGTTTTTCCTTTAACTCATCCCATCAAAACGAAAGGATATTTACCTAGCATATTATCCAATTTATTAACATAAATGATGATAGGGGCATTACGCCATGCGGCATACCTCCATCAGCTTCTCTATTTGCTTTTTCACCCCTTTTACACAATCTACCACCAGTATGACACTGTGCACGGCAGTAAGGGTAAGGTAGGTTTCTTCAGCAAAATCTTCATGCCTGCATTAGGGTGTCTGATGATGGCATACGTTCTTCTATTTTCTATTTGTTTTTTTAATTCCATAGTAGTCGGGTTTCGCCGGTTTTTAAGGCCAGCGGAAAATATAAGAGAACACTAAAATCATAGTTATTTAATAAAAACAGCCGGAAGGAGATGACAGCAGGCTGTTTTCATAAAAATTGTGTATGGGATTTTTAGAATGAAATCGGCCACAAAATTAAGCATTCTGTTTAAAGAAAGAAATTATTCTGAAAGAAGTTCCCTTTCAGTAAGTTAACATTAAATTCGCCATTCGGAAAAAAGCTTTTCAGCAATATTCAACAATTCCCGATTGTTCAATTTGTTATGATCATCATCAGTCTTCTCGTTTCAATATATGACATTGTACCAGTCTCCACATTCTTCAAATCACTAACTTCTCCGGATATTACATACCAGCTGAGGTGGGATAAAGACAGCGGCTTTCATTCCCAATGGCCCAGGCAAGATCATCGGTATCAAGTACCCCACTGCGCAATATTGCGGTATCCCTGCTTACTTTCATAAATGCCGTCTATCCCTGCGCACTCAAGGCAAATAAACTTTTTTTAAGTGATTTAGGAATAACCAGGGATTATCTGGCTAAGATTAGAGTGAGATTGTAAATATTTGCAAAAAAATCTCTGATTATAAAATAGTAAAGTATAGTTTTCAGGAAAAATGGGCAGTCATTGCAGGTAGGTCTAAGCTGGTTTAACACTTTTGCGACATAACATGGCACTAATTAACCCATTAGAAGGTTTTGTGCGTTAAGACAAATTCCTATGTT
>CAZZGE010000177.1:0-9865 GCA_964653665.1 uncultured Porifericola sp. | reverse complement strand
ATGGGTGAGAAAATGCTGCGGAACCATCGGGGTAATATGACCCGGCCATCTACCGAAGACATTTACAGATACCGTGCATACGTAGACCAGGCGGTGCAAGAACTGATCAATAGTAGTGCGTTTACTGACGAACTCGCCTATCTTATCGAACTGGGCCTGCAGCACGAGCAACAACATCAGGAACTGCTGGTAACTGACATCAAATTTATACTGGGAAACAATCCTCTTTTTCCCGGATATCAGAAAAAACAGCGTCCTGAGCATGCGCCGGAAGGTTCATTCCACGAAACACAAAATTTTATTGAAGTAAGAGGAGGAAACTATCCGATTGGATTTCAGGGTGAGGGCTTTCACTACGACAATGAAGAAGGCTACCATCAGGTTTACCTACACGACTACCGTATCCTGGACCGCCTGATCACTAATAAGGAGTACCTGGCATTTATGGAAGATGATGGTTACAACAGATTTGACCTCTGGCTGGCTGATGGACGCGACTTCGTTAACCAACTCAGTGTGAAGGCTCCTCTTTACTGGCACAATATTGATGGTAAATGGCATCACTACACCATGCAGGGCCTGGAGCCCTTAGAACTGGCTGCCCCAGTCACACACATTAGTTATTACGAGGCCGAAGCCTTCGCTCGCTGGTGCGATAAACGTTTACCTACTGAACACGAATGGGAAACGGCATGTCATAAGGCGGGTTACCAGCAGGATCTTCACTTATGTGGACAGGCCAATTTTGTGGATAATGAGATGTACCGCACTTTACCGCAGCAACAGGCATCACAAAAAAATATTCCTGCCCAGATGATGGGTGATGTTTGGGAGTGGACATTGAGTGCGTACCTACCTTATCCTTTCTACAAAAGAGTCAAAGGGGCCCTGGGTGAATACAACGGCAAGTTTATGAGCAGCAATCAGATGGTTCTCAGAGGCGGCTCATGTGCGACGCCGGAAAGCCATATTCGTACTACATATCGTAACTTTTTTCAACCTGAAAAGCGCTGGCAGTTTAGCGGTATCAGGCTGGCTGAACATTTTTAATTCATGGAAAAACAGAACCCAACACACAAGCAGGGGAATCAACCTGCTGCTGAACAGACTATGGCTCAACCAGATCCAGATTTTGTAGAACATGTCAAGCAAGGTCTTACAGCTTCTGCAAAATACCTACCTTCCAAATACCTCTATAACAAGAAAGGTGATCAGATTTTTCAGCAGATCATGGCGATGGATGAATACTACCCAACTCGCTGTGAATACGAGATTTTTGACCAAAATAAGGTAGAAATGCTAAATCGCTTTCAAGGAAGTGCTGAGCGATTTGACCTGATAGAATTTGGCGCTGGCGATGGGATGAAAACCAAGGTTTTACTTCAGCATTTCTGGAAAGAGAAAGCTAACTTTAGCTATGTGCCCATTGATATTTCTTGTAATATCGTCAACTACCTCACAGATGACCTAGCGGAAAATATGCCGGGCTTAGAAGTAGAAGGTATCTGTGATGATTATTTTCGGGCCTTTCAGCGCCTGAATGAAGAGGAAGCCCACTCCCACATCAGGAAAGTAGTGCTCTTTCTGGGAGCCAATATCGGTAACTTCACCCATGAACAAAGTATCACCTTTCTGAAGCGTACCGCCTCATTCCTCAATCACGGGGATCGGCTGTTGATCGGCTTTGATCTTAAAAAGGAACCTCAACGTATTCTCAACGCTTATTTTGATAAGCATAATATCACCCAGTCTTTCAAGCTCAACCTGCTGGACAGGATCAACGAAGAGCTGGGCGGTGAGTTTGAGAAAGATAATTTTAAATACTTCCCGTTTTACGATCCTGTGAAAGGCACCGTTAAAAGCCATCTTGTGAGTTGTAAAGAGCAGGATATTTATATTGCCAGCATTGACACAACCATTCATTTTGACGAGTGGGAGGCGATCTACATGGAAAAGTCGCAGAAGTACAGCCTAAAAGATATTGAAAAGATGGCGGAAGAATCAGGCTTTCAGGTGATGCATAATTTCTTTGATCGTGATCGTTTATTTACTGATTCCCTGTGGACTCTACGTTAGTGAAGCTTTAAGGTGCCAGCGCCAGATTGAATAAATATTATCAATGAACAGAAGACCCAGACGCAACCGTAAGTCACCAGTCATTCGCGATATGGTACAGGAAACGCAGGTACAAACCAAGGATCTGATTTTTCCGCTCTTTATCATTGAAGGCGACAATAAAAAAATAGAAGTGGCTTCAATGCCTGGTATTTTTCGGTACAGTATTGATTTGCTGCTGGAAGAAATTGCTGCCTGTGTGGATTTGGGAATCAAAACCTTTGCTCCTTTTCCCTCTATCAGCGACAGCAAAAAAAACCCATTGGCTACTGAAAGTCATAATCCCGAGGGCCTCTTTCCGACAGCGATTCGCCGGGTCAAAGAACAGTTCCCGGACGTCTGCTTGATGACCGACGTTGCTATGGACCCCTATAATTCAGACGGACACGATGGTATCGTCAAAGACGGCAATATCCTAAATGACGAATCCCTGGAGGTTTTGGGTAAAATGGCCCTGACGCAGGCTGAAGCAGGCGCTGACATGCTGGGACCTTCTGATATGATGGACGGCAGAGTAGGGTATCTGCGCGACCTACTGGATAAACATGGGCACACCGATGTATCCATTATGTCCTACACTGCCAAATACGCCAGCGCCTTCTATGGTCCCTTTCGGGATGCGCTGGACTCTGCTCCCAAAGCCGGAGATAAAAAGACTTATCAAATGAACCCTGCTAACCGTACAGAAGCGCTGATAGAGGCTGACCTGGATATGGAGGAAGGGGCCGATATACTGATGGTCAAGCCGGCCGTTCCTTATCTGGATGTGATCCGCTTACTCAAGGATAACTATGCTGCCCCAATTGCTGCCTACCATGTCAGCGGCGAGTATGCCATGATCAAAGCGGCCGCTGGTAGGGGGTGGCTTCATGAAGAACAATGTGTAGAGGAGGCGCTCACCTGTATCAAAAGAGCAGGAGCTGACATTATACTTACCTACTTTGCCCGTCAGTTTGCCGAAGGCAGACGTTCCGAAAAGTAAATTGAGTCCGAAAAACCCAGTGTTTTGCAGTCATATAAAACCAACCTTATTATTCAAGCTTAAGCCCCATAACCAGTGTCAAATATCTGAACCCAGTCTTTAGGTTTCCTCCCAATATTGTAAATTGCGCCATCATCAACGAAAAAGGCCATTACATTGAAAGAGGAGCTCATAACTTTACAAACTGCCCAGGATCTGGGATTACTGGAAGAAGAATTCAACAAGATTCAGGAGATTTTGGGCCGCACACCGAATTTTACTGAACTCAGCATTTTTTCAGTCATGTGGTCTGAGCACTGCTCTTACAAAAACTCTATTGTCTGGCTTAAGCAACTGCCTAAATCATCCGATCGTATGTTGGCGGAGGCCGGTGAGGAAAATGCCGGATTGGTTGACATTGGCGATGGCCTGGCATGTAGTTTTAAGATAGAATCGCATAACCACCCATCCGCCATTGAGCCCTATCAGGGAGCTGCTACGGGTGTGGGAGGCATCAACCGTGATATATTTACAATGGGGGCACGACCCATTGCTCAGCTCAATTCGCTCCGCTTCGGCGATCTTACCAGCGCAAAAACGCAGTGGCTCTTAAAAGGGGTAGTCAAAGGTATCGGAGATTATGGTAATGCTTTTGGCATTCCTACGGTAGGAGGGGAGTTGTACTTTGATCCTTGTTACCAGGTCAATCCGCTGGTGAATGCTTTTTCTGCTGGTATTGTGGAGACCGACAAAACTGCTTCAGCCATCTCCTACGGAGTCGGTAACCCGGTTTTTATTGTAGGGTCAGCTACCGGAAAGGATGGCATCCAAGGTGCAGCTTTCGCTTCCAAGGATATCAGTGAAGATTCACTGAACGACTTACCCTCCGTGCAGGTAGGCGACCCTTTCCAGGAAAAACTGCTGTTGGAAGCCACACTGGAAGTGATAGCCTCGGGGGCCGTGGTCGGCATACAGGATATGGGGGCAGCGGGTATCATATGTTCCACCTCCGAAATGAGTGCCAAAGGCGAGCATGGTATGGATATCTGGCTGGACAAAGTACCACTTCGGCAGCAGGATATGCTTCCTTTTGAAATATTACTTTCTGAATCACAGGAGCGCATGTTAATCGTGGTTAAAAAAGGCCGTGAGCAGGAAGTACTGGATATTTTTGAGAAATGGGATCTGAACTGTGCTGAAATTGGTGTGGTCACTGATACGAAAATGCTAAAATTTTATAAAGGAGATGATTTAGTAGCCGAAGTACCGGCCTATGACCTTGTGCTGGGAGGTGGTGCCCCCGTTTACCATCGTGAGTATCGCGAACCAGTATATTATCAGGAGCATCAAAAGTTTAATCCGGACAGTATTGCTGTTCCCGAAAACCTGGCGGAAGTGGGTAAATTTATGCTTAGTCATCCCAATATTGCCTCCCGGCAGTGGGTGGCAGAGCAGTATGATTCTATGATTGGTACCAATACAGTGACCACCAATAGCCCCGGTGATGCACCGGTAGTTCGCATCAAAGGTACTGAAAAAGCCATCTCTATCTCTGTAGACTGTAATGGACGGTACGTCCAGGCTGATCCTGAGGTAGGTTGCGCCATCGCAGTGGCTGAGTCGGCTCGCAATGTGACTTGCTCAGGTGGTTTACCGGTAGCGATTACCAACTGTTTGAATTTTGGTAATCCTTATAATCCGGAGGTATACTGGCAGTTTGTGGGTGCTATCAAGGGAATGAAGAAAGCCTGCGAAAAATTTAATACCCCGGTAACTGGTGGCAATGTAAGTTTTTATAACCAGTCTCATGACGGTGGTGCCGTCTTCCCGACACCAGTGATCGGCATGCTTGGCCTCTTAGATCATTATGAGAAGCGGATGAGCATGCGTTTCCAGGATGAGGATGATCTTATCTACCTGGTAGGAAAAGTAACCGACGACATTGCCTGCTCCGAATATCTTTACAGTTATCAACAGTACAAATCCTCTCCGGCTCCTTACTTTGACCTGGATGAAGAATACGCAGTACAAGCAATGGTGCGAAAACTCATTGAGAAAGGATTGATACAATCGGCCCATGATATTTCGGAGGGGGGCTTGTTTGTGTGCCTGGCAGAATCAGCGATGGCTGGTAACCTGGGCTTTCAGATAAACACCTCTGAAGGATTAAGAAAAGATGCTCTTCTCTTCGGGGAAGGTCAGGGTAGGATAGTGGTCACGGTGAGCCCTGATCAGCAGCAAGTCCTCGAGGATTCTTTTAAGGATTCGACGGTCCCTTTACAGCGTATCGGAAAAGTAGGAGGAGATGCACTTCAGATAGATGGAGAACAGTGGATTAAATTGGGTGAAGCCAAAAAGCTGTATACTGCTACTTTGGCGTCATTTTTGAACTAATGTCGTAAACTTTTTAAGCTTTTCTTACATATCTTCCGCAATGTATATTTAGCTAAACCCTATGTAAGTACTTCGCAAAAATTAATTTTCAATGACGTGCTGACAGGCAATGATTGGCTTTTTACCAGTACATATTGCGATGGCAATGGCTTAAGCACAATATTTATTCAAATAATCACAGGAAAAATATAACTTTTTTGATGTAAATATTTTTTATGTGAGAAATAAATTACTACATTTGCTTCCGTCTCACTTAGAATAATTTAATTATTTATCACTTAAGTATAATTTTCTTGTAATGAAAAGAAGAAGCACCTGGAAACAACTTATCGGACTTTTGATATTCATGATTTTCGTATCAGGCTGTTATTCCAGTAAAGAGCTGATATATCTTCAGAGTGAAGAGTTTAATAATGAGTATCCTACACTGATCAAAAATAAGCGCCCGGAGTATAGAATTCAGCCTAATGATGTATTACAAGTCAATATTCAGAATCCCGACACCGAAACTTCTGTTTTCTTTAACTTCGGAAATCAGGAGATGCGAGGCTTTGGAAATCCAGCTATTTTTTATAGCACAGGTTTTTCAGTTAATAAGAATGGATTCGTTAAAATTCCGTTGATTGGGGATGTGCAAGTTGAAAATTTGACCATTGAAGAAGCTACCCAGATTATACAGCAGCAGGCCGACCGTTATGTCAGAAATGCCACAGTGGACGTAAAACTAATTAGCTTTAAAATATCTGTAATGGGTGAGGTAAATAACCCTGGTTACTATTACATTTATAATGGACAGGCTACTGTTCTGGAGGGACTTAGTTTGGGAGGAGATATCACAGACTTTGGTAGCCGTAAAGATATAAAGTTGATTAGGCAAGTTGATGAAGGCGTTGAAGTTGTACATTTAGATTTGACAAATGCTGATCTAATGAATTCTAAGTACTATTATTTGGTTCCCAATGATGTGTTATATGTACAACCCACGGAAGAACAAATCAAGAGGGCAAATTTGCAGCCTCTGGGCATCGTATTCAGTGGTATCAGTGCTATTGTGTTGATATCTAATTTTCTCCTGAATAATGTGAACACGAGCAACTGACCTATTTTGTAATTTTTAATATTCTTTGTTGATCCTTTAATTTTGAAATGATGGAGCAAAATACACACCGCGGTGCTAACAACAATGAGACGATTGATCTAATTTCGCTCATACGAAAAATCGGATCCAACTGGTATTATTTCATGCTTAGCATAGGGTTATTTGGCTTGTTGGCTTTTTTGTATAATCAATATGCTGAAAAATACTATGAAATTGGTGCAAGCATTTATGTGAAAGATAGGGCTATTGGATCCTCAGAGACAGGAGAACTGATACGCGATGATGTTGAAAAAGGTGCAGGTAAAATTGCGCTAAGTAATGAGATAGGTAAATTAACTTCTTATTCTTTAATTAACTCAACATTGGATGAGTTGGACTTTGGTTTATCATATTACAACGTTGAAAGTTTTTGGCCTGAATTTGTTAGAAATTCATGGCTTAATGAAATGGGTTCTTTTCCGTTCACAATCGAGATGGACTCTTCGTCCACTCAGTTGGTTGCAAGTCCAATTTACATTAAACAGATATCAGATACACGATATCAAGTGTACGCTAGTAAAGATGAAGCAAATTTGTTCAATTTTGAGGTGAAGCGTGGTTCAAAGGTATACGATTTAGATTTCGTGGCAGAAGGTGAATTTGGAGAGCCGTTCACAAGTGATTATATGAATTTCGTTGTCTATAAAAACAATGAATTTGTGTATAATCCTGATTATGAATATTGCTTTACAATAACGCGTGTTGAAGATTTGGCCATGGAATATCAGGGTAAACTGTCTGTATTACCGCTTGATGAAAAAGATGCAGAATCAAGAATGTTACAGCTACTGATTAACAGTAGTATTGATGACAAAGGGGTAAAGTTTTTAAGTACGCTGATTGAGGAATATGCAAATCAGGATCTGACTAAGAAGAATGCAAGAGGTTTTAATTCAGTAGAATTTCTTGAAAAGCAAATTGAGATTATGGGCGATTCTCTGAGAAAAGCTGAAATGGCATTGCAAAACTATAAATCGTCTAGTAGCATACTGGATATTGATATTGCCAAAGGATCAGCGGTAGAAAAGCTTACTGGGCTGGAGCAGGATAAAGCACTTATTGAAAACAATTTACGCTACTACAGAAGTACTTTGCAGCACATGCGGAACGGTAATAATTCCGACAGGATCATCGCTCCTTCTTCAGCCGGTGTTCAAGAGGATCAGGTATTTAGTCAACTTATTCAGAAGTATATAGAATTAAGTACACGTTTGCGGGAACTCCGCTTTACTGCTCAGCCTAATAACCCGCTGGTTATTCAGTTGACTCAACAGGCAGAGAGTACGCGCGAAGCGATCATGGATGGACTTTCATCAGCCATTGAAAACCAGACACAGCAGTTGAGTAGTGTAAACAGCAGAATCTATTCACTCAAAAACAGTATCAATTCCCTGCCGCAAGATGAAAGAAGGCTCACTATGCTGCAGAGAGAATATGATAATTTTGCGGCAAAATACAATGCCTTGGTAGAAAAGAAAGCTAATGCAGAGATGATGCTTGCCACCAATACAGACAATGTTGAAATAGTAGACCCTCCCAAGAAGACTGGATATACACCAGTGCTACCTAATACAACCCTTAATTATGCTATAGCTTTTGTGCTAGGATTTATATTGCCACTAGGGTTTGTTTTGGCCCGGGATATGACGAATAATAATATCACCGATAAAAGAGATCTAGAAAGACAGACAAAAGCGCCTCTTCTGGGTATGATCGCCAATGGAGCTAAAGATGTTAAGATTGTAGCACGAAAGTATCCTAATTCGGCTATATCAGAGTCCTTTAAATTTGCGCGTATCAATTTACAGTATTTTCACCAAGGTACAGAAGATAAAGTAATTGGTATTACTTCATCTATTAGTGGAGAAGGTAAAACCTTTTGTTCAGCTAACTTAGCTGCTACATTTGCGGACTCAGGAAAAAGGACAATCCTCATTTGTGGTGATTTAAGAAAACCGAAAATACAAGAATACTTTGATCTTCAGGGACCTGGATTAACTGATTATATCAATGATTTTGCTCAATTAGAAAATGTCATACAACCTACAGAGTTCCGTAATTTAGACGTAATAGCTCCTGGTTCTCCTCAAGACGATCCTATTAAATTATTCGAGTCCGAAAGTATGGATAAGCTTTTTGGAGAACTCAGAAAAAGGTATGATCATATAATTGTAGAAACGCCTCCGATAGGATATGTGGCTGACTATTTTGTGCTCATTAAACACTTCAACGTTAATCTTTTTGTTGTTAGATATAACTATACCAACAAGAACATCCTGAGTGGTATCAACGATTTACATGTAAATAAAAAGATTAACAATCTCTACCTTCTTTTCAATGATGTTAAGTATTCATCGGAATATGGTTATGGTTACTTGTCCAATAGTAATGGTTACTATACTAGTAAATCTTCCGCGCAAAAACTTAACCAGGGAAAAAGTAAGATCAAAAATCCCTTTGCTTGAAAAGCCTATTGGCAGTATGGTATATTTCCAAACTAAATAATATAGAGTGTCATCTGTTGGAAAAAAAGTAACAAAAGGGGTCGGTTGGGTAACCGTATCGTCTTTTGGAAGCCAAGGGATTAGGCTATTGATCAAGCTAATTTTGGCAAGGGTACTAATACCCGAGCACTATGGTTTGATCGGTATGGCCTACGTCGTTACTAACCTTGTTCGCTTAATTGGTGAATTTGGAATGGGGGCTGCATTAATACAAATGAATAAAAAGGAAATTCAAGAAATACATTTCAATACTGTTTTTTGGATCAACCTTCTGGTATCCGTTATTGGTTATTTATTGATCGCCTTTGCATTAACCCCCCTCGCCGCTTGGTTTTATGAAGAACCTTTTTTGTACGAGTTAATTCCAGTGATATCTATATCTCTAATTATCGATTCCTTCTTTTTGGTACACAGATCAAAGCTAACCAAAGAAATGGATTTTAAACCTCAGGCGGTGATTGAGATTATTGCTATAGTTATTGCTGGCATCACAGCTGTTATACTCGCTTTTCAAGGGTTTGGCGTATGGTCACTTGCATTTAATGGAATCATTACATCCTCTTTATCGCTTGTAGGATACTACGCCTATATGAAGTGGATACCTTCTTTTCAATTTAGTATGAAGGCATTCAAAGATTTGTTCAACTTTGGTGGATTTGTACTTGTTCAAAACCTATTCCATTTTGTCACCCAAAATATTGATTACATTCTCATAGGTAAACTTGTAGGTAGCAGCGCTCTTGGGATTTACAC
>CAZZGE010000176.1:0-9978 GCA_964653665.1 uncultured Porifericola sp. | reverse complement strand
CAACCGCTGCAATCACGCCTGCCATAAAATTCATTGGTAACACCAGACCATAAAAGGCTACTGGCACATCGTATTCATAAATGTAAATGGCAAATACCCTAAGCCTCTCGCTAAACATGGTAAGGATAATTGCGATAATAATAAAGTAAGGGGTTGGTTTACTACTATTGTTGGATAATCCGTAGTACAGCAGCGCTGCCAGCATGAGGGGTACAACTGACGCCAGCGTAATTGTCGTGAAGTTTACGGCACCACTCGCTGAAAAGCCGGTCATTGATGTATAAATAAAAGAGTATATGTTGTTGATGATTGCAGCAGTTAGTCCGGCCCAAGTTCCCCCTATGAGAAACTGGTTGAGCGGTACCCCAATTGCCTTGTCATCACTTACGGTATGCATAAAAAATCTGATTTGTCTGTTCAAAAAATGTACTTCACCAGTACGTTACAGCACCTGCGGATTGGCCCGCTTTTCTTCCTGCAGTGCCTTCCGATGGGCTTCTATGGCCTCCTGATGGCTAAGATGTTCCTCAAAGTTTCTTTTCCTCTCATTCAAAGAGGCGTTTGAGGGTAGACTCTTTGTCGTACTAGATCAACGTATCGCCTATCAGAATCAGGGTATCTCCTGAAGGAAGAACAATGTGTAATTGCCATCATCTCGCTCTACACCAGGTTAAGCCTCTCCTGTCTGAGGTTGGGCTTTTCCAGGTTTTCGTTGGCCATCCAGTGGTCTTTTGGTCTTTCTCTACCAGCATCTCTGTAATTTCATAGTCACCTGACAGATACAAAATACCGGCATAGTCTCTTACTTTGATATCAGTATATTTATTCAGCAGATGATCAATCCACTTGGAAAGTGCACGGTCTACCCCTTGACTTCTAGAAAGAAACCACAGGGTTATCACCCCACCAAGGAGTATCTCTATTTTGATGATCCAGTCTGAAATACCAGCCTGCTCATCTACAAAAACCAGTATCAGTGAGGCCAGAACCGAAATGATTCCAACGTTTCCCAGCAGCATCAGCAACGTGATGATTCTGCGGCGTACCGGATGGCTCACCCAGCGCTCTGATTCCCGTGTGGTAGATACTACCCCAGTGAAAGCATAGCGTGCCTGAAACCGGGCCACCTGCCGGGAAAGCCCGGTATGCACCAGAGCGATGGTCGTGAACCGGATTATCAGTATGGATAACGTTACAACGATAACTAGAGATAATATAGATGCCATGAACGTAAATTGTATTTATATAACAGGGGGCAAAGCCCAGATTGTTTACAAAGGGCCGATTTATCAGGCCTCTTGGGGGAATAAGGCAACTGCTTCATGATGTCTTAGACCCACCATTACGGACAATCTTTAAGTAAGCTACCTCGAGGCAACCCCACGAGGCATTTCTTGAGGTATTTGTTGTTGACACGAGGCAAGCCTCGGAGAATTAGACCCAACTTAGATTAAAAAATATATGCCCATGGACTTACGTGTTTTCAAATTTATCATGCTTTAAAAAACTATGATGATAAAATCAGGGTAGGCATGGGGATCGGTTACATTTCTTACATTAATCCGACGCTTATAACTTGTTTGAGAGCCACATTATCAATAAATTAGTTACTTACCTACATATTTAAAATCATGCGCTTTACGCTTACCTGCCTCTTCGTTGTTTTCATAGCTGCCTGTCAGCCTAACACATCCCTATCTCCCAGAGCCCAGAAAGCTTTGCAAGGCTTTAAGATCATGGATGGATTTCGCATGGAGTCCTTTGCGTCCGAGCCATTGGTAGCAGACCCGGTAGCCATGGAGATTGATGAAAATGGTAATGTCTACGTAGTTGAAATGCACGGCTACCCAATGGATGTAGACGGTTCGGGCAAAGTAAAATTGCTCAAAGATACCGATGCCGATGGCTTTCCCGACAAAGCAATTCTCTTTGCTGAAGATCTCATTCTCCCTACTGGTATCATGCGCTGGAAAAAAGGTGTGATCGTAACGGATGCTCCGGATGTCTGGTACCTGGAAGACAGCGATGGTGATGGTAAAGCTGATGTGAAAGAGAAAATGCTCACTGGATTTGCTCGCTCTAACCCCCAGCACAACCTGAATACGCCCGTCTACGGACTGGACAACTGGATTTACCTGGCGCATGAGGGTACCATCTCTACCAAGTTTTTTCATGATAAATTTGGTGATGAAGGCAGCCCCATTATTTTTCCTGATCAACCCGGTATCGGTCTTCCCCAAAATGCTGACGGTCGGAATGTCCGCTTCCGTCCCGACACTTACCAACTGGAAGCCATGTCTGGGGCATCCCAGTTTGGACTGACTTTTGACAAATGGGGACACCAGGTGCTTACCAGCAATGCTCACCACTTGTTTCATGAAGTAATTCCTGCCCGCTACCTGCAACGTAATCCCAACCTGGCTGTACCAGATGCCACTGCCTACCTGCCTACTTACGGACAGGGAGTAGAGGTCTTTCCGATCACCCAAAACCCACAGCATCAGCTACTTACCGATGTAGGCACCATTACCTCGGCGTGTGGTGTTACCTGGTACCAAGGTGATATGTTTCCCGAAGAATTTGACCAGGTTACCTTCGTCGCTGAACCTGTGCACAACCTGGTGCATGCTGATATGATATCTGACCGCGGTGCTACTTTTGACGCTGATCGGCTGTTAGAAAATAGCGAGTTTCTGGCTTCTGAAGACAGTTGGTTTCGCCCTGTCAATTTTTATGTGGGACCCAACGGTTCGCTTTATGTCATAGACTACTACCGACAAATCGTAGAGCATCCGGAATGGATGTCCGAGAAGATCAATGAATCTGGCCAGTTGTATAACGGCACCGACATGGGCCGTATCTACCGCATCGTTCCGGAAGATGCTTCTACGGCAAGCCCTTTTACTCCGCAAATAGATGCCACTGACCACGCCGCACTGCTGCAAAAGCTGGCCCATCCTAACCTATGGTGGCGGCGGCACGCCCAACGCCTTCTGCTTGACCAAAAAGCAATAGCCCAGGCAGACAATCTGCGCAGGATGGTGAAGGAAACCTCGTCGGCTGCCGGTCGCCTCCACGCTCTGTGGACGCTCCAGGGACTTCAGCAATTAGACGAAGCTACCTTGCAAACTGCACTTGAGGACGAAGAGGCAGGTATTCGCGAAAATGCTATTAAGCTTGCTGAACTAAACCTGGAAAAATATCCTGCTCTTATCCCTAAGCTGTACACATTGGCCGGGGATGAGAATGCAAAAGTTCGCTTTCAATTACTCTGTACGTCAGGGGAAATCAACGACAATCAGGCACAGGAAATAGCCTGGCAAATCCTACAACAAGATATTGATGACGAATGGGTTCAGTACGCTGCACTGTCAACCGCCAATGGTCAGGAAGATCGCTGGCTGGCACGGGCTACCGACGAGCTTAATGATCCTGCCGCTGCTCCTTTCTTCGCCAAGCTGGCCAGCGTTATTGGGCGTTCCGGTAACCTCCAGGCCATTGACAGGTTGATTACCCAAGCCACCCAAACGTTGGAGGCAGGTTCCTGGCAAGCAGCCGCTCTGAGCGGCTTAGCAGATGGCCTGGCAGCCCGTTCTCAGGCACTACCTGAGCAACAGCAGTACCAGCAACAACTCCTTGCACTGATCCATCCTGAAGCATCTCCTCCCCTGCGCCGGGCCTCCATGGATTTGCTTAACAGCCTAGGTTTACCGGAGCGTGCCATGTTATCGGAAACACTGCAAAGTGCTGCCAGGGCCCTGGATGACCGCAACGCAGATCCTGATTGGCGTACAGATGCCATACAATGGCTGGCTACGGCAGCTCCTGATGAGTACAGCCGTCAGCTTACCGGTGTGATCCACCCGCAAGAAGCCGTAGTGGTACAGAAAGCAGCCATTCGCAGCCTGAGTAAAAGTCGTAATGTAGCGCCTTGCTCATTCTTATTGGATCAGTGGCCCAGCCTTACCCCTGAGCTGAGGGATGAAGCTATCAATACCTTTGGAAGTAGCGAAGAGAGAATGCTGCTACTGCTGAGTGCCGTTGAAGAAGCCCAGGTTGATCCTTCCACCATTGGCTGGCGTCGTAGTGTGCACCTGATGAACCACGACTACGAGTCAGTACGTAATAAGGCTCGTCATTTACTAGCGGGCAATGAGCCAAACGAAGCTGCAGTAGTAAAAGCCTACCAGCCTGCCCTTTCCCTACAGGGAAATGCAATACAGGGCCAGATGGTCTTTGAGCAAGCTTGTGCCCGATGCCACACGTATTCTGGTAAGCGAGGGACACCCATTGGTCCTGATCTTTCTACAGTGCGTAATCGCAGTAAGCAGGCCATGATGGAAGATATCCTGATGCCCAATAAGTCCATTGCCGATGGCTACGAACTGTGGGAGATTCAGCTAAGTAATGGCCGGTCTCTCGCAGGAATTATCAGCGCTGAGTCGGTAAGTGCCCTGACGCTCACAGACCTGAGTGGTAAGCAAACTGTAGTGCAGAGAGGTGATATACAGTCACTTCAGGCTTCTGAGTATTCGGCTATGCCCTCCGGGCTGGAAAATCAGGTAGACCACCAGCAAATGGCTGATCTGTTGGAATTTCTGAAGTCACCTCCCGACAAACGGGCTCATGCAAAACTATAGCATTTTTTTCTGCACTGTTTGCAACTCTTCCCGAGGCACGTAAGTTGGTATATCAAGAACAAACGCATGATATGTTTACGGGAATCATAGAGTCTGTAGGAGAAGTAATCAATATCACCAAAGACGGTACTAATCAGCACTTGGAAATACATAGTGCATTAGCTTCGGAACTGCGAGTTGATCAGAGCGTATGCCATAATGGTGTGTGTCTTACCGTTACTGAGGTATCAGACAACCACTATAAAGTAACTGCGATAGACGAGACCCTGCAAAGAAGTAATCTGGGTGATCTCCAGGTAGGCAGCAAGCTCAATCTGGAGAGGTGCATGCCAGCAGATGGCCGCTTTGATGGACACATCGTGCAGGGTCATGTAGACCAAACCGGTATCTGTCAGCGAATTCAGCAGGAAGAAGGCAGTTGGCTGTTTGACTTTCGCTACCGGCCCAGTCAGGAGGATTATATGACTGTTGAAAAAGGATCTATAACGGTAAACGGTGTGAGCCTCACTTGTTTTAACTCGAGAGATGATAGCTTTCGAGTGGCCATCATTCCTTATACTTACGAGCATACTAACTTTCATCAGCTTAAAGAAGGCGATCGGGTCAACCTGGAGTTTGACGTGATCGGCAAGTACATCAACAAAATTATGGCGAAGCGAGGTGGAGTATCCTAGTGATCTAGTTTGTCCAGATAGCGTGTATTGATCGGCCGCCCGTACAGGCGCAGGCTTAGCCATAGTTCCAGTCTTACCACCAGCCAGGCCAGCATAACACCGACTATTGCCCCGACAATAATGTCGGAAGGATAATGTACGCCCACGTATACCCGGCTGTAAGCTACCAACGCCGACCAAAGGAAAGCCAGTCCCCACCATGGCGACCAGTACTTAAGGAGCCACCACAGGCTTCCGGCCAGTGCAAAGGTAGTGGCAGCATGTGCTGAGGCAAAGCCAAAAAGCCCGCCGCAACCTTTCACAACGTGTACCATACCTGCCAGATCCGGCTCATGGCAGGGACGGAGCCTCTCAAAGAATGGCTTCATGATACCTGAGGTTACCAGATCACCCAGTCCTACGGCAGCTATCATCGTCAATAGCATCACTACGCCTTGCCAGCGATAGCGCCAGCTTAGCCCAACGATCAATAGCAAATATACTGGAAACCACGTGTACTTAAGCGTCACCCAGTACATAACATTATCCATCCAGGGAGTATGTAATTCATTTAAGTAAAGGAAAAGCTGCTGATCCAAAGAGTACAGTTGCTGAAGCATGATCGATCAGGAGTTTATATCAATCTTCAAATATAACATTAACTATAGAAAGGGTTGCTTATCGATAAAAAGTAAAGGAGCCATCAAACTGATCACAGCAAAAAAAGCCGGGTTACCCCGGCAAGTTAATCAAGGAAAATAAACTTTGTATTAGGTCAAATTAATTACCCAGTCCATTTCTAAAGATAAACTGGTCGTAAGCAGTACGGAAAGCGTCCACGTCGGGCGCGAGTTGAATCGCATGTTCATAACTTGTAAGAGCATCAGCCAGCAGGCTGTTTTGTTCGTAAAAAGATGACAGGATTAGCTTGTCAAGGGCAGATTGCTCATCTGTAATTTCCAGTTTCAGTTCCTTCAGTTCACGGGCAATGGGTTCAGCTTCTTCAGGAGTCAGTTGCTTCATACCGTAATCTTTGGATCTTTGATCTTTAAAATCCTGGCTACTCACAGAAATGATGATCATACGCTCACTGGCGATCTTGTTATCGTTGAAGTTCAGACTAGTCTTGGTTCCGGCAACTGTCTTGGTGTCCAGTACCTCGTTAAACATGTTTTTGAGCTTCACCTCATAGTTTTCATCCAGTTCTGAGTCATCCTTCCAGCGCAGGATCACTTCGTCATTGAAGACATCAACAGAGTTGGGCAGGTATACATAAAGTTGGCTTTTGTTGGTAGTCCGTTCCAGATTATTGGCGGACTGGGGTACGCTATTTTCGTTTACCATGCTAAGGTAGAGGGATGCATATTTTGACGCAACCTCCAGTTTACGGTCTCCCAGTTTTTCACTCAGCTGACCAGCTACATAAGTACCTCTTTTTCTCAGCTCAAGTGAGTGACCAGTATGATGAACCATACCCAGATAAGCACCTTCATCAAGTTTAAACAAATCCTGCGCACTGACTTGCTGTCCTTCTTTAACAGGAAGCCAGGCTTCTGTTTTTTTCAGTTTAACGTCACCGTCTACTGCCAGTATCTTAAAAAGCGTATCCTGGGCTGATACCGACTGAGAAATGGAAGCCGATAAAAGAAAGACCCATAAAAACAGGGCTCTTGGAAATACATTCTTGATCTTCATAATTTTGTTCTCCGTAAGTAAATAAGCTCAATGCTAATTTGATAATTACTGGGGTGCATCACCACCAGATTTATAGTAAAAAATTACAACAGTAACTCTATGAACTTAACAAGATCACCTTATACACTGTAGTAGTACTAAACAAATATTAACAAAAGTAAATAAATACATTAATAATGTAAAACATCTCATTTTTTATCTTGCTTGATAAATTTATTTTATTATAAAAATACAATTTATTTTGCACTATTTTGTTTTACTAATCTGAAATTACACTTATTTCACAATAGTTTGGGGAGCTTTCTGTTAGCTTTATCTCCGAACTTTCTTAGTTTGAGGAAATTGTACTCGTTTTTGCCTGTGAAAATCTGAAGCTACTAACAACTCTATTTTTTTGACTAAATTGGCAGTTTTTAAGCAATATAGTACAATTCATCCGCTACCAAATCATGAGGAAAACAAGATTAGCCGTATCTGAGTATGTAAAAGGTGTTCGCGAACGGAAGCGATACATACTCAGCCAGGCTATCACGCTGATAGAAAGTACCCTCAAGTATGACCAACAACTGGCCGAAGAAGTTTTAGAGGCGCTGCTACCTTTTTCCGGTAAGTCGTTGCGCATAGGTATTACCGGCGTTCCAGGGGTCGGCAAAAGTACGTTTATCAATGCCTTGGGGCCTTACCTGATAGATCAGGGTCAGCGGGTGGCGGTCCTCTCTGTAGACCCCAGTAGCGAACGTAGCCGAGGTAGTATATTGGGGGACAAGACACGTATGCCCGAACTTGGCCATCACGAAGCGGCTTATGTACGACCATCCGCTACCGGTAGTACACTAGGGGGGGTAGCTCGGAAAACCCGGGAAAGCATCTTGCTCTGCGAAGCTGCCGGTTATGATCTTATCCTGGTAGAGACGGTGGGAGTGGGTCAATCTGAAACACTGGTACACCAGATGGTAGACTATTTCCTGCTACTCATGCTGGCCGGGGCAGGAGACGAACTGCAGGGCATCAAACGTGGTATCATGGAAATGACAGATATGCTGGTCATTAACAAAGCTGATGGACACAACCAGTCAGCTGCCCAGGAAGCCAAAAACGAATACCAAAATGCCTTAGATCTATTTCCCCCACCTACCAGTCAAGTAAAGCCTACAGTACTCACCTGTTCGGCGCTGGAGTCAATGGGGTTATCAGAGATGTGGGAAGCTATCAAGCATTATGAACAGACTACCTTGAAAAATGGCTATTTTGCCAACAAACGTAAGGGTCAGCGATTACAGTGGCTGCATGATACCATCAGTCAGTCCTTAAAAGAGATGTTTTACCAGCATCCTCAAGTAAAGAACCAAATAAAAGTCCAAGAACAGAAAGTTCTGGCAGGAGAAACAACTCCCACCCGCGTAGCCCGTGACCTGATCAGGCTTTTTCAATATCCTACCTGAGTTAGCCCATGCCATTGACTGCATGGAGATGCTGTACTAAATCAACCTGATGTTTCTCCAGATCTTTGACCGGTGGCATTCTATCCATACGCATAAGCTCTTCCAGTGCAGCCATAGCCTTATCACGATTGGCACCAAGCGCCGCTTTGACGATTCCGTCATGGATATAGTAGGCAATAAAGTCTCTTTGATTAATGTCTCCATCAACCACCATACGGTCATAGGTGGGTGCGTAGCCCACGTACTGCATTTGCAGACCATGCTGGCCTGTCCAGAAAAAAGGAACGCTTTCGTAGGGTTTTTCCTTTCCTGCCATATTCTTTCCGGCAAGCCGACCATGCTGGCACGCCAAACGCCAATGTTCAATACGCGTTTCTTCTGACTTGTAGGGAAAATAAGCAATGTCTCCAGCAGCATACACCTGCTTGCCAGCATATAATTTTTCATCTACCCGAATTCCCCCGTCCTCTTTAAAAGATAATCCTTTGATGAAGGAGGTCGCCGGCCGTACGCCTATCCCAAACAGAACCAGGTCGGCTTCCAGGGTTTCACCGTTATCCAGTCCCACTGAGGTGACTTTTTGATCACCCATCAGCCGGTTGACTTTTGTACCTAAGCTGAATTGTATACCATTTTCTTCGTGCAGGCTTTTGAGCATATTCCCAACCTCGGCACCCCATTTATCAGCAAAGGGTACAGCTTCGGGAGATACTATGGTTACTTCGCAGCCCAACTTAGACAAGCTCCAGGCTCCTTCCATGCCAATGAAAGAAGAACCCACTACAACTGCCTTTTTGGCCTTTTTCCCTGCCTCTTGAATGTGAGTGCTATCTTGCAGAGAACGTAGCGTGAACACATTATCAAGGTCGGCCCCCTCCAGGTTCGGTTGGATGGCCGCTCCACCAGTACAAACCAGCGCCTTATTGTATTTGATTTGCTCGCCATCCTGTAGCTGGATGGTGTGATGATCAGCGTCAAGCTCACTGACCGTAGTTTCCGTAAGAAGCTCTATCCCGTGTTCTTCATAAAAACTGGCATCGCGAAGGGGCATCCACTCCTGAGGCGCTTCCCCCTGCAGATACTCCTTACTGCAGTTTACACGGTCATAAGGATGATCTTGATCCTTACTGATCATCGTGATTCTGCCGGTGAAGCCTTCAGTGCGTAATGCCTCGGCCGCGTACTGTCCTGCAGCCCCCCCACCAATGATTACATAAACTTCCTGGTTTTCGGGGTCGGGCTCTTGCATATCTTCCATCCGCATGGCAGGAGCATTATCGGGTACTTTTACAAAAACATCATCGCCCTGTAGGATTACCTCAAAGCTAGGAAGGCTGTCACATCCGGGTGGCTCTGTCTGTGTGCCAGTTTCCACATTGAAACAGGCATGGTGCCAGGGACAAACGACTCGTTTTCCGTTAAGCACTCCGTCAGCCAGTGGTGCACCGTAGTGGGTACAAAAGGCAGGCGTGGCAAAAAATTCATCTTGGTAGCGAGCCAGCAGTATATCGGTGTCTCCAGCTTTAAGCTGCTTCATCTCACCGGGTT
>CAZZGE010000175.1:0-10053 GCA_964653665.1 uncultured Porifericola sp. | reverse complement strand
ACCAACTCAGCTCGCGTATCATCAATGCCTTTTTCTCTCTTTTTCACCTTGTCCAGCCACGCCTGCGGAGGCTGTACCGGGAAATGGGGTGCATTGTAAGCCAGGTACAGGAAAAAAGGACGCTTATCATCAGCCTGGCTCTTAATGTAATCCACCGACCAGTCGGTAAACAGATCGGTAGCATGTCCTTCTGGGTTTATCTCCTGCCCATTGAGTCGCATATAGTTTATGCCATGGCGGCGGTGGGTCCAGTAATTATCCATCATATCACCCAGCCAGCCGTGGAAGTAGTCAAACCCCCGCTCCACCGGCGTGTTGGGTGACTCCAGCCCCAGGTGCCATTTACCAATCAGGGCGGTGTGGTAGCCGGCCATATTAAGCTGCTCGGGCAGCAGCGTGGCTTTAGGATCCAGGTAGCCCCAGTTGTTATCTTTATAAGTGCGAATGACGCCCGGCACGCCTACATAATCCTGGTAGTGGCCGGTGAGCAGCGCGGCACGGGTAGGTGAGCAGACCGGGCAGTTAGCGTAGAAGTTATCAAAGCGCATTCCGGCTTTGGCTATCTGGTCAATATTCGGTGTCTGCAGATCTTCCGTACCGTAATAAGAAACATCATGGTAACCCTGGTCGTCAGTAAAAATGAGTAGAATGTTGGGTAGCGATTGCAGGGATGTTTGGCCCGAAACCTCGTTAGCTAAACCAAAAATCAAACTACTTAGAACTAACAAAGCTTTTAAGCCTTTTCTATTTTTTTCAGATAAAATCATGGTTTCTGTGTCAGTTAAAGCGTTTTCATATCAGTCAGGTCAACCTCAACTTCCCATTGCTGCAACTTTATGGAAAGTTCATCTGTAATTTCGGGGTGCTCAGCAGAAACGTCCTGCGTTTCTTCTATATCTTCCTGCAGGTGGTAAAGGGCTGTATCCTGCTCTGTAATGAGCAACTTCCATTCATCTCTTCGGGCTGCATTCTGATCACTGTATCTCCAGAATACTGTTCTTTCCTTTACCGGCTTTCCTTCCAGTAGTAACTTGCTGAAGTCTACTCCATCAAACTGTTCCTGAGGCACTTCTGCTCCGGCTATTGCCAGGGCAGTCGGGAGTAAGTCCATTGTCAGTGAGGTTTCATCCGTTTCTGCTGGCTTTATCTTCCCTTTCCAGTAGGCAATGGCAGGTACTCTGATGCCGCCTTCATAGAGGTTGGTCTTTTGTCCTCTCAGTACACCGTTGCTGCCATATTTCTCCAGTGCACCATTATCTGATAGAAAAAATACCAGCGTGTTCTCTTCCAGAGCATTGTCACGGAGAGCACGCATAATCTCTCCTATGCCTTCATCCATGACTTCTGTCATTTCACGGTAGGCTCTATGCTGATCTTCTACCGGTCCGTAGTAGGTAAATTCCTCTCCCGGATAACGATAGCCCGGATCATTACGGCCCTGGAAAGGAACATGCGGTGCCTCATGGGCTACGTACAGGAAGAACGGCTTTCCTTTGTTCCGATTGATGAAATCTACAGAATGTTCCGTGATCAGGTCGGTTACATAGCCTTCTTCCTGTATGCTGTCCAAGTTATGCCACCAGTCATAAATACCTGCATTATCATAGTGGCTGTGGTAGTCAATGTTACCGCTGACATAGCCATAAAACTCTTCAAAACCATGATGCACCGGATTGAATTCCCTCTTATAGCCCAGATGCCATTTACCCATGATACCCGTGGCATAACCCTGTTCTCTCATCAGTTCGCCAATGGTTACCTGTGCAGTATCTAATCCTACCTGACGAGTCTCACCTCTCACATAAATGACACCCTCAAGACCTGATCGCTGCTGGTACTTTCCTGTCAGCAGAGCTGCCCTAGTTGGGGTACAGACCGGGGCATTGGCATAAAAATTCGTAAATTTTAATCCGTGATGCGCCAGTGAATCCAGGTGTGGGGTATGGATGCTGTCGTTGCCATAACTGCTGAGCCCTCCGTAGCCCAGGTCATCGGCCATGATGATCACAACGTTGGGCCTGCTTTCTTCCTGTTGCTGCTCGCTGCAAGCAGAGAAAGATATCATGTACATCAGACAAAGTATACCTTTAAAGAAAAAATTTCTCTTTAACATCATTTATTCTCTTTCAGATAGTTGATCCGGGCCAATTTCTAGTTTTTCCCGATGCGCTTCTATCATAGCTTCTATCTGCGACAGCACTTCCGGATGCTCAGCAGCTACATCATACTGCTCCGAGGGGTCATGGCTTAGGTTATAAAGCAGCGGCAATTCATGCTCTTTTCTTTCGCCAAATTGTCCGTACTCACCCTGGGTGATGTAGTGTGCTTTAAAATCTCCCAGCCGGGCGGCGTATAACTCCGGACCACGGTAATAAAGAATACTTTGACGAAGACTTTCCTTACCTTCCAATAAGGTAGCAGTTAGGTTAAAGCTATCCATGATTCGGTCATCTGGCATGACAATGCCTGCCATGCTGCTGAAGGTAGCAAACAGGTCCATGGTGGAACCCAGCCCGCTAACCGCTGCCGATTTGATCTTACCGGGACCCCAGAAGATGCAGGGCTCCCGCATACCTCCTTCCCAGATGGTACCTTTGCCGGCTCTGAGCAAACCGGCGCTGCCGCCGTGGGTTTTGAACGGCAGCCAGGGCCGGTCTGTCTCGCTTTCGCTAAAGACTCCATTTACTAGGCTTAATGGATTGTTTATAGTCAGGTTAGGTGACTGAAAAAAGCTCCCATCAGAATCAAATACAGGTTCTGTGGGATCATATAACAAGGCAGTGTAAATAGGCCCTGCTGCCTCATTGATATTTAGACCGTCAACATTATTACTATCCTCGACCAAGCTTGTATTGAGGTTGAAGCCAATTTGAGCACGATCACCAATACTTCTTTCCAGGTTGAGTCTGCCAATATATTTTTTTATACCAGAATTCTTGATTACCCCATCCTGGTCAAAGTAATTTAAAGACGCATAAAACTTAGTATTTTCATCACCACCAGAGGCCGAAAGGTTATGATTAGATAAGGGAGCTGTAAGGTAAATTTGTTCTTGCCAATCCGTACCATCCCCGATTCTATTAATATCTTCCTGGGATAAGATAGGTCCCTCACCCCGATCGATGGATATTGCATTAAACCCCTCTATGTATTCTCGTGCAGTCAACACATCCATATTTTCGGTGACAGACTGAGTTCCTGCATAGAAGTCATAGTTTACTGATATACTACCACTTTTACCTTTCTTTGTGGTTACCAGAATAACTCCATTAGCTCCTCTGGATCCATAAATGGCAGTTGCCGAAGCATCTTTCAGAATCTCTATAGACTCAATATCATTTGGATTCAGAGCATTGAGAGGATTCCTGGGATTTTGGTTATTACCCAACCCCGCTGCACCACCTCTTGAAAGCAAAGTGCTGTTGTCAATTGGAAATCCGTCAATTACATAAAGAGGATCGTTACTTCCGATTACCGAATTATTACCACGAATCCTAACGATCATATTCCCCCCCGGAGCACCACTTCCTGAAGTAACATTCACTCCGGCAACTTTTCCCTGCAAACCCTGTGTCACATTAGCTATCGGTTCATTCTCAAACTACTCCGTCTCAACTGAGCTTACAGAACCAGTTACATCACTCTTCTTTTGAGAACCATATCCTACAACTACTACTTCGTTAAGTGACTGTATATCAGGCATCATCGTTATATTTATGGTATTTCTACCATTGATCTGCACCTGTTGTGGCTCATAGCCTATCGATGAGTAAACCAGCACCTCAACTTCATCTCCAACGGTCAGTCTATAGCTTCCGTCAATATCTGTAACAGTACCGACGGTCGTTCCTCTAGCCAGTACATTAACTCCTGGCAGAGGATCACCATTTTCGCCATCTGTTACTTTTCCACTAATGGTCTGCTCCAAAATGGATTTGATATCCAGTTTATTTGGCTGCTGATCTAGCAAGGTTAAAGGAGTAGATAAAGCCTGCGCCATGAGCTTTCCGGTCTCTACTTTTTCCAACTCCTCCTTCTTAGGCTCGCTCTCTTGTATGACATAGACATGCTCATCTATCTTTTTGTACTGCAAGCTCAGTGGCTTTAAGACTTTGCTTAATGATTTTTCCAGCGCTTCATCCTGTGATTTATTGATTGTAACAAGCTGATCACCGATGGCCTTGCTGCTAAAGACAATACTCACCTGGTATTTATTCTCGTACATGAGCAGCAATGACTTCAGGGTCATCTCTTGTTTTAGCTCGAGGTAAAAATCAGTAGGATTTTGTTGCTGAACACTGGCTAACTGCTGACTGTAAGTATTGAGGCTTAACAGCAGCGTAAATTTTGGTCTGAGTAAAGAAATGTGTCTCATAATAGTTAATTTTGTTTTTAGGGTGTAGACTCTACCTGCTCAATTCCTTTTAGGCGATTGGATCGTTGGGCAGGTTTTTCATTTGTACTGATGACTATCTCTGTTTCATAGGCTTGAATATTAATTTTCAATGATTCTTGTAGTACTTTTGTCAGTAAGGCAAGGTCGTCCAAAGGAAGGGTATCACTAATAGTAATTTTACGCAGACTAGCTTGCCGAAAGCTCACGTCTTTTTCATACCTGTATTTGATCAGATCAGCAATCTCGGACAGGGGTGTATCATCACAGTAGAGCTTATTTTCCTTCCATGAGGTATACACTACCGGGTTCACTTCTTTCTTCTTTATCTTAGTAGCTTCTTCAGATATTTCAGCTAACTCTCCGGGCTTCATGGTCATCTCTTGTTTGTCAGCAGATCTGAGACGTACTTTGCCACCGGCAAGCACGACCTGGGTCTTTCGCTGCCAGTCCTGTACATTGAAGGCAGTGCCCGGAACTTCTACATCCAACCTATCGGTGTGAACCGTAAACTTGATAAAACCGGGCTTATGCTTCCGTGCAACTTCCTCTACCTCAAAATAAGCTTCCCCCTTAAGCCACACTTGCCTTTCTTTATTGAAGTCATCCAGTAACTTAAGGCTTGAATTTGCATTCAGTGTCACTGACGATCCATCGGGCAGACTGATGGTTTTAGTTTCTCCGAAGGCAGTTTTGTGAAGTATGTAGGTGGGCTGCTGGATATAAAAGAAAGAGAAGGCTGCAACGAGCATAATACCTGATACCGTAGCTGCCAGGGCATACCATTTTCTGCTGAACGAAACACGCTTAACTCCTGGATTGTGGCTCTCTTCAGCTATGCGACTTTTAATCCCTTCAAAAACCTGATCGTCTATTGGAATTTCATCCAGACGAAAGCTGTCGCCATAGTGCTCATGGATGTCATGATCCATAAGTTCGGCAAGATGCTGCCTGCCTTTTTCTGTCCTCACATAAGCCAGTACATTATCTAGCTCATCAGCAGTACAGCGATTTTCCAGATATTTGATGAGCAGTTGATGCATACTTTTCTCTTTTTTTTTAGTAAGTACACATTTGAGGTAGGGATCGATTACGCCAGCAAGAAAAAAATAAACTTTTCTAAAACTGACTGAACAAAGGGATCAAAATGCTCATTGCATTATTCACGTGCTGTCTTAAAAATTTAGTAGACTGAGAAAGCTGTGACCTGACCGTATTTTCTGAAAGGTCAAGAAGCTTAGCAATTTCTCGGGTAGAATAGCCTTTTTCAAAACTGAGTCTAAATATTATTCCCTTTCCTTCAGAAAGCTTAAGAATTCCCTTTTCAAGTTGACTTTTACTCTCTAAAAAAGCTACATCCTGCTCAGTGAAGTTTGAAGCAGGGGTTCTATCTATGACTGTCAGAGCAGCATTACGAATACGGGTTTCTTCGCTTCGTATGGTATTGAGAAGATGGTGCTTCATACAGGTAAAAAGAAAGCCTTTCAATTGAAGCTCTGGATCAAGTTTATCTTTTTCTTTCCAGAGTTTGATGAAAACCTCTTGAAGAGCATCTTCGGCTAGAGATTTGTCTTTCAGATAGCGCAGGGAAAGGTAAAAAAGAGGTTGCTTGTGCTGATGGTATGCTTGGGCAAAGGCAGGCTCATCCCCTTCCTGTAACAGGCGCATCAGTGTTTTATTAGCTACCTCTGAATGCATTGTTTATCGTTTTAGTCTAATTGGTTAATAATTTGGCAAAAAGGTGGATATAATGCAAGTTCTTTTTACATTGTTAGGAGTATGATTTTAGTTAACGGTTTATCTAAATTTTAAATGAGGAAATAATGATTGATCTAATAATTGTTAATCTGTTTTACTAACTGCTTTTTAATCTTCATTCCTTCTTTAGCAGTCGTATTCTTGTTAAGATAATTAAATACATAATTCTCAGGCCCTTGCTCAGGATTTCCCCATTTTTCTATGATATTTACGATCTCAGGGGTTAAAAGGACGACAATTAGTTTTGGATTTGAGCAAATTGAATACTTTGTTTATTATGGCAAGTAAGTCAAAGTTTTACTGGAAAAATACCATCTTTTTAAACCCTTCTAGTATCCAAAACGATGCATGTTGTAACCTTTTTCATAAGTATGCAAATTCTAAAATTTACATATAATTTGCATACTTTTTAGCTAAACAACAAGATAATTAAGTATTTATACTAATAATAAATATTCATAATTCACTGATAGTCAATTAAATAATAAACATCACTAACTATTCATAAGTGTTTAAAGATTGACTCATAAATGGGTGGCCGCTGGTTCGATCCCAGCAAAGCCAACCTTTCTAAAGCATTGAAAGACAGTGAGTTACAGTTGAAAATGGAGCCGTCTATTTTTGATGGATTTTTTTACTAATGCTTTAAAAGCCTCCAGCGAATTTGTTCATTTGAGTGTCATTACAAACGTTGGTATAAAATATCACTCAAATAACTTCTCCAAGCTTCAGATCATCACCCATCTCAGTTTGTAGATCCTGCAAATCCTGATAAAGTTCGCTGACCTTTTCACTGTATTGGGGATCATCCGCCAGATTGTTGATTTCTTCAGGATCCTCTTCTAGATTATACAGTAAAATTTTGTTGATACGAGGATACACGATCAGCTTATAGCCATTTTTACGTATCATGCGCTGATAATCTATGTAAGCCCCGTAAATGGCTTCATAATGACTGTTCTCTCTTTTCCCCTGTATGATATCCATAAAGCTGTTGAACTCTACGTATTCAGGTTTTTCAATACTAGCAACTTCAAGGCTGGCAGCCATCACGTCCTGCGCATACACATCTTGTGAGTATTGATGTCCCTGCGGAATGTCGGGGCCAACTGCAATCATAGGAACACGTATGCTGTGGTCATACATATTTTGTTTGCCGATCAGACCATGCTGACCCACGGCTAAACCATGATCAGCCGTAAAAAAGATGTAGGTGTTTTCCATTTCGCCCGACTGATCTAGTGCATCTAGTATTTCTCCAATTTGTGCGTCCAGGTGCGAGATAATAGCATAGTACTCCTGCCGATGCTTTTGTACGGCGTATTCGGTCCGGGGAAAAGGAGCCAAGGCTTCATCCCTAAGACCGGGTCCGTTACCGATGCTGTCTTTCCACGGGTACATCGGCAGGAAGCTGTCGGGTACCTTGATTTCCTCCGCCAAGTATTGATCTACGTAAGGCTGAGGCGACTGCCGGGGATCATGAGGGGCATTGAACGCCAGGTACATAAAGAAGGGTTTCTCCTGAGGGGTAGCATTTTCAATAAAGAGCAAGGCATCATCTTTCAGCACTTCGCTCCAGTGCTTCCCCCCTTCCCAGAAACCACCAAAAGTAGTGTCAGAAGGAGACCAGGAGTCATCACCCTTACTGAGAGGACGGTTGTAGCCTACCGGCATGGCAGCAGCAAGGTCCCCACCAGATTGAAGTGCTTCAAATACCTGACTACCTCCCCCACCCCGGCCCCAGCTATCCGGTGGCATACCGGGTCTTTTGTGGCGTACCGTATCAAATACCTGATCTGCCGGTGCCTGTACGTGCCATTTTCCGGACATATAGGTATTGTAACCATTTCGCTGCATGATTTTGCCCCAGGTGTGGGCAATCGCTGTACTGTCTCCAGCACGCCAAAGGCTGTCCTGCTGCCGGGCCCGCCAGATGTGCTGTCCCGATATAATCATGGAGCGGGAAGCAATACAAACCGCGCCGTTCCACCCGCCCATGTTGTAGGCATGGGTAAAACTGCTACCTGCATTTACCAGGCGGTTGAGGTTGGGCGTATTAATTTCTTCATTTCCCAAAGCTTCAACGGTCTCGTAAGTCTGGTCGTCGGTAAAAAGAAGGACAATATTGGGAGGCCCTGGCTCAGGAGAAACACAGGAGAAAGTAAAACAAAGAGAAAATAAGAATAGTATCAGGCTGCGGTTACGGAATTTGATTGTCTGCATAAAAAGTCAGAATATGTTGAATGAAAATGTAATTTATTAATTTTCGGTATAATCCTCACCCCGGCTACTGGCTTCCACTGTTTGTTTCCATCTTTTCCATTTGCTCATAAGCCGGGACAGCTTTTCAGGCTCCTGACCAGCTAGATTTGTCTTTTCTCCCGGATCCTCAGACAGATTATACAGAGCAAAACTTTCACCGGCATCAGCACTGTGAATTTTATATTCCTGGTCTATCAATGCTTCTTGTTGCTGAAAAGAGAAAGCCAAGGGTTGATTTCTGGTTGAAGCTTTTCCCTGGACGAAGGGCATCAGGTTCACACCATCGTAAGGACGGTCAAAGGCGCTAAGGTCAATTCCTAATATTCCCGCGATCGTGGGGAAATAGTCAGAGGTAAAGCAGGGTGCATCTACCGTAGTGCCCGGACTGATGCTCCCCGGCCACTCTATAATACCTGGTACGCGAATACCTCCTTCATGCAGGCTTCTCTTTCTTCCCTGTAAACCCTTAGTAACCCCCTGTGTTCTGCCCGTGGCATCTTTTCCTTCAGGCCCGTTGTCACTGGTGTAAAACAGGATGGTATTATTTGCGATAGAAAGCTCTCGGAGTTTGTCTCGCAGGCGGCCCAACTGCTGATCCATGGCAGAGATTACGCCGTAAAAGTGTTGCTGATCTTCCGAAAGACCGGCGTACATTTGTTGATAGGTTGCTCCGGTAAGCACCGGAAGATGTGGCGTATGAAACCAGACCACACTCAAAAAAGGCTGTTTTTCGGCTACTGCTCGGTCAGCGAACCAAATGACCCGATCCATGATGATGCGGGAATCATCTCCTTCTAGGTTTTCCGTAACAATTTGACCAGGTCCGGCCCAGTAAAAAGTACCAAAAGATTTGCCCTCGATAAGTCCGGGTTTGACATCACCGGCAGAACGCGGAGGGATCACCATAGGATTCCAGGTAGGCACTTTGGACTCGGTAACAAAGCTCACGTCAAAACCATGATCCCAGGGGGGCGCGTAGTGTTCACTGTGCTCGGGCCTCCCTCCCCGATTAGCGTCCAGGGTATCTCGGGTAAGTGTTCCCAGATGCCATTTTCCGAACATACCCGTTTGATAGCCACGTTCTTTCACTAGCTCAGCCAGAGTGATCTCTTCAGGTTTGATATGGCCGCAGTTCGCGTGGCAAATACCAAATCGTAGCGGATGCCGCCCCGTTAGGACACTGGCACGGGTGGGCGAACAAACGGCCGAGGCAGCATAGAAATGATTGAAACGAGCACCATTAGCTGCCATTGCATCCAGATTGGGTGTTTTAAGGTGAGGATGATCATTGTAGCCTACATCGCCCCAACCCTGGTCATCAGCCATGATAATAATAATATTAGGCGGACGTGATGACATGGTCTTACAGGATACCATTGTAAAAAAGACCCCAACCAGAAAATAAAATTTTTTCAAAGGATTATTATAATTTTGCCTTATCATTTGCGCTATTTACTAATATCAATAATTTCTGGCAAAAACAAGGCCCGGGAGATAGGTTTGTTCAGTCAATACTTATTCTACTTATTGATTTGATGCCATCATCCAGTTAAGTACAATGACAAAAAAAAACCCCGGTGACTTCCTCAACTTTACAAACCTACTTCTTCGGGGGCTTACTGGGCCTTACTTCTACTTTG
>CAZZGE010000174.1:0-10058 GCA_964653665.1 uncultured Porifericola sp. | reverse complement strand
TTACAAAAACTTTTTGAAAAAGTGGCATTACCATCCCGAGCTTGAACTCGTCATCCTCCTGGAAAGCACCGGTACCCGTTTTGTCGGCGACAGTATAGAAAAATTTTCACCCGGTGAAATTGTGCTGATCGGACGTAATCTACCCCACCTATGGCTTAATGATAAGTCTTATTTCGTGGAAGATTCTGACCTTATGGTGAAGGCCTTTGTCATTCATTTTGGGGGAAATTTTGGCAATCAACTGCTGAATATTCCGGAACTCGGCTGCATCAAAAACCTTTTTCATCGTGCCCGACGCGGGCTGCACTTCAGCGGAAAAGCCAATGAACAAGTGATCACACAGGTAGAGGATATGTTCAAAATGAATGAGTTTGAGAAGGTGATGGAACTGCTTTCGGTACTGCACAATTTGTCCAAACATTCCTCTTCTAAGTCGCTCTCCAGTTCAGGTTTTGTAGATAGTTTCCGAAACAAACAAAACAGCAAGCTGATAGCTATCTACGAGTACATCATGAATAACTTCAAGCAGGAAGTGACGCTTGATAAAGTGGCAGAACTGGCTCACATGAACCCATCAGCTTTTAGCAGGTACTTTAAAAGTGTGCAGAAAAAAACGTTCACTCAGTTCCTCAACGAAGTACGCATCGGTTACGCCTGTAAGCTGTTGCAGGAGCAGCGCTACAACATCGCCGAAGTATGCTTCGAGTCCGGCTACAACAATATCTCTAACTTCAACCGGCAGTTCAAAGCACTAAAAGGCATGTCACCTTCCACCTATGTGAAGATGTACGCCCAACTGGATTATAATTAGTGATGTGGAACAACAGAGTCAAAGTGTTAGGGTTTTGGCCGTTTACTGCTCACAGTAACATAATACCGAGCACTATAATACCAACAACTCAGAGCGGACTTCGTGGCCTAGAAAAATTGCGGCTTTATGGTCAAAATCCTCAGTACATTCCGTCGTGAAGAATCGGTAGACGCCCCCCCTGCTACATTGATTTTCTAATCTCAGGTGATGCTGTAGGTAGAACTGCAGGCTGCGCGTAACAAACTCTCCCTGGGTCAGAATCTGAATGTGTTCCGGTAAAAACTGCCTGATCTTCCCGTACAATAGAGGATAATGCGTACAGGCAAGAACTACTGAATCTATCCGAGAGGACTGAGTCAACAGTTGATCCAGGTGCTTCCGGATGAAATAATCCGCTCCCGGTGAATCATGTTCCTTATTTTCTACCAATGGCACCCACATAGGACAGGCTTCCTGGAATACATTCAAGTGTGGAAACAGTTTGTTGATTTCCAGCACATAGGACTCCGAATTCACTGTACCACGAGTCGCCAGTATGCCTACATGCCCGGTACTGGTGTAGTTACCAATCACTTCCGTAGTGGGGCGAATCACGCCCAGCACCCTCCGGGAAGGGTCAATGCGAAGCAGGTCCCGCTGCTGTATCGTACGCAGGGCTTTGGCAGAGGCCGTATTACAGGCCAATATCACCAAGCGACAGCCCATCCGAAAGAGATGTTCTACGCACTCCAGCGTGTACTGGTAAACGGTCTCGTAAGCGCGTATCCCGTAGGGCACGCGCGCATTATCGCCCAGGTAGATGTAGTCGTAGTGCGGCAGAGCCTGCACGATCTGCCGAAAAATGGTAAGCCCGCCGTAGCCCGAATCAAAGATGCCGATGGGGCCGCTTGCTTGAGAATCGTATATGCCTAATGCTTTCTTCATATCTGGTCAATACCACATCAGTGTGAGCGCAAGAATCGGGCGAGAGCTGGGAAAGATACTTACAAAAAAACCGGCTTCCATTTCTGGAAACCGGCTTTCATCTGGTGCGGTTGGGACAGTTACTTCTTGAAGTTCTTGCGCAGCTTGCTCACACTATAGATACCTCCGGCAGCCAGTAGCCAGGAGAGGCGGTTGGGGAAGAGTTACTAAATCCCTCATGGGCCATGAATAAGAGTACAGTGCAGAACAAATCTTTGATAAATTTTCCCATTATTTGGTATGTTTAGTTTGATAAATATTTAAATGTTTCATTATCAATAATTCTATTTAACCAGCACTTTCATTACTACGTGCTGCCCATCATCAGAAATGACATATACAATATATATCCCCTCTGCTGGTACCCGGAAGACATGAGCTTGTTTTGTACTAAATACTTTGGATTCCGATATCTTCTTCCCGTTCAGATCATAAATCCTGATCATTTTCTAAACGGCGATATCATTTAGCCAGACCTTAACCTCATTATCCCCGCCATGAAATTTGTAGAGATCATGCACGGCAGCCATTTTATTGACCCAAATGACAAACCTGTTATCCAGTTTTCTTCCGTTGGCATCAAAATGGTACTCTCCTCTGGCAAAATCATGCATCTTACCACTCTCTTTATCTTCCAGGAAAATCTGATAATCAGCACCATGGGTCAGATGACTCAAAGAAAGACCATAGGCTCCCTGGCCAGGCAAACTGAGTCCAATCTTCAGTTTCGTAGTTGGAAAAACATCATGCAAGGGAGGCAGCCCCTGTATGGCCATTGGTTCATCATGGAGAAGGGTGTATAAAGATAAGGGCACATTGTAGAAAACTTCCTGCGCAAGAGCAGTTTCTATTTTGGTCGCATCATATTGCTGGTCCCAACCTTCTGTAGCATCCTCGAGAAAACCAATCAGGGTTTCATCTGCTTGCCCCTCACCCTTCAGTACCAGCTTCATCGTTGTGATTTCTTTTTGTTTTTTCTTACTGCTCATCCTCATATAACTGTTATCACTGTTCTGTCCTTTCACTCTCATCCCTTCACTGAAAGTTATTGACTCATTATCCGATAAAGCTTGTATGAAAAATCCCTGTGCTGCACCAATAGAACCATTGAAGGATACTCCAGACTGGTAGCCACCTACTTCACCCAGCGCGTTAACTGTTAGGTAACCACCACCTCCATTATGGTTCCATAACCAAATAGTTTGTGCAATACTTAATGCATTATCCTCTAAAAACTTCCTGGCATCTATGGCTGCCGTATATGGATTTCCGACAGTATGAAACCCAAATCCACTTCCAAAAGTCAGTCCGCTTTTCACGACTGTGCCGGTATTAGAGGCAGGAATCAGACACTACACAATACTCAAAAAGGAGTATATTTCATGTAACACTACCATAAACTGAACATACTTGCGCTAAAAATAAGAAGAGTCGTAGTATACCTGACTGCTCGTTAAGGCTTTGTTTGAAAAAAAGGGGTATTCGTGAGACTTACATATCTTTTCGTCAGAAAGTCAATACTTCTTTTTGAGTATTTTTTGACTTATCAGACCAATTTTTCAGTCTTTCAGTCTCATGTGAACGCCATTCACTAAAGAAGCATTTAGCATTTATACTATAAAAGTCTGCTGATTAACTAAACTATTCCAAGAAGCTCACAAATAAATCGGGAAATTCTTTTCTTCCTCTCTCGTTAATATGTATTTTCATCCTACCTAATTGCTATCAACACTACACAACCATGGATTCACCAGTTCAAGTGCTTTCTGAAAGGCTGCGTATTGCATTACCCCCTCGCTATGCACAACTCATACAGGGTAGCCTTGTCAATCGCTCTGACCTGGGGCCTTCTTTCTATTTTGTCTATCATCATCAGGAAAGCAGGTACCTTTTTGTAGAGGAGCGTATTGAGCAGGTGCTGCTGTGTAAGCCGGGTAATATGATCATGAAGGGAGACGGATTCTTTCTTTCGCGCATGTATCCTGATGATGTGCCTCACTACCGGGAAGCGCAAAAGCGCTGGCAGGCCTTCTTCCTGCAACTGCCCGAACATGAACGAACTTACTACACCAGCAGCCTGGATTTTCGTGTAAGAAAAAACGATGGGCAGTACATACGTCTGCTCCGGCAGATGATCTACCTGATCTGCGATGAAGACGGGGAGCCTCTGTACAGCCTGGAAAAATGCACCAATATATCGCACTGGCAGAAAGGCCGTGAGGTCACGCTGTCTATCATCGGCCCAAATACCAAAAATAACCTTATCTTCCGGCCAGCCTGTCTGCCGAAAACCGAAAACAAAACTTTCTTTACCTCTTCTGAACTGAAAGTTCTGGAGTTACTCTCGCAGGGTAAAACCAGCAAAGAGACCGCCGAAATCCTCAACCTTTCATTCAATACAGTGAATACCCACCGTCGGAATATGCGGCGCAATGCGGGCGTCAGGAGCACTACCTCTTTGCTACAAATCGCAAGGGAGCAGCAGCTGATGTAGGATGGGTTTTATATCACTGGCTTTTCTATCGGTATCAACTTCAATAGCTTCAGCGGTCATTGGTCACTTGCTCCGCTATAACAGGCGCTACCGGGTGCTCATCAAACTTCAGCCGAACGGGCTTTTCTATGAGTTAGTATTTAATGGCATCCCCTTCAAAGCGGGGTTTTTCCCGTGTGCCCCGGTTTTTACAGTGGGTCACAGCACACCTGACGCCAATGGGTTATATGGTAACCCCTCACGATCCAACCGCAGGCACAGAAAGTTTTTGTGGTCCTTTCCTCTGAATGAGAAAAAGGCTTATGTCCGGCGCGACTCAGCCCAGGAAGAATATATTTTCTTAAGATCGGCTTTCCTTCCATTGACGGTGTTGATCTGCTTCTTGAGTATGTGCGTAGGATGGGTAAAAGCGCCTCCTCCACCCGCAGTAATCAGTTGCTCACCCCTCTCCCTCTCCTCTTCTACTTCGTTGCAAGAGTAGTGATGAAGATCTCCCGCAAGTACCGCCATCAGGTGCAGTTTTTTGTCCAGGGCTTTATGATCACAGGGATCCTGCAGTAAGATGTGCTTATCAATAAAGAATTGCAGGCGCTGATAAGTATCATCCCCTCTTTGTAAGGCGTGAAAAATCCAGGCAGGCTCGGCCGTACACAGGATGATATGGTCACCATCCTGCATTTCATTTTCAGCAATTTCTGTAAAATACTCTCGCTGCGGCTGGTCAATGTTGGCATGCAACTGTACGTCAATACCCCATAGCCAGCAACGGTGCAGCAGTTTGATGGCAAAGTAGTTGCGCTTTTGCCGGGTAAGCCAGTTACCTATGGCCCGTTCCTGGCAGAAAAGCTTGATAAAATTGGTGAGGCCGTCGTACCAGTCGTGGTTACCGGGAGTAGCGTATAGGTGCGGGCGATCCGGATCGTTTTCTCTCCAGGGAAAAGCCGCTTTACAGGGCCCCTGCAGGCGATTCTTATACTCAATAAGCTCTGGTGTGGGATAGACCTGGTCACCGCTCATGACCAGTATTTTTCCGCGGGATATTCTTTCTCCATCGACCTCAAGATGATCCTGCGCCAGCAAGTGTGCCATGGTGTAGGTGGCATCAAAACCATCACCTACATCGGCAACATACTCCAGCCAGCAGACATCACGCCCGTAGTAATCAAAAGATTTTATCACTAAGGGCTGCCTGTATTTCCCGCTTGTCGGCAAAATTACCAAAGAGACTGGAAACCAGGGTTTTAAGGCCGGTAACTGCCAGCAGGCGGACATTGTACCAGCGTACCATCGGCTGACAGTCAAACTTCATAGGAGGCTTAATCTTCGTTTATTCTTCACTTTTATCAAAAAAGAACATACGGAAGATAATGATGATTCGGACGCTTCTCAATGCAAGTGGTGATACGGACAAGATGATTTAATATGATCAGCGGGTGCTTAGCGCTTTGAGAGGAAAAAGTAGCACAGCTTTCACCAGGCTGAACACCAGGTCCAGGCTGAGCACGAGCAGTTTGAAGGGCAGAAGCAGCAGCCAAACGATAGGGAAAACTACCATCATCACCAAAGCCAGGGGCCAGCATAAGAACAGCAGAATACACCATAGTAAAAAAGCTATAAGGGTTTTCATGATTGGTTTTTGACGAGATACCACAAAGTGCAAACCATAATTACAATTAGCTCTAAATCAGTATTTTACGTAAAAAATTCTCAGCAAAAGTGTACAATTACGTACAAATCCTGTCCAGAACGGTACAGCCTGGAGAAACCGCCCGAACTGATATCAGGGGGCTCAGATACTGGTGTCAGGCCATCTCCCAACCCTGACGTACCGATTCCTTAATATACTGGTCCGCTTCGGGCATGCCCTTGACTTTCATATTATCATAGTCCCAGTCCAGGCGCTTGCCGCCCATCCGCAGAGAGAGTACGCCTAGGAGGGTGATTTCAGTCAGGCGAGCACCATAGTCAAAATTTGCGCTGGAAGGATCTCCTCCTTTGATAGCATCCACCCAGTCGCGGAAGTGTCCGTTAGAGCGTGGTATGCGCTCCTTGGGCGCTTTATAGCTTTCTCGCAGGCTTTCAGGAAAGATCTGCGGCGCACGGTTACCGCCATCGTTGATGATCACGCCTTTTTCTCCTACGAACATAGAAGCCCGCCTGCCGTATTCGTAGTTCCTCGGTAAAGCCTCGTGCAGGTCAGGACGCAAGCCGCCGGAGTACCAGTGTAGTTTGAGTGTCTGCTGTTCATCTTGCTCTTCAAACTCATAGTACCCGATCTCACCGTAGGGTGCAATCTCTGAGTCACTGTAGCCAGCCGGAAAAATCTGCACCGTCTTAGGTGCTTTCAGGTGGAAAGCCCAGGTTGAGGCATCCATATCATGACAACCAAAATCACCCAGGGCGCCACAACCAAAACCCCAGAAGTCGCGCCATTTGACGGGTACATAGTGCTCGTGAAAGGGCAGTTCTTGGCGAGGCCCCAGCCACATGTCCCAGTCAAAGCCAACCGGCTTGGGCGTGCTACCCTGCGGTAAGCCTTCCAGACCGGGTATCCAGCGGCCAGCGGGTACCCAGGCATGCGCTTCGTGTACTTTACCAATCGCCCCGTCTCTGAGGTATTCAACCGTAGAGCGTATACCATCCGCACTGTGGCCGCTGTTGCCCATCTGCGTGGCCAGGCCGCTTTCGCGGGCTACCCGGGCTACCTCACGAGCCTCCCAGATGTTATGGGTCAACGGCTTTTCGCAATACACGTGCTTACCAGCTCTCAGCCCATGCAGGGTCACAAATGCGTGGGTATGGTCAGGGGTAGAGCATACGATCGCATCCAGATTTTTCTCTTTGTCCAGCATCTCCATAAAATCTAAATACTCAGCCACCTTATAGCCGGGAGTCTGCTTCTCGTAGTGTTCTTCTATCATTTCCATGACCGGGCCTCGTCCTGCTTCGGAGCGGTAGTAGAATTCTGCCAGATTCCAGTAGTAGGCTGGGTCGGCGATCGCTGATACCTGTACATCATCAAATTTGAGAAATTCCTGGGTATTTCTTTTGCCTTTGCCTCCGGCACCGATGATACCGATATTTACCTTATCACTGGGCGCTACAAAACCAGCACCACCGACAACGTGTCGGGGGACGATCATAAAACCAGCCGCTGAGACAGCACTTGCTTTCACAAAATTTCTCCGGCTGGTTTGTAGACTTTTAGATTTCTTAGGTTTATTCATGTGCTCTAGCTAGTATATTTTTTATCAAAGCAGTAAGATAATTAGTTTCTGCTAAAATTAAGACCTCACTTCATATTCACCGGCAAAAAATACGATCCAAAAGCCTGAAGAAAGGCGATTCCACCGGACATTAGTCATAAGTTCTTCTGGGTGTTGATCGGCATGAAGTCCTTTTATTTTGAGCGCATACGCGAACTACACCTTTCCTATTAGGCAAAGAAAAAGCCCTCAAAGGGGCTTTTATCACGATGACTGATGCAAAAAGGTGCTATGCCAAATTATAGTACTCTTCCCATCCTTCCCGGGGAGGGGTGCCTACCAGTAACTCATTAGCAAATTTATTATTGGTAATCTGCTTATGGTCCCGGTCAAACGCAAGTTTGCTGCTCAGGCGCTGGGCAATCACTCCAAGACAGAATACCTGACTTAAAGGCCCGGCTATGCTGAATGGCGACCGTACTTTTTCTTCGCCTTTGCATGCTTTCAAAAAGTTTGTAAAGTGATTAGACGGGCTTTCCGGTACTACAGGCAGGTTGGCTGCCATATCATTGGCCGCGTCTTCCGGGATAATTTTCAATGGACTGCTGTGCGTAGCTCCTTTAAATGTCAGGTTTTTGCTGTAGATAATTTTGCCAGGTGGTAGTTTGGCTGGCTGAACCGCTCCTGTACTGGGTGGCGGAATATTTGGGTCTATTTCGGCTACACCGTAGCCTTCAGGCACCGAAGGAATGTTATCCAGGCCATCATACCAGGTGATTTGCATGGCGGGCATATACCCTCTTTCCGGAAATTTGAACTCTATGGTAGACGAAAACGGGAAGAAAAAAGAATTGTGCCCCTTTAGTAGGGTTGGGTTGATTTCATAGGGCAATCCCAGTTCCAAAAATTCATGGGCAGTGTCCATGATGTGTGCCCCCCAGTCACCCAAAGCACCCATACCGAAATCATACCAGCACCTCCACTGCCCATGATGATAGTCCTTATTATATTCATGAAATTGAGCAGTGTTAAGCCAGACATCCCAGTTCATAGTTGTGGGCTTCTCTTCTTTAGGGGGCATACTGGTCATCAAGGGGTTAAAGCCATGCCATCTACGGGAATTGTTCATATGGGCGGTCATAGCAGTAACATCCTCAATGATACCTGCTTCTTTCCAGGCTTTAAACTGAAAGTAATTCTCACCGGAATGTCCCTGGTTCCCCATTTGCGTGACCACTTCGTATTTCTTCTCAGCGGCCATCATCAGTTCAACCTCATTGAAGGTGCGAGCAAGGGGTTTTTCCACATACACGTGCTTGCCCAATGACATGGCCAGCATGGAAGTAGGAAAGTGGGAAAAATCGGGGGTTCCAATACTTACCGCTTCAATGTCACTACCTACCTTGTCAAACATGGCTCTAAAGTCAGTGAAGCGGGGCGCTTTGGGAAACATCTCCATCAATTCAGTGGTATGCTCTCCTCCCATATCCACGTCGCAGAGAGCCACTACATTGGCCAATCCTGTTCTTGCAAATGCTTTAGAAATCTGGCCACCTCTATGACCCACGCCAACCAAGGCCAGGTTTACTTTGTCACTGGGCGCTACAAATCCGGGGCCGCCCAGCACGTGGCGCGGCACGATCATCATACCAGCAGCAGACCATGCACCGCCTTTTACAAAATTCCTACGACTCAGCGTATTTTTATCAGGTGATTTTTTATTCTTCATATGTTTAGGTTTATCAATGGATATAAAACTTTAATATATGTACTTTTCGCAAAACTTTAAGCATGAACCGGCCTACAAACCCGAAAAACAGAAAATACGATTCAGTGGCGTCGTATAGCGTTAGTAGCTTACAGCGTAATCTTTATGCAGCAGTTGAATGCCAACTTAAAAATTTATTTACGATGTTACCTTTGAAATAAGAAGTTGTTTGGTTAGAAGTTTTTTGAGTTTGGTAGGATTAGCCCGATTTATTTTAGATCGGGCTTTTCTATTGTCCTACTCTACCCGATGTTCTTGAGAGACAGGCAGGCAATAGAAAGGTTGATTATTTTTTTCCTGAACGTATTTAGGTATCATTTTTACATTACCGTTTTAACATCTCTTGACAAACATTGACAGGAAGCTGATCAACCGAGCGGCAGACTGCTTTTTCTGTAAATAACGTCAACTCAAGACATGAGAAATGTCATAACGAAATGGTGTTCAATACTTTGCCCTCAAGCCGGGCAGGCTCCTATTTTTTTGACAATAAAAAAGCAGGTCCGGTGTGGAGCAAAAAAAACTTGAAAACACACCGGCACCCTGTTACGTCCACAGTGGATCGCTTCGCTCAGACCGCAAATTTTCTTCATGCAGGACGAAAAGAAGGATTTTCAGAAATATAGCCCATGAATATATTTCCGAGTTTGCGTTAACTACTACACACTCGCCTGGCGACCCCCGTATGCTGCACTACCCACCGTGGGATAAAAGCAGAAAGTTACATGGTAACGCTTGCTTCTGTGTTTTGCTTGTCGCCTGACTTATCAAATCTAAAATGAATTGACCCTTAGCTCTATGGTGTTTACTCCCGGC
>CAZZGE010000173.1:0-10066 GCA_964653665.1 uncultured Porifericola sp. | reverse complement strand
CTGGGCCAAGGAGAAAATACCGGCAGTAGCCAGTAAGCCACCCAGCAGGGCCAGGAAGAAATACACAGTTTTCATTACCCGCATCTCCCGTAACGGGTACCCCATGGCAGACTGGGTAAGATACGATGCAGCATACGTTTTGAAAGGAATGAGTTCTTTCCAAGTAGACTTCATTTCATCATAGATTGTGGTAAGCTCATCTGCATCCGCCCGCAACACGACACGGTTGTACTCACTCGGCATAACCTGGGTAAAAATTGCCGGAGACTTTTCGTTTCCATAAAAATCATTCACAATATTTTCTACCACGCCTACTACATAGTGCGCGGTATCCAAGTACATAACTCTTTGATTCAGGGTTTCCTCCCAGCCTGCTTCTTCTACAAAGGTTTGGTTAACCAGTAGTGTCTCAGAAAAATCTGAAGCCAGTTGATCGTTGAAGTCTCTACCTTCCGTTATCTCCCTGCCTATGGTTTGCAGGTATTGGGCATCTACATGATAGACTCTGGTATCAATTGTACTGGTATCTACTTCAACCTTTTCAAAACCATTGCCCCAAATAGAACTGCCCTGCACGGCAGAAACAGATTCTATTTTGGGATTTTGGCGGACATTATTGAGAAGTAGCTGAGCTTCCTGAGGTTCCAGGTCATCCAGGCTGATGAGCTGATGGACGTCATATCCTAAATCCAGTTCCTGTAGATAGTCCGCATTCTTAACGGCTACAAACCCTCCGATGAGTAGCGCAATAGAGAGCGCAAACTGCAGGCTCAGTAGCGAACGCGTAAACAAGTTGGAGTTTTTGAGTTTTGTGTTTCCTTTGAGAATCGTTGCCGGCCTAAAACGTGTACTGTAAAAGGCCGGGTACAGGCCGGCGATCATGGCAATAAGCACCAGCAGTAGCATCAGTGCTACCGCCATGTTCAAGAGGCTGATATCTTGTAGGGAAAATGCCATGTTAAACATGCCGGTGAATACCGGTGTCAGATATTGTGCAATTACCCAACCGGCTCCGATAGCCAGTAGGCCGATCAGGAGAATCTCCACCAGCATCTGAAGGATAAGTTGATACCGTAGGCCTCCCATCACTTTACGTATACCAATTTCCTTGAGACGACGAGATGCCAAAGCGATAGAAGTATTAGTAAGGTTGAAGCAGGCCAGTAATAGGATGGCGAAGGCCATTACCGAAAACACTACTACCGCTGAGGGTCTGATTCTGCGATTGGTATATGAGCGGAACAAATCAGCTTCGTTTACAGCAGCATCGCGAAAGGGAATGATACTAAAGTCTTCATAAGCATAGGTAACATCCGAGGCATTGGCGGTTTTTATAAATCGGGTCAGTTGCTCATTGACCAGCGGGGCCATATGCGGACTGGACAGCTTTAGAAAAGTACTGGGACGTAAGCTTGCATTCCAGTCATTTTCATCATAATTGCCGAAAGCGATAAAATGTGGAAGTGCTATAAACGCATCATAAAAAAAGCTGATATTTAGTGGATAAGTGACCACCGCACCTACGATAAGCGGCACTTCCTGCCCGTCAACAAAACGCAGGGTGAGGGACTCTCCTACTGGATTTTTGTCACTAAAAAGCTTTGCCGCCAGCTCCTCATTCAGCACGATCTTATCCTGTCCTTCAAAAGATCCGGTTTCGCCATAAACAGTCTGATATTCAAAGAAATCAAAGAAATTACTATCTACAAATCCGATATGCTCTCTGAAAATGTTGTCTTTATTTCTCAACAGTTCGTTGGCAGCATAAACGCGGGTAGCTTCTTCTACCCCGGAAATATCTTCTTCAGCCGAGGCAGCCATCGGTAACGGGATAATTTCGGCTACTCCGCTACTGGCTTCTTTATCCTGCAGGGTGCGCTGTACCCGGAAAATTTGTTCAGTATCCTCAAAGTATGCGTCAAACTCCAGGTTGTAGGCTACAAATAGGTATGCAGTCAAGCAGCAGGCTAATCCCAGGCCCAAACCCAGCACATTGACTATGACATAGAACTTGTTACGCTTGGCGTTGCGCAGCGCGATCAACAGGTAGTTTTTGAACATATTAGTTAAATTTTACCTGTGAATTACGAATACAATGCCACTGGCAATATGCCTTACCAAAGCCTTTTTGCAGGTTAGAGTTGCCCATTTACGAACAGAGGTTGTACACTTACGGACAGTAAAAGGAAAGAATAACCCAGCCAAAGTTAAAGAAACTAATCCTGGCTGGGTTTAGTATCATTCTACACTGGCTTGCGCCTCGCTGGCCTCCTGGTACATCGGGTGGTCCGGATTACCGCCTGCCATCAGGTAGGCGATCAGGTCTTTAAGCTCTTGCTCATTGAGGGGATTGATTGTACCGGGAGGCATCACCGATACCTGGGAGATACGGGTTTCAGTTACCTCGAATTTTGGAACCTCGCGGATGTATTCCGGTGCATAGGGATTTTGAGAGATGTAATAAGTCTCCTCATCCTGATTAGTAACCCGGCCTACTATGGAAGAACCATCCTCAAGAAAAAAAACAGTAGAAGCATACTGATCCGAAATAGTTTCATTCGGCTCAATAATGGCGCGAATCATATCCTCGGCAGAGAAACGGGTACCGAGTTGGGTAAGGGCAGGGCCAATGTTACCCCCTTCTCCCTGCATGCTGTGGCAGGTGATACAACGGGCAGCAGCATACATGGTTTGCCCATTGTCAAAGCTACGATTTTCCAAGCCACCGCTGTCCAATACGGCCAGGGCTTCGTCCATTTCCCAGTTTCGACGGGGGCCTTCGGCAGAAGGCAGATTCGCCAGGTTATTACCTGAATTGTCCAGCAGCGTATCACCCGACATTATATTGTAGTGGTCAAACATATCTTCCGGTACATGCGTCAGCGCCAATTCACGGGCTTCATCAATAAAACCGATGTAGCTGTTACCTCCTTCAAAGTCAAAGGCTTCATAGAACCACTTAAAGTATTCTTCCCGGTTTTGGTCGGTCCAGTTACTTTCTTTTTTACTCAGCACTGTGGCGTAGTAAGTCTGTTGTGCCGGAGGAATGTCTTTGAGCATCTTGGCGATGTCTAAACCATACTGCGGATTTCGTAAGATCAGATCAGAAGCTTCAGTAGCACTCGTGGCCTCAGCAGAAGCCTTACTTTCGTCTTCCTTAAGCAGGGCGAGTGTTTTTTCAATGACTTCGGGAGCATCCAGATGTACCAGAATTTTGCTCAACGATGCGTTTAGGATTTCATTATCGGCTGGATAGTGAGGGTTCAGGTAATCAACCAGTTGCTCCTGTAATGATGCAGAAGGCATACCCATGCGTGCCAACGTCACTTCTACTGCGCGCAGGAAGTCCACCTGCTGCAGGGCAGAGAGTTGTCCATACTCTACCTTTATCAGCTGACTAAGCATCTGATTTTTCAGCGACTGATCACCATGACGGGCCAGGGCTAGTACGCCTTGCGTCAGGCGTACCGGGTTTGCTTCCTGTAGTACCTGATCCTGCCAGCTACTTACCGGCTGATGCTCAAGCGCAACACGGGCCGCAAAGCGTACAAAACGATCCTCATGATTCAGATGCTGCCAGGCAATCTCCAGGCCTCCTTCTTTACCTGTCTGATGGTACGTTTCCAGTTCTTTTCTCAAGAAGTTAGATTCAGGAGCGTTACTTTTTTCGTAGGCTGCCAGGGATACGTTCTTCTCTTTTCCGTCGTAATAAACACGGTAGAGATCAGAGTCCAGCCGGCGACCGCCCGTCATAAAGTAAAGAGCACCATCAGGCCCTACTACTCCATCGGTCAAGGGCAGTGGCATGCCTGAGACAAATTCTTCTTTTTCTCCGATATAAGAAGCACCATCAGGCTGCATATGAATGGCGTAGATGATACCAAAGCTCCAGTCAAAGGCAAAAATCGCATCACGATATCTGTCAGGAAAAGCGGTTGAATAGCCTTGTAAGACGCCGGTAGGCGAGCCCTGACCTATGTTAAGCACTGGAGGCAGGTTATCTGGATAAGCAGGTGACCATTTACCGTTACCGGTACGCCAGCCAAACTCCGCACCACTGGTAACGTGGCAGATACGGGTTGGACGGTACCAGGGCATTCCCAGGTCCCACTCCATGTCAGAATCAAAGGTGAACATATCACCGGCTTGGTTAAAAGCTAAGTCAAAGGGATTGCGAAAACCCACCGCGTAGAGCTCCCAGTTTTTACCTTCGGGGTCAATCTGGGCAATCCAGCCACCCGGTGCGCCTCGGTCATTGGCGTGGCCTCTGGGGTCTTTGATCTGGGGGAAAAGGTTATCATTCTCCCATACCGGAGGTACACGGTAAGCATCCATTTCAGGCACATCAGTGTGGTTACCGGCAATCACAAAAAGCGATTCACCATCGGGGGCCATCACAATGCTGTGCGGGCCATGCTCACCCCGGCCTTCCAGGGACTTCAGAAGACTGATCTTGTCGTACTGATCATTTCCATCAACATCTTCTAGACGGTACAAGCCACTGCTCTTTTCAAAATCCTCATTCCCGCCGTGGTTTACCATGACGTAGAGGCTATTGAATGCGTATAAAAGCCCCTGGGCGTATCCCATTTGTATCACAGAATCGGCCACGGGGTCTTCAGTCTGTATTTTGAGTTTTTCAATCTTAGGCGTAAGAGAATCTGCCCCGACAGGAGGCAATTCCATGCGGTAAAGAAAGCCGTACTGATCAGACACAATCAACCGATCCTGATCGTCAAAGGTCATAGATACCCAGGAGCCCATTTCATGATCGGAGGGGCTAAAAAGATGTTCGGCCTGAAAGCCAGACTGAAGTTTCAGTTTTTCCAGTTTGGGGGGGAGTGGCTCGCGCTGGGCCATTTCATCTTCTGAAGAGGTACTACAGGCCAGTATAAAGAGCACAAGGCTCAGCGCCCATATCATCCTGAAAGGAGTTTTTAAAGTGTAGGTTATCATGGTTGAAATATTTGCGAAAAGCTTAAATTAAAGCTTTTTCGTTAAAAATACAGCCTGCTTGAGGTTCTTTTCCTTGCAGGACAGCCAGCACGTTGTTTACACCAAGTATACACATATTGCGATAGGTCGTTGCGGTAAGGCTTCCACTATGCGGTGTAATCAGGACGTTGGCCATTGAAAGCAGAGGGTCATGGGGTGAAGGGGGCTCTTTGTCCAACACATCAGCAGCAAACCCTGCCAGCTTTCCATTCTGCAGGGCTTTTCTCAGGGCAACCTGGTCTATGATCTGACCGCGGGCCGTATTAATCAGGTAAGCATGAGTTTTCATGCTCTGCAAGGCTTCATCGCTAATCAGACCCTCTGTTTCCGGGGTAAGGGGAAGATGGATGCATACCACGTCGGCCTGACCGAGCACATCGTTCATATCCTTCCTGGGATAGGGCACATCAGCCGATCGCTGATCCCAGTAAATAACCTGCATCCCAATCGTATCAGCAAAACGTGCCGTCCGCTGACCAATATTCCCCATGCCCAAAATACCCAAGGTTTTGCCACCAAGTTCATCTCCCGTATACTGCGTTCGCCAACGCCAGTTGTCCTGCTTAACCTTAGTGACAGATTGGTACATATTTCTGACCAGCATCAGCATGAGGCTGAGCGTATGTTCAGCGATAGTTGCTGAGTTTGCACCCAGTGCGTTGAGGACAGGAATCCTGCGTTCACTGGCGACCTCCACGTCTATGTTATCCAGACCTACGCCGCAGCGAGCAATGGCCATCAATTGAGGACAGGCATCCATCAAAGAAGAGGTTACCTGCCCTTTTCCGCGGGTAATGATAGCATGAATTTCATGCTCGTCTACCAGCGTTTCTACATTTTCCTTTTGGTAGCCTTCTAAAACCTGCACATCTTTGTGTTGATGCAGGATGTTTAACGCTGCTTCTTCTATGGTTTCCAGCAGTAAGATATTGTACTTCATACCTTACTTCTGGTGGTATAGGGTCGCATTTTCAGCTTTGTAACCTCGGAAATCATCCCGGCCTGAGACATAGAGTCCTTCCTGGTACAATTCGTCCTCAAAGATTTTTGGATCCAGTTTGTCCTTATCGTCCGGATGGGAAGAAATTTCTATCAGATTATCGGAAGGGTCGCGGACAAACATCTGCATAGCCCCATCCGGCAGTTGGCGTACCTTGCCCCAGGGCTTGGTATCTATTACGCCCAACTCTTTCATACGCCAAAAAATGGCATTAAAATCGTCTACCATTACACAAATATGCCCACGAAAAGACATGGCATCCTCCCATTCGGTAATGTGAAGTTGCTGCTCTTCGTTGATCTTAAAAAATCCTGTAGGATAATCGAAGACAAATGCTGGTATAGGTTCCAGCCCCAGTTCTTTCTCGTAAAACTCACCGGCTTTTTCCAGGTTGTCTACGATAACAGTTACGTGATTGATTTTGACTACTCGTGCCATAACTTTACTTACTTTGTTTGAAAAGTGATTTTTAGGAATTTGTTGTGACACAATCCCCTTTATAATATTTCTTTATGTTAGCCTAAGTCAAATTTTTTGGCTAAACTCTCTGACAAAGTCCCAGTTGGGAGTCATGCCCAAGCCAGGCCGATCCGGTGCTTCTATCTGCCCATCCTTCACTTCAATCTGATCCTGTACCAGGTCGTACATCATAGGATTACCTCCCAGCGAAAACTCAATGATTGTAGCCGAAGGGGCGGCAAAGGCCACGTTGACACCGGCCATGAAGGAAAAGGCCGATCCCCAACAGTGGGGCGCCAGTTCTAACTGATGAGCAGCGGCCAGATGACTCACCCGCATAGATTCGGAAATACCACCTATGATGGCCGAGTCAGGCTGTACCACATCCAGAGCACGTACTTCTATCAGGTCGCGAATGTCAAAAGATGTATATTCACTCTCGCCAGCCGCAATAGGGATAGAAGTTGACTGACGAATTTCGGCAGTGCCGTGGCGATTGTCGGGACTTACCGGCTCTTCAAACCAGTAGAGTTGACAGTCCTCTACCCCCCGGCAAAACCGCTTAGCTTCCGGAACACTAAAAGTACCATGTGCATCTGCCATGATTTTGATATCACTGCCGAGTGCCTCACGGGCGGCCCGGACCCGGGCGATGCTGTTGTCAATGGTATCGTCCATGACGCCCACGCGCATTTTCACCCCGGAGAACCCTCCCTTGTCTACGTATCCTTGTAACTGCTGACCGATACGCTCGGCATCAGCCCAGCCTCCACTGGCATAGGCAGGCATGCTATCACGGCAGGGCCCTCCCAATAAGTCCATCACTGGTACGCCCAGCATTTTCCCCTTGATATCCCAAAGTGCCGTATCTACACCGCTCAGCGCAGAGATGGTCAACCCGCGTCGGCCGAGGATCGGAAACTTACGTCCTCTCTTTTGGGCATAGTGGTCGCGAGTACCATTGTAGACATGCTCCCACATGCGGGTAATATGCCGTGCATCCTTACCAACTAGCGCAGGTTTGATCTCGTTTTCAATACAACTGACAATAGAAGCACAGACTCCGGCGGAACCTACAGCGGCTTTGGCTTCCCCAAAACCCTGCGTACCATCTTCAGTAGTTACGACCACCAGCGTCATATCAAAGTGTGTCAAAAGTCCGTAATCCGAAACATGTTGCTTTGCTTCAGGAATAGGACTGCGTAGCCAAAAGGCCTCTATGTTGCTAATTTTCATCAATTGATCAGATAAGTGGTTTTAGGGTTTCGGCTGATTTGCTGGTCAGCATGGAATAAAACTCTTCCGAGACAGCCGAACTTCCGTGATCTTCTAGAAATTTTTTCTGCTCAGGGCTGAGACCTTCGGGATTTTCCTCAATAGAGTTAGGATAAGGGTTAGCGGGTGTACGATCCAATGGCGCACAAAATTCTACCGATAGTACGCCGTCATAGCCTACTTCCTTCAGGGTATCTACAATTTTGGGGAAGTCAAGTTTACCCATACCTGGTGCCATACGGTTGTTATCTGCCACGTGAAAGCCTTTGATATGCCCTTTAGCACGACGAATCGCCGCAAACATATCATCTTCTTCAATATTCATGTGGAAGGTATCCAGACAAACCCCGCAGTTGGGTCCTACCTCATTGGCCAGCGCCAGTGCCTGATCACCTCGGTTGATGAAGTAGGTCTCAAAGCGGTTAATCGGCTCAATACCAATAAGGATACCTGATTTTTCCGCATAGTCATAGACTTCTTTCATAGATTCAATCGCCCACTGCCATTCTTCCTCGGGGCGGCTATCAGGCACGATCTTACCTACTGTTCCCGGCACTACCGATACCATGTGGCCATCCAGTTCTTTCACCATCTTGATCACATCTTTCACGTACTGAATAGACTTTGTTCGCTGCTCTTCATTGCGGGCAATCAGGTTACGCTCCTCCATCATGAGCGTAACCGAACCCCAACAGCGCATATTATTTTTTTTCAGAGCCTGACCTATGCTTTTGGTATCGTACTGCTCTGGTACACCAGCAATTTCCAGTCGGTGAAACCCGTATTTAGCTGCCCGACGTATGGTTGTTTCTACCGATTCTGCACGCATCCAGTTGTGAATAGCTAATTCCATAAAATTTATTGGTTTTCAGGTTAGTTGAAATTTATTTGAAGTGTAAAAATTTCAGGAAGTAAGTGGCAGTGATTAAGTGGTCTTGGTGATGCTTCATTTAAAAAATATATGAATTAGGTTGTTATCTCTTTACAATTTTAAAATAAAGAATTGAGGAGGGCCTGCAAACGAAAATGTTAAAAAAATATCAAGCGTTTCAATAATTTGGCGGGATTGGCAAAGAAAGTACTAAACCCACCGGAATAGCTCAGTAAACTAAGCGCGACACACCGTCGTTTATCTTAATAATAGCATCAATTTTAGCTTATGCCTATCCTGAACTTTTTGAATAAGAAGCGTACTCCTACTGCCGATGACCTCACGGATGAGGAGCCTTACATCTGGCGCTACCTGCCGCGTTATGAACTGATGGTCATGGGAGAAATGCTGCGCTGGCAGGAGGATATGAAGCGGCCTCCTACCCTGGTAAATCGGCTCTCCAAGGGTGTACAGCACCGTATCAACCGCTTTATACCCGACAAAGTACACCGCGCAGTGACCCAGGCCATCAAGCAAATGGTTCGCTCTATCATCTTTGGCTCAGAGTTTACCAGCAAACCGCCTCTCTATGGCGCCAGCCTGGAACAGCGCGAAAAACTTGTCAAGCAAAAGATTGATCTTTACAACAAACTGGCAGCTACCGAAGGTGGGGTCACCGGAGCGGGAGGCTTTTTGATGTCGCTGGCAGACTTTCCTTTGTTCCTGGGGTTAAAAATGAAAATGCTGTACGAAATCGCCGCCCTCTATGGCCACGACGTACGAGACTACCGGGATCGACTGTTCATGTTGCGTATTTTTCAGCTGGCCTTTTCCAGCCAGCAGCAGCGTAACGAAGTTTTTGCTCAGATAGAAAACTGGGATGACCACAGCCAATATCTGCCTTACGATATCAATGCTTTTGACTGGAAGACTTTCCAATTAGAGTACCGTGACTACCTGGACCTTGCCAAGCTTGCCCAGATGATCCCCGGTGTGGGAGCTGCCGTGGGGTTGGTAGTCAACTACCGCCTGACCCGCCACTTAGGTAATACCGCGATGAATGCCTATCGCATGCGGCGAGCTAACCGCAAGAAAACCGAAAGCCACTGATACTTACATAAAAAATCTCTATATCGGGCTGGTAGCTACCGCAATCTTAGAGTCCGCTGTACCGTAGTACAAATACCACTTTTGCCCGAAAGGCACCAGTCCCTGCAAGAAAACTACTTTGTTGACCTGTCCGAATATCTCGTAGTCCTGATCAGGCCTGAAGAAGTCCTGCGATGTCCTGCTTACTACTTCAGTTGGATTGCTAGCACTAAGCAAAACCTGCCCAGCACTGTAGGTACCTTCGTCAATATTAGGGTCCATCTGAGGGCCATAGTTTCGGCCATTATAAATTAGCAGAATCCCTTCCTTAGTGATCATCGCTGGGGGGCCGGGCTCTACCAGGTCGCTGTCAAAAT
>CAZZGE010000172.1:0-10161 GCA_964653665.1 uncultured Porifericola sp. | reverse complement strand
TCCTGGTAGTTGATAAATGCCTTCAATGAATCAAAAGGCGCTTTATCACCGTTGACTACCTGTTGCACCACACCATTATACCTTTCTAAGGCCAGGTTTTCTACCTCGTTGATGATCTGATAGTCCTGATACGCATTATACCACTCCCAGTAGGATTTAGCTGCTTTCAGAAGTACTTTGTTAATCTCTTTAATCTGCTCTGCTTCGGCCATATCCTGAAGCAAACGGGCCTGCCTTACGGCAGCTCTCCGTTCATCTATGAACAAACCACGACCCACTGGTACAGAAACTCCTGCGTAAATTAGTCCATCTTCTGTATTGGAGAGTTCTTCGTTTAAATATTCACCACGATTTTGCTCAAAACCCAGGTTTAAATCGGTATTGAACCATACAGGTACTTCCAGTTTGCTATCCCAGGTGTTATAATAGGTTTTATTGTCAAACTTCTTGATATTAAAATTTGATTTCAATTTGGGATCAAATGATCCTCTGGCCAGAAGGAGCTCCTGCTGGGCAAAATCACTCAAAAAACGAGCTTGTCTTACTACCGGGTGATGCTGCAGTATATTCGCAAAATACTCTTTAATGGTAAACGCTTGGTCATCCTGTAAGATATCTGACTGTCCAAGGAGTGACCCCGAATTAACTAACATCAAAGCTGCTGTACAAGCCGATAGCAGTAATGTGCGTAAAGACATACTACCCTTTACGTTTTGCCTGGTATACATTGTCACTTTTATTTTTTCCTGCCCCGGGCTCTTCGTTGAGGCTGGGAGGGAAACCGTTGTACAGACGCCAGATTTCATACCAAAGAGGCACTTCTTCCAGCATGATGAAGCCTTTGGCCCCTGAACCCATTCGCAGTTGTTCGGGCCAATCTCCATCATATGATTCGTCAGGCTTGATCAAAACCCTATATTTTCCTTGTTTATTTACTGTATTGACATAATCAATCACTTCAACTTTTCCTCCAAATGTACCGACAGCTACGCTTGGCCAACCAGAGAACTGCAATGCCGGCCATCCATCAAACTCTACCCGTACATGTCTGCCTTCAGACAGTAGCGGAACATCCATAGGCTTGACAAACAATTCCACCGCCATATCAGGAGTCTGAGGCATAATTGTAACTACCCCTTCACCTTCCTTAATAGTTTCACCAAGCCCCGTTTTAAGCGCCTTTACTACAAAACCATCTTGCGGTGCTATGATGTGATACTGATCGCTTCGGATACGCATATTAGCGTATTCGTTCTTAAGCTTTGAGAGGTTTCCTACACTCTCGTAAAGATCGGAACGCGTCATACTCAGGTCAGACTCGGCCTTACTGATCTTTTCCAGGTACTCAGCTTCAATGGAGTTGAGTTGGATGCGAGCGTTGATTAATTCATTCTTACTGGCCAAAAACTTATTCTCACTAGAAATTAACTTAGCCTGTGACTGCTGGAATTTCTGCTCCTTCAACTGTAACTCAGTCAGCGACTTGAGGCCTTGGTCATACATCACCTTCTGGCGGTCGTACTGGTTCTCCGCGATATCATAGTTCACTTTTTCAGCCTGATAGTCCATACTATCACTAGCCAGTTTGAGCTGTGACTGCTGAACTTTATTCCTGGCTTGCTGGAGCTTCAATACCAATGACTCTCTCAATGCTGTAATTTGACGTTCCAGCGCCTGGGCTTTCTGATCTTTGGCTGAAATACTGGCCTCTTTGGCCTCAATCTGTTCCTTAAGACGTAACAATAGCTCAGGATCAAAGAATTTGTCTTTAATTTCAGCAAGGGTAAGAATGGTATCTCCCTGGCTTACCGGCTGTCCTTCACGTACGTGCCAGTCACTGATACGCCCTGGGATAGCAGTTTCAATTGTTTGTGGCCGGTTTTTAGGTGAAAATGCCGTTACTTCACCGGTACCTACGACATTCTGCTGCCAGGGCAGAAATAAAACCAGGAAGAGGAAAATACCAATACCCCCTATCCAGCGAGCCAGTACCAAACCAGCACGTGGAGATTGCAGAACACTCATAGACTCAAGGCGATACTTAACCAAAGGATCTTTATCAGATGCTTTAAAAACATGATCCATTCTCATTATAAAAAAATTTATTCGTTTACGACTACTTCCTGTAAGTGCTGATCAGAGATTAGCTGGTCAAATTTTCCATCGGATACGATACTCCCCTCTTTCATAATCACCACCCTGTCGCAGTACTTCATAACCAGCGGATCGTTGGTTACTATGATCAAAGACAACTTGTGGGCAGGATCTGTGAGGTATCTAATCAACTTTATTTTTTCAGAACGTTCAAAGAACTGAAAAAAGTCGTTCAGGATCATAACTTCTGGCTTTTTTACAATACAGCGTACCAATAAAAGTTTGTAAATAAACGAGGTGGAAAGTGTTTTTCCACCACTGATAAGCTTAGTACTTAACCCGTTGGGCATCTGATTCACTTCATCGCTCAGCCCTACGTCCTCAATAACCTTGATAGCGAAATTAAAGTCGGCCCGGGGCTTACCTAACGTGACGTTTTCCAGCACTGTACCCTCAAAAATACCCTCGTGCGAAACGTTTTTCGCTATGTGATCACGTAGCGTATTTACGTCAATATCCCTTTGAGCAAACTGATTATACGTAACGATGCCTTCATAAGATTGCAGCAGACCATCGATAATGTTGACAAGCGTGGATTTACCGCTACCGTCGTATCCAGCTATACACAGTTTTTCACCGGCTTTGATATCCAAGTTGACCTTGTTGAGCACCAGTTTCTCAGTGCTGGGATAAGTATACTTAAGATTCTTGATCCGGATATCAATACCATTCTTAAAGGCATAAGAGGGTAATTTGATGCCCCCTCCCTTCTCGAGGGGTAAATCAGTCACATGCCCTATCTTATCTACGGCCGCGAGCATATCGTAAACGATATCCATATTAACAACGATTTTTTCTACCGCATTTAATATAAGTACTATGATAATCTCAGATGCCACGAACTGACCTAGGGTAATCTCCCGATCAATGACTAATAAAGTACCCAAAATCAACAGACCACCAATAATTAAGACCTTAAATAAAATCACATAGGAAAACTGCTTGATAAGTATTCTAAAATGCTCTTTACGGTATTTCAGGTAGTTATTGACAATGAAGTCTGCCTTTTTCATAGGCAGCGTGGTAGTACCAGCCATTTTGAAGGAAGAGATTGTACGGGCAAGTTCTTCCAGCCAGAAAGCGACCTCATATTTATATTTTGACTCTACGATAGCTGTATCTTGTCCTTTGGGTCCGGTAAAGTAAAAGATGAGCACAAGTGACGTTACTAATACCAGTCCGAAGAAAACGAAGAAGGGATGATAGAAAGAAAGTAAAACCAGGCTGAAGAATATCTGTAGCACCGCAGTAGACAGATCAATAAGCAGTTTAGGCAGCCCTTTCTGAATGGTCACTACATCAAAAAAGCGATTGATCAGTTCCGGTGGATGATATTTGAACAGAGATTCTGGCTTAAAACGAGGAATACGATAAGCAAACTCAAAGGATATTTTGGCAAATACCCTTCGCTGCAGGATTTCTACCATAGATATTTGCATAATCTGTAAGCCTCCCGCTACCAATACACCGACAATCACCAGAGAGATGAGCAGTACTACAGAGTTGAACCACATACCTCCAGAAATAAAGCCTACTATTGCCTGTGTACCTAGTGGAAGAGAAAGACTGATAATACCCACAGCTATTGCGTAAATATAGACATAGCCGATGTCACGTCTTTCGGTACTTAGTAGGTTCAGAAGGCGCTTTACCGGGGTTGGGTGGGATTCTGCATTACTGTCTGTATCATTGACCGTACTCTTGAAAGGAAAGGCTGTCAGAAAAATAACCTTACCTTCTTTATTTCGGTGCATTTCAGCATCGCTCAATAGAGACATCGGGTCGTCTACTTCAGCTGACTCCTGTCCCGCAATACGTGCTTTGACGCCATCTTTAGTGTACCAGATTAAGACTGGTTCCATAAGAAGTTCCTTTTTTCTGAAGATCAGCATCGGGAACTCAAGCCTGTCCAGCAGAGCGGGTAGATCGTTTACTTCTATGTGGTGAGGCATAAAAACCAGCTTGACCTGATTACCAGCTTCTATCAGGTCGTAGATGAAATCCTCAATGTCATCAGGTTTGTAGTCCCGCTGATTGATCTCATCTTGATTGAGATCATAAAGGTTGTATGAGTGTTCTAAAGCATCCCCGAAAGCATGTACTATTTCCGGAATTAACCTACTATTCATTGACAGAAAGGTTTATGTAAGAGTAATACTATCAACAACGAAAGATAATATTTAAAGTTTGCCGAGAGAATCCTGATCGACAATTCTTTAACCAAAAAAAGGCTTGCACAAAATGCACAAGCCCTCTTCTACTGATTACGTGAAAGATTATTTGACCTCAATCAGTTCAATTTCAAAGACCAGATCTTTGCCCGCCAATGGGTGGTTGGCATCCAGTGTGATACTTGAATCTGTGATGTCCGTAACGGTAACGGGGATAGACTGACCATCTTTTTGCTGAACTGCCAACCTTTGACCGACTTCAGGATCGATATTTTCAGGAACGTCGTTTTTGGGGACTTCCAATACCATATCTTCCCGGCGCTCACCGTAGGCGTTAGCTACTGGAATATCAGCCACCTTAGTATCTCCTACTTTCATACCGGAAACAGCACTTTCAAACCCAGGAATCATACTGCCTTTACCAAGCGTAAATTCAAGAGGCTCATTCCTCTGTAAGGAAGAGTCAAATACAGTACCGTCGTCTTTTAGTTTTCCTGTATAGTGTACCTTCACGGTATTTCCACTTTCTGCAACTGTCATAAAAAAAGTATTTTTGTTTTTGAAGATGCAGCATTATTGCTGCATTTGAATCACTCAAATATAAAAAATATACACTGCCCATTGAAATCAGCCCGGGAGTAGATGACAAAGCCAAGCTATTATACCATAGTATCATGTTATATTTTAATTCTATTCCCATCAGGGTTGTTTTTTTCATAAGCTTAACTCGCTGGCTTTGCAACTCCGATGGCTTTTTTCCGATAAAAGTGAAATCATTACGCTCATTTCAGCGTACAATCAAATAGCTGTTTGAGCGTGGTTAGATTGTTGCACCACTTCAATACCACAAAGTACATAGCATCTAAGTTTCATGAAACATTTTTTTCTTCTGGCGTCGTTTTGCTGCCTGGCACATTTCACCCTAGCACAACAACATACTATAAGCGGGTACATACGCGATGCTGAAAATGGTGAAGTACTTATCGGTGCTACCGTCTCGCCTGTTAAGCTTACTAGCACCGGTACTGTTACCAATGTTTACGGCTTCTACTCGCTGACTTTACCTGAAGGTGAGTATCAAGTCAACTTCTCCTATCTGGGATACGAGTCAAAGTTCGTTGATCTGGTACTGACTGCTGATACTACTATAACTGTAGAACTAAGTAATCAGGAGGTAGAACTGCAAGAGGTGGTCATTTCAGGTAATCGGCCGGAGAACAACGTACAGGATGTAAAGATGAGCCGAGAGGAATTAAAGATAGAAAAAATCAAGACCTTGCCGGCGCTTTTTGGCGAAGTGGATGTACTACGAACCGTGCAACTCTTACCCGGAGTTCAGTCGGCTGGTGAGGGTACGACTGGATTATTTGTCCGGGGTGGTTCTGCCGACCAGAATCTGGTGCTGCTTGATGAAGCTACTGTTTTCAACCCTTCTCATTTTCTTGGCTTCTTTTCAGTTTTTAACCCCGATGCTATCAAAAATCTAGAAATTTACAAAGGTGGAATTCCTGCGCGATTTGGCGGCAGACTGGCCTCTATCCTGGACATCCAGATGAAAGAAGGTAACACTAAAAACCTGAGTGTTTCCGGCGGTATCGGCTCCATATCCAGTAGGCTAACCGTCGAGGGCCCCATTGTCAAAGATAAATCATCGTTTATCATATCGGGCCGCCGTACCTACGCCGATCTTTTTTTGGGTCTTTCTAATAATGACGATATCAATAACAACACACTTTATTTTTACGACCTCAATGCGAAAGCCAATTACCAGCTTGATGATAAAAACCGCTTATTCCTATCAGGCTATTTTGGCAGAGACAGGTTTTCGATTGCTGACCAGTTTGGCCTGGACTGGGGTAATGCTACTTCTACCTTACGCTGGAACAGCATCCTCTCCGATCGCATCTTTCTGAATACGACGCTGATCTACAGTAATTTTGACTACGGCTTTGATATTAACTCCGAAGCGGCTGAGTTTACCTGGAAGTCAGGACTTAAAGAATACAGCGGTAAGTTTGATTTCACTTTTTTTGCCAATCCCAAAAATACGCTTGATTTTGGTTACCAGGCAATCGTCCACAACTTTGCACCGCCCAGTATCATTCCTATGGGCGATACCAATTTCTCCCCATTAGTATTAGACGAAAAATATGCACTGGAACAGGCTATCTACATTGGTAACCAACAACAGATAAATGATAAAATCAGCCTGGAGTATGGGCTGCGATACTCTGCCTTCCAGCATATCGGTCCGGGAAAAGTATTTTTATACGAGGAAGGTGTCCCCTTCTCCGACGAAACCATCATTGGCACCGAGGAATATGAAACCGGAGAAAATATCCAGTTTTATCATGGGCTGGAGCCCCGTTTTGCCGCTCGCTACCTGGTAGGCCCTTCCAGTTCAGTCAAACTTTCCTATAATCGCATGAGGCAGTACTTGCAAGTAGCTTCTAATGCCACCGCCGGTCTTCCGATAGACCGCTGGATTCCGGCCGACAATTATGTGAATCCCCTGATCGGTGATCAGGTAGCTGCAGGATTTTTCAGGAACTTCGCCAGCAACACCCTGGAAGCATCTGTGGAAGTGTATTATAAGTGGATGCAAAATATCATAGACTTTAGATCCGGTTCCGACATACTCTTAAATAACAATATTGAAACCGAAATTCTAGAAGGCCGAGGCTGGTCGTACGGAGCTGAGTTTCTGGTCAAGAAAAATGTCGGCAAAACAACCGGATGGGTCAGTTACACGCTCTCCAGGACGCGCAGACAGGTTGATGGCATCAACGGTGGTTTGCCCTACAGCGCGCGATTTGACCGTACTCACGATCTGTCGTTGGTGGTGTCCCACCAGTTCAACCCACGGCTTAGCTTATCAGGAACCTGGGTTTATTCTACCGGTCTGGCCGTTTCTCTGCCTTCGAGCAGGTACCAACTTGACGGTCAATCGGTTCCTTACTACGATCCGCTTAAACGAAACGCCTATCGCATGCCGGATTTTCATCGTATGGACTTATCCCTGGTCTGGGATAGCAAGAAAAATGATGATCGTCGCTGGAAAAGCAGTTGGAGCTTCTCGATTTACAACGCTTATGCCAGGAAAAACCCTTTCGTCATTACGTTTGAAGAAGTATATAATGAAGATCCGGGCTTTGACCCTGAACCGGGAGATACGATTGAGAGTAGCCGCTTTGCTGCTGTAAAAACTTATCTTTTTAGTGTTATACCTTCGGTTACTTATAATTTCAAGTTCTGATCTAATGCGGACGCGCCATCTATTAGTCCTTGTCCTCCTAATATCCTTTATTTCTTTCCGTTGTCAGGAGATTGTTAAATTTGACCTGCCCAGCACAAATACTCAACTTATCACACAGGCAGAGCTGGACTATTGGCCACATCAACCTGATAGAAATGGGGCCTGGGTAAGGGTGACTACTTCTGGAAACTATTATGATGAGAATGCATCCGACCCCATCACAAATGCCCGGGTACAGATTGAAAAGCTGAGTACTTCAAGGGTACACGATCTTCCTCCCATTGAAAACCAACCTGGCCTATACCAGAGTAATACGGTACCCGTTGATTCAGATAAAACCTACCAGCTAAGAGTAGACTATGGTAGAAACTAGTACTCTGTCTAGGGTACAGTACCGCTGGTAGCAAAGCTAACTCATTCTCCTATCGCTACCGTGAAAGCACTCCACTACAGGAAGAAGGCAATTATTGCTTTTTTTAGCTATCAGCCTCCACATATCAGCACTTTTCCCGTTAACCTTGTAGAACTGTCGTAATGAACTACCTTTTGTCTGGTACGATTCTTTCAGCCAGCTTCCCAAAGCATGGGTTTTAACATACACTCAGGGTCTCTACACCGACTGCAAACGGCTGCCAAGATACCAGCATTAGGTAAACTGAAATTTTAATATCCCTTTAAGCCTATGATTAGCAAAGTGTACTACCACAAAACATATGTATTTTTTTGTCTGGTAACTCTGTTGAGTTGTCAGGAAGTGATTGAACTAGAGCTGCCAAACACTGACCCTCAGCTTATCATTGAAGGTGAAGTTACTTACTGGGCAGAGCAGCCGGAAAAAAACCAGGCTTCTGTGAAAGTAGCCACTTCAGGCAATTTCTACGACGCTGAGGGTTCTGATCCAGTGACCCAAGCCAGTGTTCAGATTGAAGATCTAACCAACGCACAGGTCTACGACCTGCTTCCGGTGCCAGGCGAATCGGGCAGGTATCTGAATACTACCATCCCTCTGGATTCTGGAAATACGTACAGGCTTTCTCTCACGTATGATGAAACCCTCTATACTTCTGAGGGCACGATACTCCCAGTAGCCAAGCTGGACTCTTTTTCTTACAGGTACCGCCCCAGTACCCCTTTGCTGGAACCTGGGTACTATTTCTTTTTTAGCGGTAGGACACCCAAAGAACGTGGTATTAACTACTACCGATTTAAAATCTTTGAAAACGATTCTCTCTACAACGCACCGGAAGATTATCTTATCCAAAGTGACGAGTTTCTCAGAGCTCAAATTGATACGTTACAGTTATCCAACTACTCGTTTGAGCTAAACGACACCGTCCGCATAGAAATGTACAGCCTCAATAAGGACGTATTTGAATATTACAATCAACTCACTGAGTTACTATTCAACGATGGTGGATTATTCAGTTCTCCACCCAGAAATCCTGATACTAATATCATCAATGAGACCAACCCCGATGATCCACCGCTGGGATTCTTCCAGGTATCATCCGCACTTAGTGGTGGTGACGTAGTTGAGGATCGAGAGTAAGCCTTGATTATTTATATCCGAAAGGTTAGCTTTCTTATAACGCTATTTTCTCCTCATATGACTGCCAAAACGATTCTCAAGCAATACTGGGGCTATGACCATTTCCGTCCTATGCAGGCAGAAATTATAGAGTCCGTAGTTGCCGGCCACGATACGCTGGCGCTGCTGCCTACTGGCGGTGGAAAAAGTATTTGCTTCCAAGTGCCTGCTTTGATGCGTGAAGGTACCTGTATTGTAATCTCCCCCCTGATCGCCCTGATGAAAGATCAGGTAGAGCAGCTTAAGAAAAGGAAGATACCCGCAGCTGCCATTTATTCAGGTATGACACGGCGTGAAATTGATTTCACTCTTGATAACTGTATTTACGGAAATATTAAGTTCCTGTATGTTTCACCAGAAAGGCTGAAGACGGACCTATTCCTGGAGAGGGCACAGCGTATGCACGTTGGACTGATTGCAGTGGACGAAGCACACTGCATCTCGCAATGGGGTTACGACTTTAGGCCTCCTTATTTGGAGATCGCTGAGTTTCGCTCTTATTTTCCCGATATCAACATCATCGCCCTTACAGCGACAGCCACCCGCGAGGTAAAACAGGATATACAGCAAAAGTTAGCGTTCACCAACAGCCGTTTTTTTCAGAAAAGCTTTGCCAGAGCTAACCTCTCCTACGCCGTGCGAAAAGTAGCAAACAAAGAGGTGAAGCTCTTGGAGGTACTCCGACGGGTTCCCGGTTCTGCGGTCATTTACGTGAGAAGCCGGAAACGTACCCAATCTATCGCTGCGTGGCTTAAAAAAAAGCAGATCAGTGCCGACTACTACCATGCAGGAATTAACAACCAACAGCGTTCCCAAAAGCAAGAAGCCTGGATTACCGGAAAAATTCGCGTAATCGTAGCGACTAATGCCTTTGGTATGGGTATAGATAAGCCTGATGTTAGGCTGGTTATACATGTAGACCTCCCTGATAACCTAGAAGCCTACTACCAGGAAGCAGGCCGCGCAGGCCGCGACGAAAAAAAGGCTTATGC
>CAZZGE010000171.1:0-10169 GCA_964653665.1 uncultured Porifericola sp. | reverse complement strand
AAAGTAGGCTATACGAATTTTAGGATTTTTCTCCAACGCTACTTTCCAAGCTTGGTGCTTTTGGGCCAAAGCCGGTACACATAAAGTAAGATGCCAATCCGTTTTTTCCCCCAACTCCTGAAAAATACGGTACCGTTCTTCCCGGTAGCCAGGCTTTTGTTCTTCTCTCCAGTAGTCCGGCGCCACAATTACATAATAATCCGGCTTTACCTCAGCGTAGGCATTGGTTCGGACAAAATTATTGACTGCAAAAACAGATTTACCCTGTAGAAAATCCAGGTGGTAGTTCAGGAAGTCTTTGAGAGAAGGGCCGTTACCCAACAGCACACAATCTTTGCGTTCCTCGATTTCTCGAGGTCTCTTCAAAAAAAACTTACTCATGATGAGCACCTTGAGGGTACTGTACAGAGATGCTACCACTTCATCAAAAAACGTTATGTACTTGGGTTTCATTCGCTCCCTTTTCAAGCCTTTGATCCCAAAAAACCTAACAATACCCAATACCGAAACTTGACCAGCATTGTTCCTTTGACCAACTGACCGCGCAGCAGATAGACTAAAAAAAGTACCAGCGTACCCCCTACTTTGATAAGTTCATCCACAGCGCGAGCAAGCTTTTCAGCAAAAGGGGCATGCCTTAGGCGTCGGGTCTCACTCTGTCCCACACCTTTTGCCAGGCTCTGGATATAGTTTTTTTCTATCCTTTTCGGGGGAATAATATGTTCTACCACTACGTCGGGGACATACCAAATAGGTTCGCCGTTTTTCTTCAGCCGGAAGATCATCTCTTTTTCATCGCCTCCCATCAATCCGGTGCCGATACGCCCAAGCTCTACATTGAAGTGGCCATACTTCTCAAATACTTCCTTGCGAAAAGTAACGTTGGCTCCGATAGGGAACTTTCTTCCGGTAAAAGGGCGGGAGTGGTTTCCCATGTCCAGGGCAGAGACCAACGGTAGTAAATAGGATGTCATCCATTCTGGGGGCGTGCCCTGGTACACCGGGATTACCTTACCCCCGATCACCTGTACTTCCTTGTGTGATTGAAAGAACCGGATGATCTTAGCAGCGAAATCTTCCCGTACAAAGGCATCATCATCAATGTAGGCGATGAGTTCACCCCTGCTTTCGGCTATGCCACGGTTACGCGCATAGGAATGCCCTTGTTTGGTTTCTATCACATGATGCACGTTCAGTTCAGGATGCGTGTTGATAAATTCTTGACAGATACTTTCCGTCCTGTCCTGGCTGTTGTTATTGACAATGATTGTTTCAAACAGTCTGGGATCAAGATGCTGGCGGCCAACGTACTCCAGGGTTTTGCCGATGAATTCCTCCCGGTTATAGGTACAGATGATGATAGATAGTAAAATATCATTTTCGACCATTGCTGAATATGCTTCTCACCTGGCCGGCTGTTCACCGGGCAAAGGTTTACCACTGACGCTCCACACAATACTCACCGCCAGGCTTAATGCTACTATGATAGAGGCAATCAAGGAGATATTGCTGCCCAGGTAATAAGACTGTGGACGAAACTCAAAACGGATAGTATGTTCACCGGCAGGAATCGACAACCCTCTCAGGATAAAATTAACCCGCACATGTTCTACCGGCTCATCATCTATATACGCCTGCCAGCCATCCGGATAGTAGATTTCTGAAAATACTGCAAAGCTTTCTGCTGGCACATTGGTCTGGTATACCAGTTCATTAGGCTGGTAAGAAGTTATTTCAATGGTACCTTGTCCGTTGAAGCTGCGCTGTTCCAGTGAAAAATCAGTAGTGTTTAGTACTGCCGTTTGACCGGGGTCTATTTCACCGAGTGCTGCAATAGCTTCGTCAGCACTACCCACTTCCCGCACGTCGCTCACCAGCCAGGCCTTGCCCAGGGCCTGCTCGTTGACGATGACAGCATTGCGGCTATCTCCTGCTTTAATAAAGCGGGTATTCAACATATTGAGGACTTCAATATTGGTAAAATCAGTGTTTCCCTGCTGCAGGTTTTCTATCAGGCCGGAGATTTCGTTGCTGAGATGATAATCTATCAGGTCCTGGTAGCGGCCCAGTTTGGCTCCATGATATCCCCCGATAGAGGCATGAAAATAGGAGGTTAGTGCATCATTGAATGGGTTCATCAGGTTAAGTACCCGTGCCTTATCTTGATTCTGCTGCATAATATATTCATCCGCCTCAGTTGCCGTCATGGCCGCATAGCGATTCCGGTCTCTGATGTAATCCTCATCGGTCAAAAAACGCTTTCCTACCGTCCAGAGATCAAGCGTGGAAAACACTACGATTCCTCCTGCCAGTATGAGATATGACACTTTGCCCTGCATGAAGAAAAAAATGAGTGCACCTGCCAATATTGAAAAAATGAGGGAGCGAATGGCGTCTCCACGAAGCAAGTCGGCACGATCATCTTGCAGGGCATCCACCATCATTTCACCACCCTGCTGGGCCAGGAAACGACTATCTGAAGGGCCTTCAAAATCAAAAGCACCGGCAAAAAGGACAAAAAGCAGCGCGATGCCCAGCGGTATACCAGTGGCAATGAAAAATTTCTTTTGGGTAGCCTTATCCCATTTCTGCCGCAGCAGGTTTTCCAGCCCCATCAGCCCCAGCAGGGGGATGCACAGCAGGGCAATGACCATGGCCATCTCTACGGTGCGAAATTTATTATAGCCGGGTAAAATGTCGTAGAGCAGGTAGTTGAGCGAAGGAAAATACTTGCCCCAGGTCAGCATGATTGAAAAGACTGTTGCTACGATGAGCCAGGTGCGGTGAGGCTGGGGAGCAAAGAAGCAGCCGATGAAGAATAGAAATACCATGATGGCTCCGGCATAAGTGGGTCCGGCAGTACTGATTTTTCCACCCCAGTAAGTCGGGGCATTGGAGACAAAATTTTGAATTTGCTGACGGCTCAGATTGGTTCCCTGAAGGAAGTTTGCCAGGTTAGACTGCATCCCAATGTCTCGGTTACTCGCCCCTCCCGAAAAGTCAGGGATGAACAAAGTAAAAGTCTCGGCCACGTTCAGGCTGTAGGCAAACACATAGTCTCTATCCAAGCCTTCGCCGCTGTTTCCCTGTTCTTCTGTCAATACTGAGGGCCCGCGGGTAGAGTACTGACCGTACTGGTAGGTATTCCAGATACGGGCAAAGTTAGCCCCTACTCCTAACAGAGCCGCAAGTATCAGGATGAAGGATTTTTTAAAAAAAGAAGCCAGCTTCTTTTTTTTAACTGCTTGCACCAGCATGGCCAACCCATAAATAATCACCATCAGAAGCAGATAATAAGTAATCTGTAAGTGGTTACTGTCCAGTTCCAGGGCCAGCGCGACCGCAGCTAGGGTAAAGCCCCACAGCAGGTTACCTCGGTATGTGAGATGGATACCGCCCAGCACCAGCGGCATATAGGCTATCGCTTCTATCTTCCAGATATGTCCGGCCTCTAGGCTCACGATATTGAATGTACCCAGGCCGTAGGCCAATGCGCCGGCGATCGCCAGGTAAGGCCGAACGCCGAAAATGACCAGCATAATATAAAAACTCAGAAAGCACTTCAGAATCACCTCGGCTTGCCGGGGAAGTCCAAAAGAGTAAACGTTCTGAAAAAAGTTGACAATATTATCTCCTTTGTACTTAATATTGATCAGGTAAGCGGGCATACCACCAAACATGGAATTGGTCCAGAGAGCTTCCTCGCCGGTGCTTTCCCGGTATTCCCTAATCTCCTGACCAGACGCCACCCCCTGTATGACGTCATTTTGCTCTATCGTTTTGTTTTCAAAAAACATCGGACCAAAAAAGACAATAGCGACTACCAGAAAAACGAAGATGGCTATAAGATGAGGTAGTAACTGCTTTTTAAAGTCTATTTTGGGCATAATAGAAAAATTTGCGGCATTGGATTCTGCCAGCGAAGTTAGTATGCTCACTGTAAAGATAAATGAATATCTGATAAAACTTTGTTGAAGCGTGCATTCTCACAGCGCATCCTAACATATGAGAATATCAGTCTTTGGCTTTCTTAAGTTGAGCAGCAGCCAGGTGGTCAACAAACCAGTGCAACTCTCCGTCCTCTGGCTGAATGAGTTGAGCGGGACATGCATCCGGGTTTTTGGTACCCTCCAATACCTGCTGCAGCGCTTCCGCTTTCTTTTCACCATAAGCCAGGAAAGCGATACACTCAGCCTGATTGATCAATTGAGGCGTAAGCGAAATGCGATACGTTTGCATTTTTTCCACCCACGTCTCTTTTACCCAAGTCATGGCTTTCTGTGGAAAAGGGACGTGCGGAAAGAGAGAAGCAGTATGGCCGTCTGCACCCATACCTAGCAGCACCAGATCAAACTTAGGCGAGCGTCCCTGGAAAAACTCCTGCAATAATTCCTCGTACTGTAAGGCTGCGATATCAGGACGTAAATGCCCGGCGATAGGATGGATATTTTCCTCGGGTATGTGTACGTGGTTCAGCAGGGTCCGGTAGCCCATGGCGGCGTTATTATCTTCATGATCCAACGGTACCGGTCGTTCATCTCCCCAGAAAACATGGGTTTTACTCCAGGGCACTTCGTTCACAAAGGGAGTTTTGGTCAATAAATCGTAAAGCAGGGCTGGGGAACTACCGCCGGTCAGGCATACCACAAACTGACCGTTTTTTTCTACAGCCTCCTGGCTTCTTCTGACAAAGAGCTCAGCAGCACTGTAGCTGAGATCGTCAGGATTCTGGAAGACGTGGAGGTTGAGTACACCCTTGCGGGCTCCTTCTCTGCTTTCCTCAATTACGGTGGTCTTGACATTAGTAGCCCGGGGATTGATCCATTCGTGGCCTTCCTGGTTTAAGAGTTCATTGGCTTCGTAAGGTCCCCAGCTACCAGAGGCATACTGAGGTAAAGGTTCTTTTTCCCTGGATTCCCAGTATTCCAGAATTGGCATAACCACTTTCCAGGCCTCTTCTACCTGATCAGCACGCATGAAGAGAGCCGCATTACCGGCCATAGCGTCAAGAAGCAAAGCTTCGTACGCTTCGGGGGGCTCAGCATCGTAAGCCTGCTGGTAATCAAAAATCATTTCTACCGGGTTTACGATAGGACTGATACCGGGACGTTTGGCCTGGAAGCGTACCGTAATTCCCATATCCGGCTGTATATTGATGATGATACGGTTTGGCTCACGCGGCTGCTGGCCATCCCGGGCAAAGGCCCGGTGTGGGGGTGTACGTAGTTGCAGCGTAATGACCGAGCATTTGTCAGCCATACGTTTGCCGGTTCTCACGTAAAATGGAACGTCCTGCCAGCGCCAGTTGTCTATGTTAAACTTGATGGCGGAATAAGTTTCAGTGCCGGAATTTTCGTCTACCCCTTTTTCACTCAGGTAGCTGCACACCTTTTTACCCTTAATCCAGCCATTGTCGTACTGGGCCCTCACTGCATGTTGGTCTACTTCTTCGGGCTTAAGGCGTCGCATGGCTTTGAGCACATCAACCTTTTTATTTCGGATTTCGTCAGCATCCTGGGAGATCGGTGGTTCCATAGCAACCATAGACACCAACTGCAGTACATGATTCTGTACCATGTCCCGCAGCGCACCCGACTTCTCGTAGTAGGCCCCGCGTCCTTCTACCCCTACGGTTTCCGCCACGGTGATCTGTACATGGTCTATGTAGTTACGGTTCCAGAGCGGCTCAAAAATCGTATTGGCAAAACGAAAAGTAAGGATGTTCTGTACTGTTTCTTTACCCAGATAGTGATCAATCCGGAAAATCTGCCGCTCGTCGTAAAGTTCGGTCATCAATGCATTTAACTCATGGGCACTTTTAAGATCATGCCCAAAGGGTTTCTCCACAACGATACGGGAACATTCCAGGTCATGGCAGGCTTGCGTGCTGGCCAGGTTGGTGGCTATGGTGGTAAAAAGTTGGGGTGCCACCGAAAGATAAAACAACCGGTTGGCTTTGGTATGCCAGCCGCTTTCCAACGTCTGAATCTTTTCATCCAGCTCCTGAAATGCACTTTTTTTCTGTACATCCATCACAAAGTAGCCCACGTGTTTAGCAAACTCCTGCCAGCTATCATCATTTTGCAGACCACGTCTTGAAAACCCTGCAACTTCACGTTTGAGCATTTGCCGGTAATCTTCATCCGTATACTCAGTACGACCGATACCAATTACCTGAAAATTCTCCGGCAGGTATTTATCTAAAAAAAGGTTGTACAGTGCAGGGATAAGTTTACGCTTGTTTAAGTCGCCACTACCTCCAAAAATAATGATGACAGTGGAGGTTGGTTTATGGCTGGTAAATTCCATGGTAATTCAATTGTACATTTACGATAAAAAAGTGACTCTTTGCAAGTAATTCATTTTATAAATCACGAAACACCCCAGCGCGTATGAAAGGAGCCGGATTGATCCAGTCGCTCGTAGGTGTGGGCGCCGAAGTAATCTCGTTGTGCCTGAATCAGGTTAGAGGGAAGGCGACCTGTCCGATAACTGTCAAAGTAGTTCAAAGAAGCCGACAGTGCAGCGGTAGGAACGCCACTCTCAATGCACTGTACCAGTAATGAGCGCAGCGATTGAGCATCCTCAATAAGTTTCCCCGTTATATTACTGTCTACCAACAGGTTAGGTAGATCAGGCTGCCGATCAAAGGCCTGCCTGAAGTCCTCTAGCATCCTAGCCCGGATGATACAGCCACCCCGCCATATTTTTGCGACTTCAGAAAGATTGAGGCCAAAGTCCATCGTCTCCGAAGCCTGACGTAGCATGGCGAAACCCTGAGCGTAAGTCACCAGCATGGCAAAATGCAGTGCGTGCTCAGCCTGTTTTTTAAGAAGTTCTTTATCCCCACGGACCACAACATTAGGGCCAGCTATTTTTTTTTCGGCCTCGGTTCTTTCAATCTTCAGAGAAGATAAGTAACGCATCGTCACTGCTGCATCCACTGTGGGAATGGATACGCCCAGATCCATAGCACTTTGCGAAGTCCATTTGCCAGTACCCTTTTGTTTGGCGCTATCCAGAATGCTGTTGATCAGCATCTCACCGTCTTTTTGATCATCGGGCTGTTGAAAGATGTCAGCAGTTATTTTCACCAGGAAAGATTGCAGGCCGCCTTCGTTCCAATCAGCAAAAGTTTTGTGCAGTTCGTCATCACTAAGTCCTCCTATCCGGCGAAGCACATCGTAGATTTCAGCAAGCAATTGCATGATACCGTACTCAATACCATTATGCACCATCTTCACATAATGGCCTGCAGCACCACGACCCAGAAAAGCAACACAAGCTTCACCTTCTACTTTGGCCGCGGCCGCCTCTAATATTTTTTTTAAAGGTTCGTAGGCTTCTACTTCTCCACCGGGCATCAGACTGGGACCGTACCGGGCTCCTTTCTCACCACCGGAAACGCCCATGCCCAAAAACTTTAAGTCTCGTTCCTCCAGGTTTTGCATGCGTCGCTCGGTATCTTCAAAATGAGAATTACCTCCATCAATGACGATGTCTCCGCGTTCCAGGTGAGGGAGCAAGCTATCTATGACAGCATCTACCGCCTGCCCTGCCGGTACCAGTAACATGATCCTGCGCGGCACCTTAAGAGCGGTGAGAAAATCGGATAAGTCCGCAGTGGCCTCAACATGATCACCAGATTTCTCCTCCTGAAGGGCTTGTACCTTGTGTACGTCCAGGTCATAGCCAATAACCTGAAACTTATGGTCAGCAACGTTGAGCAAAAAATTACGTCCCATTACGCCCAGGCCAATCATGCCGAAGTCGCGAGTTACTTGTGTGTTCATAAGCATTATAATTTTGTAGGCAAAGAGTCCCAAAAGATGGCAACAATAGGAAGTTATTGTGCTTATATTACCTGAGGTCCTTGTCTTCTATGGTTTTAAGTTTATAAAGTCTACGCTCGTGCCGGGATTCAGCCGAATAGCGAGCCTGCAAGAATACATTAACGATCTCCGTGGCATAAGTTTCACCTACCACCCGGGCACTCAAACACAGAAGATTCATATGATCGTGTTCTACGCCCCGATGAGCAGAATAGGTTTCATTGATCAGCGCGGTACGCACTCCCTTCACTTTGTTGGACACAATACAAGCACCTACCCCACTCCCACAAATGGCAATACCCCGTTCAATGACTCTTCTTTTTATGGCTTGTGCCAACGGCAAAATACAGTCTGGATAGTCATCCTGGGGATCAAACACATTAGCACCAAAGTCGTAGACCTGGTATGACGTATCTAATGATGATTTTAGCCTTTCTTTCAGGTGGAAACCACCGTGATCAGCTGCTATGCCTATTTTCATGGACTGAGATTCGGTAGAAGAAGGTTAATTTACAGCTTTCGCTTAAGCAGCCAAAGCAAGCCGTTAACAAAACGCTTCAAAACACAATTATTTTTAATTTACTGCAGCTGTATGCACCAGAAGTGCGTAAATTATGGTCAAATAATAATTGCAATTCTACAGATTAGAAAGATTTCAAATTAAAAATAAAGTTAACATACGGACCGTAAAACCGTTTATATAATTGAATAACGAAAATAATATTATGGAAAAATTAGTAAACAAACAGGAATCAACCAGGAAATCCGTAAGTATTGGGTTATCCGAAGATAAAAGAGCTGAAGTAGCTGAGATATTAAACCATTTGCTAGCCAACGAGCACGTGATTTACACTAAGACTCGTAATTTTCATTGGAACGTAACTGGTCCTTTATTTTACAGTTTACATCAGTTACTTGAGGAGCAATATACAGACATTGCTACCTCGAGTGACGAAATTGCTGAAAGGGCCCGTCAGATGGGATTCAGAGCAGTGGGTAGTATGCAGGAGTTTATGAAACTGGCTGTAATTGAAGAGTCTACTGAAGAAAATCTCAGTGATACTGAGATGGTGGCTCAACTCGTACGTGACCATGAAATGATCATTCAACAAATGAGAAAGAACGTAGCTTCTCTTGAGGATGAAATTGAAGATGCTGGTACTGCTGATTTTGTTACCGCGCTCATGGAGGACCACGAGAAAATGGCATGGATGCTACGCTCCCTACTTAAGTAATTTACTCAGCCGGACGTTGTCCGGCTTTTTTTTGCCCTCCCGAGATAAGTGAGTTTTTAGCTCAGCCGATTTATTGCTTCAACAAGTTTTTTAAGTTTAAGTAAATTTAAGGCCAACCTATAACATGCGTTATTCACTACATCACTGTATTTTTTGGTTTCTAGTTCTGTTATCCGCCTGTGCTACCCCGCAGGAAAGCCCTTCAGAAAATCTTCTCTCAGAAAATCTTCTCCAGGAATCTGAAGATTACGATACCTTTGAAATCCATAAAGGTACCAATGTTTCACATTGGCTCTCACAAAGCAGCCGACGCGGTACGGAAAGAAAAAAATTTTTCCAGGAAGATGATGTACAGTACCTGGCCAGTCTGGGTTTTGATCACCTGCGGTTTCCAGTAGATGAAGAACAAATGTTTGATGAGGCCGGTAATAAAGAGTCTGAAGCTTTTGCCCTACTGCATAATGCATTGAGGTGGTGTCGGAAATATGGTCTGAGAGCCATCGTAGATTTACATATTCTGCGTTCTCACCATTTTAACGAGGAAGAGAAACCACTCTGGACTGACCCTGCCGAACAAGAAGAATTCATCACCCTATGGCAACAATTTTCTGAGGAGCTTGATCAGTACCCTACTGGTATGCTGGCCTATGAACTTATGAATGAACCAGTAGCCGATGATCCTGGCGAGTGGAACCAACTGGTAACTCAAACAACCGCCACCATCAGAGCGTTGGAACCAGAAAGAACCATCGTTGTTGGCTCCAACCGCTGGCAGTCTGCTGATACTTTTGATGCGCTAAAGGTTCCTGATGATCCTCACATCCTGCTCAGCTTCCATTTTTACGAACCCTTTCTACTGACGCACTATCAGGCCAGTTGGACCAATCTTGCCGGATATGAAGGTCCGGTGCATTACCCTGGTGCGCTGGTCACAGAACAGGAGTACCAACAGCTACCGGATGAGATGCAGCAAATGGTGAGTGATCGTATGAAAGTATATACGCAAGACTCGTTAGAAAAAATGATGCAAAAGCCATTGGCAGTAGTCCAACAGACTGGTTTGCCCCTCTACTGTGGCGAGTGGGGTGTGATAGAAAGTGCT
>CAZZGE010000170.1:0-10333 GCA_964653665.1 uncultured Porifericola sp. | reverse complement strand
GGGCAAGCCCACGCTCCTCATCCCGTGCCCCGGCGAGGAACCGCTAAAGGCGCGGTCTTTCGCCCAAACTCTCGTAATTTTTTAGAATGTGTCTAATGGAGAAGGTGACCTGGAAACCAAAGGTTTGTCGGCATTTAAAGAACCGGCGCAAAAAGCCAAAGAGATCTTCAGAGATCGCGAGCAAATAATTACTGAGATTAAGGGCTGACGGTTCGGCAACCGTCAACATAGACTACACCGGCGTTTTGGCCATTGATCTTTCCGAGCAGATGAAAGCTAGAGATACGCTTCGCCTGGAAGGCAAATCTACTTTCTATTTCCTGGAAGATAAGATCATCAGAATTGTAGATGAGAGTTAGTGTTTAATTTGTGCTAATGACAAAGGTTTTAAAATAAGTATTGGAGGATTTTTCAGACATACTGCATGAGCAGCAGTATGTCAAAGGCTATCAGATTCACCGGGAACAGACCATTTGCCAGCGTCTTTACTTCGTGAAATCTGAAATAATATAAGCATACTATCATAAGGATGGAAAAGATATCACGGCCTATATAGCAGTGGATCACGGGGTGGTCACGGCAGTGGACAGTTTCATTCAAAAGAAGCCGAGTCGTTTTAACATTGAAACGCTGGAAGAAACAACGGTTTTAACAACCAGTCGCAGCGATCTTGAAAATTTTCTCAATCAGTATCCTCAATTTGAACCTACAGCCCGCCTGTTTCTGGAGGAATTATATATGGAACTGGCAGAAAGGATGGAGAGCATGATATATCACAGTGCGCAGGAGCGTTATGAAGCCCTCATTGCACAAAATCCTGATATCATACAGAGAGTTTGCCCTGGACATATCGCTTCTTTCCTGGGCATTACGCAGGAAACCTTGAGTCGTGTCAGGGCGGCGCGTTGATTTTTTGACAAATGTCAAAGCGTTTTTCTGACCAGTAGATCAACTTTACGGCATACAACATCTACCACTCCGATATGATCCGAAAAGTAAGCTATAAAAATTACCAGGTACAAGTACATGTGGAGGGAGAAGGAGAAGCCGTTTTGCTGCTGCATGGCTGGCCGGCTAATTCCCACCTTTGGAAAGCCCAGCGGGATTTTCTCAAATCCAGCTACCAAGTCATCACCCCTGACTGGCTGGGCTTTGGGCAGTCAGATAAACCCCAAGATCATCACTATTCCCTGTCTGGTATGGTAGAAATTCTGGATAAACTGGTGGAACAGGTGCTGCCACATGAAGAAAAACTGACCATCATCGCGCACGACATTGGTGGCCCCGCTGCCCTCTTGTGGGCCCGTGAAAACCAGGAAAGAATCAAGTCGCTTATTATGCTTAATACCCTCTTTTATAATTTCCAGACATCGTTAGATAAGTTGGGGCACTTCATTTTCGGTTTACCGCTTATCAACCGCATACAGTTGAGCGACTTTGGCTTGAGTAGCCTGGTGCTGAACTTGGTCAAAAATAAGGAAGAAGGAAACCTACAGGCCGCCCGTGATATGTTAAAGGGGCAGGAAGCCTGGCCGCATGCCCTCCGGCGCAAGACCATCCTGGAACCCCTGGATAAAGAGGGACGAAAGCTGGTAAGTCAACTGGCTAGCATCTTCGGGGCGATTGCTGTTGATAAGCACCTGGTCATCGCCCATAAAGATCCTCTTTGCTTTGCCCATATGCAGCGCATCCATGAAGAAAATCCAGAGGTACGCGCCCATTTCCTGGAGAGCTGCGGTCATTTCATTCCTCTTGACCAGCCTGAAGCCTTGAATAAGATATTACACAACATTCTAAAAAGAGATGTCCCACTGGTCAGTATCCCAAACTCAAGTAAATGATGAGGATAGTTTTCAAATAAAGATGGACCCACCTGTAACATATTGATGAATCTTGCATCTAAGTAGCAAACTAAAATCTTAAAAGATGAAATATCTCAACCTTGTTTTGCTGCTTGTTTTCACCGGATTTGCTTATGGACAAAGTCCTGCCTTTTCTGTAAAAAAGTATGGAAGTGGAGAACCCATACTTTTGTTGCCCGGCTTTGCTACTCCGGGAGAAGTGTGGCAGGAAACAGCAGAAGCGTTACCTTCTTACCAACATTACATGATCACCTATGCCGGGTTTGGCAGCCAGCCTGCCGTAAAAATGCCCTGGTACGAGAAGATCAAAGATGGCCTTATCGCTTACATTATTGAAGAAGACTTAAAGGGACTGAGCCTGATAGGCCATAGTATGGGTGGTAACCTGGCGGTAGACATTGCTGCCGCTTTGCCCCAGAAGATAGATAAACTCATACTACTGGACGCCCTGCCCTGCATGCGTGAACTTATGATGCCGGGAGTCAAAGCTGAGCAGATCACCTACGATAATCCCTACAACCAGCAAATGCTGACTATGGATAGAGCGACTTTTGGTCAAACTGTAAACACGATGGCCAGCCGTATGACTGCGGACAGCCTTAGAATGCTTCAGCTAACTGAATGGATGCTCAACTCCGATCGTACTACTTTTGTGCACGGCTATACCGACCTGCTTCGGCTCGACCTTAGAAGTCAGCTGGAAAAGATTGAAGCATCCACGCTTGTTCTTGGTGCTTCTTTTCCGGACAAAGAGATTACTTTTGGCCACTTTAAAGATCAGTACAGTAATTTAGCCAGTAAAAGGATTGTGATGGCACCCAACAGCCGGCACTTTATCATGTGGGATGCCCCAGCATGGATGAACCAGCAGATATCAGATTTTATGGAGCAATGAGCCAGCAAAAAGAAGTGGAATTCCGGCAAATTTACGAACAGTACAAGGCGATGGTGTTACAAATCTGCACTGGCTTTGTAAAAGGGGAGCCTCAGCAGGCATCCGATCTCTGCCAGGAGGTTTTCATCAACGTATGGAACGCCCTGGACGGATTTAGGGGACGGGCTTCGCTTAAGACCTGGCTATACCGCATTACCGTTAACACCTGTTTGCAGTATATCAGAAAGCACGAGAAGCGCAAAGAAGTTTCGCTGGAAGGGCTTGAAAGGCTTCCGGAAAAGCAGGATGCGGACAATATACAACGGCAGGTTCTGTATCAGGCAATAGGCCAACTCACTGAAGTAGATCGCCTGCTCATGATGATGGTGCTGGAAGAACTGTCGTATGAAGAAATCTCGGAAATCATGGGGATCAGCTCGTCTAACCTGCGCGTCAGGATTCACCGTATAAAGTCAAAGCTCAAAAAAATTATTCGATATGAACCATAATATAGATGAAATTCAGAAACTCTGGCAGGCGGAGAAATCACAGAAGTCAAGGGATGCCGGAGGAAATGCTGCCACTCTCATTAAAGAGGCCCGCCACCGTCGGGCCGGCAGTATTCGCTTTCAGTACGGTAATGTCACCGTTCTTGCGCTTGTCCTGGCCGGTATCTTTTATTTTTTCTCCATTTACCTTGGCTTGAGTGAGGCACTCTCACTTATTGGACTCTTCATGATGTACGGAGGCTTGGTACTGAGGATTGTTGTGGAGATTTACAGCATCGTGTACGCCGGGCGTATTGACATCAGTAAGTCATCCCTGGTGAATACTGAAAAAATACTGGCCTATTACCAGTTTCGTCGAGGGATCCACGGGCCGGTTACACTGTCCATAGTGGGCCTATACACTGTAGGCTTTTACATGCTCATTCCGGAGTTTCTTATGTACCTGTCAACCTTTTGGGTAAGCATGATTGGCGCTTCTTATCTGCTGATGGCAATTTTCCCATTCTGGCAAATCCGAAAAGGCATTCTGGAGGAAATCAGGCAATTGGAAGAGATCGTTAAAATCAGGAAAATGCTGCTGGACAATCAATCAGTTCAGGATACTTAAGTTAGCTTACCTAGCAAGCTAATCCTTAAGACTGCGGGCATTTAATTCCCTTTGACCAGCCGGATGCGTTGAATAAAATCCTGGAGCAGATTTAACCTGTATTAACGAAGGAAAAGCAGATAATGGACTGTAAAAGCTTAGGTTTATCCAAACTAATTTCAGAAACACTACCAACATTGGAATGAAAAAGAAAATCCTGCTGATCAACGGGCATCCCGATCCGGAAAGCTATAATGCTGCATTGAGCTGGGCCTATATAGAAGGCGCACGTTCTACCCAGGCAGAAGTGGAGGTAATTAACATCAATGAGCTGAGCTTTGATCCCAACCTCAGGTTTGGCTACCGCCGGAGAACTGAACTGGAACCGGATCTGCTCAGGGCGCAGGAGCAGATTTCCAGGTCTAATCACCTGGTATGGATATACCCGGTTTGGTGGGGATCGGTACCCGCGCTGATGAAAGGCTTTATTGACCGGGTATTTCTTCCTGGCTTCGCCTTCAAAAAAAGAGAAGGTTCTCCCTGGTGGGATAAATATCTGAAAGGAAAAACAGCCCACCTGATCTGCACCCTGGACCAGCCGGGCTGGTACTATCGCTGGGTATACGGCAGACCCAGCCACCGGGCGATGAAGCAGCTTACTATGCAATTTGTAGGTATCCGTAAAGTCAATAGCACCACCATAGGACCTATTAGGAATTCAAGCCAGGTATTTAGGGAAAAATGGCTTGATAGAGTAAAAGTCTTGGGAGAACAACAGCAGTAGATCACAAAAAAACTATGATAGAAAATCATTTTTCAAACAGTATTCAACCTGAAGAAAATCAGATAGAGATCATACTCTATCAGGATGAACTAAAGGACAAAATCAGGCTATTGAACTATGAATGGCTGGAAAAATACTTCAGGGTAGAGGAGGGGGACAAAATTGCCCTCACCAACCCCAAAGAGCAAGTCATAGACAGAGGCGGTTTCATCTTCTTTGTTTTTAAGGGTGATTCCATTATCGGTACAGCAGCCTTGCTAAGGAAAAGTAATTTCGTTTTTGAATTGGGCAAGATGGTTGTTGCGCCCACTGCCCGGGGCACTGATGTCGGCACCCGTTTGCTGAAACACTGTATTCAGTTTGCCTGCCGGCAGGGAATTGAAAAGATGATTCATTATTCCAATACCTGCCTGGCTCCTTCAATACACTTGTATCAGAAGTATGGTTTCAGAAAGATTGCCTTGGAAAAGGGGCTCTACGAGCGGGCCAACATCAAAATGGAACTGAACCTAGTGTAGCCCAAGAGAAAACCCTTACATTGAAGCCTAAACTAAAAATGATCCATGAATGCCAGCGATGAACCTAGTGTAACAGCGCAAATCTTTGAGGCATCACTGGCGGAGGTTTGGGCGGCCATCAGTGAAGTGGAGCAAATGAGACGATGGTTTTTTGCTAACATTGAAGCTTTTGAACCTTATGAAGGATTTAAAACAAAATTCACTATAGAAAACGAGGGCAGGAGCTTTCCTTATGTATGGAAGGTGACTAAAGCTGCGCCTATGCGTCTGCTGTCCTATACCTGGAAGTACCAGAAATACCAGGGTGATTCTGAGGTGATTTTTGAATTATCTAAGCAACATCATCAAACCAAACTCACCCTAACCCATCAGGTAACAGCATCTTTTCAGGAGGGTATCCCGGAATTTAGCCGACAGAGTTGTAAATCAGGCTGGATGTTTTTTATAAAGCAGGAACTGAAAAGATACTTGGAAGAAAAGAACCTACAGCTATGAAGAGAATCATGGTTATCATCATTTTTTTCTGTTATCTGCACATTCAGGAAGGCAGGTGTCAATCTGCACCTATTGATTTTGGCAAAGTAAGGTGGCTTATTGGCACTTGGGTTAACGAAAACGAGAAAGGCAATATTTACGAATCCTGGTCAGAGAAAAATACCAGCGAGCTTACAGGGATCAGCTATCTCCTAAATGGCCAGGATACTGTTATAAAGGAGACCACTCGACTGTTGTTTGAGAAAGATACGCTGTTTTTCATCACCACTGTAGTCAATCAAAACGACGGTAAACCCGTCCGCTTTGCTTTGAGCATGCTTACTGATACTGAGATGATGTTTGAAAATCCGGAACATGATTTTCCCCAGGTAATCTACTACCGGCAAGAAAGTGAGCATGCTCTGCTGGCTGAAATCTGGGCCACCGTTGAAGATAAAATCCAGAAGGCATCATTCCCGATGAAACGCGTCAGTTTTTAAAATCTTCGTCATTTGCTTTAATACTTTAGTTTATGAACAGAAGGATAGTTTTTAAGAGTATCATGGTAGTGATAGCTTTACTGGTCACCTACTTTTCTATGGACATTCTGGAGGCACTTTCTTTTTCTGCAGAAACCTTTCCTGGAAATGTTTACCTGAGGAGCTTTCTGTGGCGGCTGCTGGATTATAGCTTTCTTTTGCTGGTAGCAGCATTGCTGTTCTGGAAGCATCTGCCAATACTGCTGGGAATGCGTCATTCCCCGCTGAAAAGCTTTGCTTTTGCGTTATTGTGCGTGCTGCCCATGTTCATCAGTTTTCCTTTTTTCTTTGAGATAAACCGGGAACTGGAAGCAGTAGCAATATTTAAAGGAGCCATATTGCCTGCTGTTTTTGAAGAACTGGCCTTCAGAGCCCTGATCTTTGGGGCTTTGTTCCGATACTGCCGCTGGCCTTTCTGGCCGGCAGTACTGATCAACGGTATTGTATTCGGACTAGCGCATCTTTACCAAGCCAATGACCTACAGGAAGCTTTTATTACCTTTGCCGTTACTTTCATAGGTGCTATCTGGTTTGCCTGGCTGTATGTGAAATGGGGATATAACCTTTACATTCCCATATTTCTGCACATGTTGATGAACCTATCCTGGATAATTTTCGAAGTAAGCAGCGGGGCGGCAGGGAATACAGTAGCTAATGTTGCAAGGCTTATAACAATGCTTGTATCAATAATCATTACCTTCCATTATACCAGGCAGGCAAGGATCTTATCCTGGAAAGATTTTAAAGTAATTCCGAGAACTTGAGCGTAATTTTTAACAGTCGCAATGTTCCTCCACAGGTAGGTAATGTAGCAGATGTAACTAAGGATCATAATGATAAATAAAACCCAGAAGGTAAAACAAGCGGACACTGGTGCAAAAGTAATTGATTTGAGTCAAGGGATAGACGATCTTACCATCCCTTACAAAGGTTTGCCGGCGCTTATTATTTGCGATTACCTGTCCCGCAAAGACTCGGAAAAATACTATCAGGAGGGCACTTCTTTTCAAATAGGAAAGATTGAAATGGTATCCAACACCGGAACTTACATAGTTGTACCCTTTCACCGCTACGCTGAAGGGATGACTTAAAAAGAGGTGGCTGTGGCGGGAAGCCCGGCTCAAAGAACCGGACGGAAACCAGCTCATTCTTTACAGGACCGAAAAAACCGGCTTAACCCACCCTGGCGAATCTGATTGCCAGGGATAACTTATTTTATAGATCACCAGTAAGCAATGAAAGACATTATTATCAGGCAGGAAAAACAGCAGGATCATTCATTTGTCTTTGCGCTCATTGAGCGGTCATTCTGGGATGAAGTACACACTGACCATCTGGAGCAATACCTGGTAGAAAGGATAAGGCACTCGGAGGCATTTGTGCCATCACTTTCGCTGGTGGCTGAACGAGACAGTGAGTTGGTAGAGCATATCCTGCTTAGCAAAATCGGCATTCAAGATCAAGACCTGATACATGAATCCCTGGCACTGGCATCTGTTTCGGTGTCTCCATCCTACAGGAAGCAGGGCATTGGTGGGGCGCTAATCCGAAGAGAGCAACAGGTAGCGGCTCAGTTGGGCTTCACTTCGGTAGTCCTGCTAGGTCATGCGGATTATTAACCTCGCTTTGGCTACCGACGGGCGGCTGAATACGGTATCTTCCTTCCCTTTGATGTGCCCGAGGAAAACTGCATGGCCATTGAACTTAGCGAAAACGCGCTAAGGCATGTCAACGGTATGGTCGTGTATCCATAGGCTTTTTTGCCTAAAGATAGTTTGGGCTATATACACAACAGTATGTTATTACTGATACCAACTGCTACTCAACCAAGTTCAGTTATATTATACTCACAATAAATACACATGTATCCTCGAAACGCATTCGTTACCAAGGCACCCTCACGAAGGGACGGGAAACATTATTTGCACTGTAGCGGCATCATTTGCTGCATGTGCCATTTGAGAACCTGGACATTCACTATCACCGTCCTATTAAGGTTACTTTGCATGACCTTTACTGGAAAATAGAGATACGCGAGCGAGGGGGTTTTTGCTATGAGCTCAACGGCTTGTTAGGCGCGCTACTTCAGGAGTTGGGTTTTCAGGTAAAAATGATCTCTGCCCGGGCCGGGTGCATAAAAAAAGATGGTGGCTATTCTCCTGAATTTGATCATATGTCCTTGTTAGTAAATGTAGAACACGACACCTACCTGGTAGATATTGGCTTCGGTAGTTTTTCGCTGGAGCCCCTGCTGTTGCGCAAGCACACGACACTACATGATCCGCATGGCGACTTTCTCTTTAACGATTATGATGAAGACCACTTCAGGGTCAGTATTTTGGAGAACGGTCAGAAAATACCTCAATCTATTTTTTCTTGTATTGCACGTGATCTCGGGGATTTTACCGATGGGTGCCATTATCATCAGTACAATCCGGGATCTCACTTCAAGCAAAAAAAGGTTGTATCCCTACCCCGCGAGAATGGCAGGATCACGCCCAACGATGAGCAGATTAAAATCAGGAAAGGAGATCAGAATCGGGAGGTAAAATTTAACCCTGGGCTTTTTGAAGATAAACTATGGGAGGTTTTTGGATTTGGAATGTAGGATAAACCGATGATTAATTATTCGTACCTTTTTCAAATTCATTTTGATTAATGTCAAAGCCTATTTTCTTCGGATTTACTTGATTTGAGTGCTTAATTAAAACAGCATGCACCCCATGAAGTATACGCGAATCAACCGTAAGATCCTAATTTTTGCTTTCTTGTTCCAGGTAATTTCGCTCTTGGTAATTGGTTGTCAACCGATAAAAGAGTTTCAGACTTTTGACACCTACCAGGGAGGGAAAATTAACATTCAGCATTCATTGGTTCATGATCCAGGTAAAAAAAGTGTTGTGCTGATCGCCGATAATGAAGGTACCGAAATCTTTGATCTGCTGGCCCCTTTTTATCTCTTTAATGTTATTGATAAAGCCAACGTATACCTGCTAGCACCTCAACAAAAACCTATTATACTCAGGAAAGGCTTATTCACCCTACCTCATTATTCATTCACTTCTTTTGATGAAAAAGAAATCACCCCGGACCTGATCATTGTGCCCAATCTATCGACGATGAAAGCTGATTTTTTGAACCAGGAAATTATCCAGTGGATCAAATCCAATCACCAGAAACAGACCAGCGTCTTATCAATATGTGACGGCGCACTTACAGCAGCCGCTACAGGGATTTATGATGGTAAACCCATTACTACACATGCTTCCGACCAGGACCTGATAAGTAAACAATTTGATGAGCCAGAATGGGTCAAAGACATCAGCGTGACCCAAAGTGGTTGGCTCTACAGCACAGCTGGCGTTTCTAATGCAGTTGAGGGCAGCCTGATTGTTATTAAAGATATGTTTGGGTTGGAGAGTATGAGAAAGGCGATGAAAGAGGTACATTACCCTTCTCGAGAACCTAAACTAGATCACAAAAGTATTCCCATTTCACTAAAGCACAAGGGTAGGATCGTAAGAAAGGTAGCCTTTACACCTGACCCGCATATCGGAGTGCTTATTCATGAGGGCGTCTCTTCATTTGAACTGGCCGCAGTCCTGGATACCTATCACCGTACCTTTCCTGCTTCTATTAAAAGCTACACAGTGAAAGATCAGCCTGTAGTGTCTAAGTTTGGCTTGCCTCTGATACCAACCGGTAGATTTGGGGATAGAGATTTAGATGAAATTCATGTTTTATATTCAGAGCAGCAAGCAGAAGAAGAGATAGGGATTTCTGACTCAACTAAACGCTTTTTTTATCATGATAATGAGCAGCACTATATATTTGATCACCTACTCAATGAAATTAAGCTTCGCTATGGCAGTAAATATCAGGAAGTCGTAAAAGTACTGTTGGATTATAATTGATTGGCAGATCTCCTATGATCAAGATAGCTCATTGTAAGCAGCTTGTTTTAATTGTTATCTATTGCCTGGATGCTTACACATCTAGGTCTTGAGATACCAGTACGATTTTTAATGATTCATTATTATGTTATGTAGCGATGGGTAGGAGGGAGGCTGCTTAACATATAAGCCCAAATAATCATTTTCATTTAATTACATAAGGCTTTTTTACTCTATTTGACAGATTGTCTTTAAAAGCCATATTCACTGGTTGTCTCCTCTACCTGGCCACTA
>CAZZGE010000169.1:0-10365 GCA_964653665.1 uncultured Porifericola sp. | reverse complement strand
ACAACCCGGTAAATATTGTTTTTCTTTTCATGAAAACCATCGTAGCTCAACTCATCCAAAATGTAAAGCACTAGAAACATGCTACAGGTAATACCGATGGTAAGCCCCAGTACATTAATGATACTGTAGATTTTTTCTTTGGCGATATTGCGAAAAGCAATTGTAATCAGATTGGTGAACATGTTGTTTGAATTTGGGTTAGATGGTGCGTTTTCTTCCCTGGATTGCCAGGGCAAAAGGGTGAAAGCAAAAAACGACACACTCTCTGGTATGCCGTTAAAAAATGGGTAATCAAGAAACTTCCGAACTAAACGTGAAACTTCTCTTTGATATTTTCAGTCACTACCATACCATCAAAGAGGTTGATGACACGGTTGGCATACGTAGCGTCGTGAGGAGAGTGTGTAACCATCGCGATGGTCGTACCAGCCTTATTCAGTTCTGATAGTAGATTCATTACCTCTTCCCCATTGGTGGAGTCCAGGTTACCGGTAGGCTCATCTGCCAGGATAAATTTAGGATTGGCCACTACGGCTCTGGCAATAGCTACGCGCTGCTGCTGACCTCCGGAGAGCTGCTGAGGAAAGTGGTTGCGGCGGTGCATAATATTCATCTGCTCCAGCGCCCCTTTCACCTTTTGTTCACGCTCAGCAGAGGGTACTTTAAGATATAGCAGTGGTAGTTCTACATTTTCGTGTACTGTTAGCTCGTCTATCAGATTAAAGCTCTGAAAGACAAAACCGATATTGCCTTTGCGCAGTTGCGCTCTCTGCCTTTCAGAGTAGTTGGACACCTCATGATCCATGAAATGGTACTCACCGCTACTAGGGTTGTCCAGCAGGCCCATGATATTAAGCAGGGTTGACTTACCACAGCCAGAGGGGCCCATGATAGCTACAAATTCACCAGTTTTAATCTCAAGGTTGATATCATTGAGCGCAGTTGTTTCCACTTCGTCAGAAGTAAAGACTTTTTTGAGATTGCGTGTACGAATCATAATATAAGGATTATTTGAGTGTTGGGACTTAGTTAAAACTTAGTAGTTAGTTCTTGGATTCTGGTGAAGGTATATATTGATTCTTTTGTAGTGTTGGTCTATGTTTTTCTTTTGGCGAAAAATTGGCTGAAAGCTGGTAAATGGATAGCGTCATCTGATGAAACTCCTTCCATACTCTTGGTGATCTTCAATCTACCCACTCCAGCACAAAACCAGTAATCCAACCACTAACATTTAGAAAACCAATACCTCATTGCCGCCAAAGTTTTCATAGGAGGAGGTAATTACTTTTTCGCCGGGTTCTATGCCCTCAAGTACTTCGTAGTATTCGGAGTTTTTACGTCCTAATTGGATGTCTCTTTTGTAAGCGCGAGAACCATCGTTATTGAGAACGAAAACCCAATTTCCTCCAGTATCGCGGAAGAAGCCGCCGGTAGCCAGGAGCGTAGCCTCTTCGGAGCTGCCTAACTCAAGGCGTATTCTCAATGATTGGCCACGGCGTATGCCTTCTGGAATCTCGCCGATAAAGCGCATGTCTACTTCAAAATTACCCTCAGAGACCGTTGGGTACTTTTTGTAAATTTCCAGACGGTAGGTACCGCCATCAAAATTAAAAGTAGCCTGTTGCCCTACTTCAATGCGAGGCAGGTAAAGTTCGTCAATGGCAACGCGTACTTTAAAACTGTCCAAGAGCGCCACCTGGCCCAACCGTTCACCCGGACTGATAGACTGCCCTGGCTCCCAGTCGGGAGTGGTCAGCAGACCAGTGGTAGGTGCTTTCACCACCAAATTATCCAATAGCTTATTTACCGCATCTAAACTGCGCAGCATTCTTTTTTCTGACTGTCGGATCTGGAAGAGCTGTAAAGCACGAGAAACGGAATCAGACTTATACGCTGCATACGTGAGATTCTTACGGCGTTTGTTGTATTCAAATTCTTCTTCTACCTCTTCCAGCTCACGTTGTGCAATCAGTTTTTTGCTAGCTAGTTCTTTGAATCTTCTATACTGTGGTTCCAGTAACTGAAGCTGATAGTCAATTTCAGCAAGTTGGGCTTTCTGACGAAGGTCGTTTTGGTCCAGTTGCAGGCGGGTGGTGCGCAAAATATTGAGCTGCTCGTATAGCTGAGCTTCACGGTTCATAACGTCCAGTTGAAGGTTAGAGTTAGACAACTCCATAATGGTATCTCCTTTGTTAACCAGGGCACCAGACTCCAGCATGATATCATTGACGACACCACCTTCTACTGCGTCCAGATAGATGGTCTGACTGGGCATAACAATACCGGTTTCAGGAATATATTCCTGAAAAATATCACGACTTACCGTGGATACAGTGATTTTCTCTCTTTCTACATTTAGCTTGGAGCGATTGTCAGCGAAAAGGAAACTGTAGAGGACGAAGGACAGCAGTCCGAGTGCTAGGACGATACCTGCAATCTTCCCGCCTGTCCATTTTTTCTTTTCTATTTTGCGATCCATTCCCATGTGACAATTTTTTTTAGGTTGCTTTCGGCCAAGGCCGAATTTTAAGCTCAGGCTGTTTTGGTGTAAAGTTATCAAAATCTTACACCTCCAACTTTACGAACACTGTGCCAAAGCCAAAAACAGCCTTTGAGACATATCCATCAATATTTTAGTTTTAAAAAGTGTTCGTTAACGAACATATTTTGTACGTTTGTGTACGATTTGATACATCAACATGAAGCATCGTCACTTCTTTTTCTGCCCTGGTAAGTAAGGAAAAAGCAGCTTTAGCCGATCTGGAGGCCACTTTACAGATCCAACCTCAACATGGTACAGGCTACGGTACAGTGTTTGGATTTTCCGATGACACAATTAATTCGCTTGAAACTATGAGTAGAAAAATTAACAAATCCGGTAAAGTTCTGATCATTGACGACAATGAGGATGTTTTGCAGGCTGCCAAGATATTCCTGAAGAGACATTTCTTGCAGGTAGACACGGATAAGAACCCGGGTGCCATTCCTGCCCTGATCAGCAACGAACAATACGATGTCATTCTGCTAGACATGAATTTTACCAAAGATGTCAGCAGTGGGAAAGAAGGCTTTTTCTGGCTAGATCAGATACTGGAGCGAGACCCTTCTGCAGTAGTCATTATGATCACCGCTTACGGCGATGTAGATATGGCGGTCAAAGCCATCAAAGAAGGGGCAACTGATTTTGTGCTAAAACCCTGGAATAACGAGAAGCTTTTAGCCACGATTCTGGCTGCCATGCGCCTAAGAGCCTCGCGAAGAGAAACCCAGCAGCTGAGGTCACAGCAGGAGATCATGCACAAAGATATTAATTCCAAATACAAGGATGTCATCGGTAGTAGCCCTGCCATGATGAAGGTATTTGAAACCATTGAACAGGTGGCCGGGACAGATGCTAATGTTCTGATTCTGGGAGAAAACGGTACGGGGAAAGAAGTCATCGCCCGAGCTATACACCGGAGGTCTAAGCGTGCTGACAATATCTTCATTAATGTAGATCTAGGTGCAGTGACCGAAACACTCTTCGAGAGTGAGTTATTCGGTCACGTTAAAGGTGCCTTCACGGATGCCAAACAAGACCGGGTCGGGCGTTTTGAGGCAGCTTCTGAAGGCACTCTCTTCCTGGATGAAATCGGCAACCTGCCACTACCGCTACAGGCCAAGATGCTCACTGCTTTGCAAAACAAAAAGGTAACGCCGGTTGGGACCAACAAGATGATTGAGGTAGACGTCAGGTTCATTTTTGCTACCAATATGCCCCTCTACGACATGGTCAAAAATAACGAGTTCCGACAAGATTTACTCTACCGTATCAACACCATTGAGGTGCATCTGCCCCCTTTAAGAGAAAGACTGGACGATTTGGAACCTCTCGCTACGCACTTTCTGAGCATGTATGCCAAGAAGTATAATAAGCCTATTCATTCTATCAGTCCCAGCGCCATCAAGCGTATGCAAAAATACCACTGGCCTGGCAACATTCGCGAGCTTCAGCATTCGGTGGAGCGAGCAGTGATTTTGAGCAGCAAGCCTACCCTACAGGCCGAGGATTTCTTCTTCAGCGCCGATAACAGCCGACAATCCGAAAACCAGGAAGAATTACACATTGAAAAGTACGATCTGGAAGAGGTTGAAAAGTTATTGATCAGAAAAGTGCTCAGAAAACACAATGGTAATATATCCAAAGCCGCGGGAGACCTGGGTCTGACGCGCGCTTCGCTTTACCGTAGGTTGGAAAAATATGATATTTAATCGCTTTGAGTGGACTTTACTGGTCAGAGTCGTACTACTGGCTACCAGTATTGCCTTATCGCTTTACTTTTTTCTGATAGCAGAAAGATTTGCCAGTGGCATTATCGTCTGCATCTTGCTTCTTTACCAGGTATATGAGTTATACCAGTACGTGCTGGAGACTAACCGAAAACTCACCCGCTTTTTAGAAGCTGTAAAGTATTCTGACTTTACGGCCGGTTTCAGTAAGGACAGTCGTTTGGGTGATAGTTTTGGAGACCTTAACAAAATGTTTAATGATGTATTTGAAGCTTTTCGCCAGGCAAGAGCTGAGAAAGAGGAAAACTGGCAATACCTGAAAACGGTGGTACAACATGTAAACGTAGGGCTCCTCTCCTACGATGAAACGGGCAAAATTGAATTGCTCAACAACACCGCCAAGCGTTTTCTAAAGGCCAACCAAATCATGCGCATCAACGATCTGTCCAGAGTAAACTATGACCTTTACCAGATCATCCTTAACCTCCCAGCTGGCGCCAAGACTCTATACAAGCCCAGTCCCGATATGCATCTGTCAATCAATGCTACCGAACTCAGGCTACGCGGCAATATGTATAAACTGGTATCTTTTCAGAATATTCTTTCAGAACTACAGCAACAGGAGATAGAGGCCTGGCAAAACCTCACCAAAGTATTACGCCACGAGATCATGAACTCTATCACCCCCATTGCCTCACTGGCTGGCACTGCGATTGACATCATTGAGGAGGATATGGAATGCGAAAATGGTATGGTAACCTTCAGCGACGAGTCTTATGAGGATATCAGTATGAGCCTAAAGACTATTGAGAACCGGAGTAAGGGATTGGTTACCTTTGTTGAAGCGTACCGCAATTTTACCAGCATTCCTCAGCCTGACTTTGAAAGGGTAGAAATCAGTAAGATCATTCAGGAGGTGGTGAAACTGGTGAAGGCTGGCTTGGCGGGTGATCATGTCAAGATAAATTCAACGTTCAACCCTCCCAACCTGATTGTTAGAATTGACCCCAAGCAAATAGAAATGGTGTTAATTAATCTTGTGAAAAATGCCTGCGAGGCACTACACGAGACTGAAGACCCCTGCATTAAAATATCAGTGTATACTGACCACGAGCAGCGGGCTTACGTAGATATCACAGATAACGGCCCGGGCATAGAGCCTGAAGCCCTTGAGAAAATATTTATTCCCTTCTACACTACCAAACAGACCGGATCAGGCATTGGACTTAGCCTGTCTCAGCGAATCATGCAAATGCACCACGGTAACCTGACCGCTCGTTCTGAGATTGGTCACGGTACAACTTTTACACTACAGATATAAAAAAAGCAACCATCACCTGGCTGCTTCACGCATTCACCTGTTTTTACAGCTATTCAGGAAGCTCGTTCTGCCTTATTCTCCTCAACATCAGCAGGCTTTTCTACCTTAAAATGCTCAGATTTTTTGGGTTTAACCGTGTAAGTAGGACAAACGTAGGTATAACAACCTGATAACAGGGTCATTGAGAGAATTGCTACTGCCAGTTTTTGTTTCATGCTTGAAATATTTTTAAACAAAGTAAAATTTAATCTTAAATAAATTCAACCATTACCTCTCTCTAATATTACATGAGCTATGTATCGGCTACCCTTTTAGATTTTACTAAAGGTTATGAAAAAATTTTAAAAAGATTAACGATACACCAACTGTCAAGAATAAAGCCAGGTTCCTTCATATTCCTCACGTTTCTTTACCACCAAAAGCACCGTCAATTCACTGTACGATAACGCACACATACTTTTCAAAATCGGACGCTAACGGACAGTAATACCCCTAAAAGATAGGTAAGAACAGCGTCTCGAGTGCTGGCATACTTATTGGCAAATTTCACGTATCACTATAAAACTAACGCTCGACATGCTTAACTTAAAAGACGTTGATAAATTTGTTAAGTCCCGCTTCAAAAAAACTTTCATACTCAAAGGAATAGACCTGGAAGTTAATGAGGGCGAATTTCTTACCATCATGGGCCCTAGTGGTGCAGGTAAGTCCACATTACTTAACATCATCGGCTTACTAGACCCACCTTCAGCCGGAGAGTATTTTTTGCTGGATCAACCCGTTCACAAACTCAAAGAGAGACAACGAAGTGAGCTGCAAAAGCATACGATCGGCTACGTTTTTCAAGCATACCATCTCATTGATGAACTTACTGTTTTTGAAAATATAGAAACGCCCCTTCTTTACCAAAATATGAAAGGTAAGGAGCGTAAAGCCCGGGTCGCTGAACTCTTGGATCGTTTCCAGATAGTAGCAAAAAAAGACCTTTTTCCCGAACAGCTTTCTGGTGGACAGCAACAACTGGTTGGGGTAGCCCGGGCCATTGCCGGAAAACCTCGGTTGCTGCTGGCTGATGAGCCTACCGGTAATCTTCACTCAGAACAAGGACAACAGGTCATGGAGCTGTTCAAGCAACTGAACGACGAAGGTATGACGATCATCCAGGTGACCCACTCTGAAGAAAACGCACATTACGGAGAACGTATCATTAAAATTGTAGATGGAACTTTAGAAAGTGACGAAACCATCAACCATCAACAAGAAGCCTAAACGATGATGAAATTTACGATCACGATTTTCACCTATTTTTTTCTTCTCAGTAACGCAGCTTTAGTGTCTGCTCAGGATCAGGATTTGACTTTGAGCTACGAAGAAGCGGTAAACATCGCCTTGCGGGAGAACATACAGATAATGCAGCAGGAAAATATACTCCAAACCAGCCAGGCAGAAAAAGCTCAAACTTACGCAAATCTGGCGCCATCAGTAAATTTTAGCGCCACCGGACAGCAGGTATTTGGTCGGCAGTTTGATAATACCAGCGGAAATTTTACATCTGAAAGAGTAGGCCGTATGTTCGGAGGACTCAACGCTAATTTCGTTATCTTCAACGGCTTTTCCCGAATCAATAGCATCAGACAAACTCAGAAAGCGGCCGAAGCGCAGCTATATCAAATCAACCAAACCCGGCAGGATGTCATTTTTGAAGTGTCTCAGCAGTACCTTCAGGTGTTGCTCAACCAGGAGTTGCTGAGAATCGCAGAAGCCAATCTGGAGCAGCAACAGAAACTCGCCGAGAGTATAGAAACTTTTGTTAAGGCAGGCATCCGCAACATTGCCGATCAGTATAATCAGGAATCTGCTGCGAAAAATACTGCACTAGAGGTAGTAGAGCGAAAAAATCAGCTCACGATTAGTAAGGTACGGTTGATCAGAATTCTTCAGATAGATCCCTTCAAAGAGTGGCAATTTACCGAAACGGGCCTGGAGCAATCTACTCTTATACAACAACAGGTATCGTTGGAGGAGGCATATAATGCTGCCATTGCCCACCGACCAGATATTAAGCAGCAACGGAATACGATAGAAGCCAGTCAGTACGGCCTCAAAGCAGCCCGAGGAAACTACTACCCACGCCTGTCAGTAGGATACTACCTAGGATCCCAGTACTCATCTTTGTTTAACCCTACTTTGAGCGAGCAGTTACTGGATATCAACCGGGTAAATGTGGTCTCCCTTGACCTGAGCATCCCCATCTTTAACAACCTGCAAAATGCAACGGCAATACAACGGAGCCGCCAGCAACTGAACAATGCTGAACTGGCAATGGAGGATCTGGAAAGAAATATTTTTGAGCAAGTACAAACCGCAACTGCTGACTATGAAACCGCCAAAGAACGAATTGCAGCGGCAGAAGCTCAGGTCAAAGCTGCTGAAAAAGCGCTGGAAGCAGAAAAAGAACGTTTCAAGCTAGGTGTGGGCAATATATTGGATCTCAATCGGGTCAACGCAGCCTACGTGGAAGCATTGGCTACGAAGGCACAAGCTGACTACCAGATTATTTTTCAGAAAACGGCGTTGGACTACTTCATGGGTAAGTTAAGCAATTATTGATATACCCCCGGTAAAGTTTGCAGATTAGACGAGAGGTGAGATGATGTCATTACTTCAGTACGCTCTGCAATGTTTGCATCTTCATCTCTGTTTCCTGCCACTCTTTTTCAGGATCAGAATCAGCAGTTACCCCCGCTCCTGCGTAGAGTAAAGCGCCCTCCCGGGTCAATTGCATACACCTAAGATTGACGTAAATATTTGCCTGGTCGCTCATATTTACCGGACCAAGAAAGCCCGCGTACAAATCCCGCTGGTAAGCTTCATGTTTATGAATAAAGTTTAGTGCTGGCTCTTTGGGAAGCCCACAAACTGCCGAGGTTGGATGAAGGAGTTTCAACATGACAGAACCCAGTTCCGGAAAATTAACCTGATCCATGTTAACAGTGAAGTCAGTACGTAGGTGAAGTAGGTTACCAGCGGCTACTGTTTTGGGGCCATCTTCTTCAAAATCACGAAGCCTGATCTTCTTGAAGCAGTTAATAATATACCGGCTGACCATGGCCTGTTCCTCAATTTCTTTACTCCGCCAGGCTACATTACGCATGCTATCCCGATTTTCTAGTTGCTGTGTGCCTGCCAGCGCGATCGTCCTAAAATAACGACTACCGTTCAGCCTAAAGGTACTGGCCAAAACCTCGGGAGAAGCTCCCAGCCATATCCCTGAACCGGGAACAGCAAGTAATGAAACAAAAGCGTGAGGATAGTACGCACACATGGTTTCAAATGTGTCCGACAGATTGAAGTCTTCTGGCAGATGAACAAACCTGGCGCGAGAAGGTACTACCTTTTTAAATCTCTTCGCCTGCACAGCTCGTACCGCTTCGGTCACCATGTCCAGAAAATGGCTCTTTTCCTGAATCTGCTGGGATGATGAATAAAGGGGTAACTGCAGTCTTTTGGTATCTTTCTGTGGAAGATCGTTACTTTCTATGCTGTCAAGCAGGGCCTGCCGTAATTCTATAGCCTTATCAGAGGCGATTGAACCAGCAGGGAGACTTATTTGTCTACTCTGGCTGTCAAAGTGAAGATCAGCGTTGATAAAATCTACTTGAGTTTCGGGCAGACTGAAGTTTTGTTCAAAAGCACTGAACATAAAGCCCGGTGGTAAATTTTCCAGGTCTATTTCAACTTTTCTGGAAACACCCGAAAGGTCCAGAATAATGTGCTGGGTATTTTCATGGGGTAGCCGCCAGGCCGCCATTGCGAAACCCTTTTGTTGAGAAGTTTGCAGAAATAGAGAAAAGATGTCTTTAGTAGAAAATCTATTGATCAAATCAACCCTGGTAGCAGTACTACGGGTTGATGTATACTCCGTAAAACTCATGTCCGTTCTTTATCAATGACAGCCACTGTCAGTCGGCTGATACAAACCAATTGCTGCTTCTCGTTAATAATACGAACTTCCCAGACCTGGGTTTTTCTGCCTACATGCAGGGCTTTAGCTGTACCGTACACAAATCCTTCCCGAGCTGAACGGATATGGTTCGCGTTGATTTCTAATCCTACACAGTACTGAAGATCGGTGTTTACGCAAGCATGTGCAGCAATACTCCCCAATGTCTCAGCCAAAACGACTGATGCTCCCCCGTGTAACAGCCCCATGGGCTGTTTGGTGCGATGGTCTACCGGCATTTTACCAGTCAGACCATCGTAAGTCACGTCTGTGATTTCAATACCCAGGTGTTCACTCATGTTCCCTTTGCCCAAAGCATTGAGCATTTCCGGTGTAATACCAGATTTGATCATTTTATTTTTAGTCTTGAATTATAGATTAGGCTTTAGCTCGACTTTAGCACTTTTCAGATTGCAACAAGCTATTCAACTAAAATAAGACATATTTATTAATTTAATTTTTAACGTCGGTATAAAAATGGGATGTTAAAATTTTAAAAGAGTGCTTTGTGAATCGTATTGAAGCTTTTTAGACAGTATTTCAAAAGGCTAAAGTCGAGTTTAGATCATGTTTAAAAATCTAATTAACATTTCTCCGCTAAACCTAGATTTTTATTCTGTTTTCTTACTTTATGCTTTGTTATGTAAATCTAAAGGGAGACCCCGTCTTGATCCGGCGTGGAGCGTACAAAAACGAACCGCAGTGCTCCACACCGGATGCTCCACACCGGACGGCGGACCGTCAAAAAAGTCAAGTCACCCAGACCGGGTGA
>CAZZGE010000168.1:0-10404 GCA_964653665.1 uncultured Porifericola sp. | reverse complement strand
CTAGCGACCGAAACGGGAAGCCGGAACGTATATTTTGAGTGTTTGTCCTATGCGAATCAGGTTGCCGCGCATGCCATTCCATTCCCGGATTTCCTGTATCGTTACGCCATAACGATCGGAGACTTCCCCAATGGTCTGACCACGGCGCACCCGGTGTTCAATGAGCTTCAGCCCGCTGTCCTCAGGTACCATATCTTTCTTTTTGGTCAATACCTGGGCCGTCTCTTTTACCTGGGATATATGGTCATTATGGAGCAGGTAAGCTCTTTGTTCTTCAAACGTGGCAATTTTACTCAGCGGTAACATAACAGTATTACCGTCTTTGGAGGCCGGAACGATGCCTTTAACGTAGCTAGGATTCAGAAACAATAGTTCTTTTTCCTTTATACCCAGCGTTTCTGACAACTGGGAAAAATAAAGTTCATCATACACTCTTACCGAGTCAACTGCGTGAAAGGGCAGTTCGGGCTGTACCGGCCGGATATTGTGTTCCTGATAATATTCGCTCAGGTATACAATAGCCATAAAGGCTGGCACATAGCTACGGGTCTCTGCTGGCAGATACCTGCGAATGCGCCAGAATTCGCGGCTACCGCCCGCACGGACAATGGCCTTGTTCACATTTCCCGGCCCGCTGTTGTAGGCGGCCAGTGCCATGGGCCAACTGCCATAAGTATCGTAGAGCCGCTCCAGATAGTCTAGCGCCGCATGGGTAGAAGCGTAAGGGTCTTTCCGCTCGTCATAAAAATCGTTGATTTCTAATCCCAGCCACTTACCGGTACGATAGCGGATTTGCCACAAGCCTACTGCTGCCATGTTGGAGCAAGCGTCCGCGTGCAGGGCAGACTCTACCATGGTCAGGTACTTAAGCTCGTGGGGTAAGTTTTTTTCCATCAGCACCTGCTCTATGTAGGGAAAATACAGCATGCTTTTACCAAGCATACGCCCGGTGAGTTCTTTCTTTCTGACGGCATACAAATCAATGAAATTTTCTACGTGGCGGTTATAGACCAGGGAAATCTCTGAAGTGAGCTTGTCAAATCTTTCCCGGTACACTGAATCGGGATAAGTGACCAACTCATTTTCCTGGAAACCATAAGGATTAGAGGAAGATATGTTATTTGGTGTCAAGAAAAGATTACCGGCAGCACTATCTAATCCTGCTGCAGTAAAAGCACTAGTGTTTTTATCTGCATCATTGTCCCATGGCATATCGGACAGCATGGTAATGAGCGTTTCCAGCGTACCAGGCTCTTTTTTGTTTTGCTGTAGTTTGGCCAGGGAGTCCTGTCGGGGGTTCAGAGAGCTCACACTTTGATTTACCTCAGAGCAGGTGGTCAGGAAAATAAAAGATAATAGAACGTATGTAAAATAGACTGATTTCGTTTTCATAACACCTATTAAAGATACTGAGGCTTAAAATGTTAATATATATGCGCCTATTTAAGCTCGGGTTTTGAATATAGTGGTTTTTTGATATTACCTAAAAGTAATTTAGTTTTTGACCAAACATTCAACTGTAAGCAATATCTTGAAGGACGTTGTGCTGCGATGAATCTTCACCGGGTGAATGGGTAACGGCGTTAAGGGTAATTGTTAAAGTGTGCAAAGAATACCAGATTCCTGTAGTTCTGGGACAGGAAGCTTATTCTTCAAATCCAGGGTTTCTTTTATCCTCTGACGCACCACTGAATACTCTGGTAGCTGTACTGTAAGTGTAGTTCCCTGATTTGGTCCGTCACTTTGGAAAGTTATTACACTATCATTGTGCGTCACCCCCAGTCCGTCGTCTTTTACCTCAAGGCTGACATTCTGTTTGCCTTTGGATAGATTTACAGATATAGAGCCGTATACTGGCGAGTATTTCATGACATTACTAAGCAGGTTATTAACAATCAATTTGATCATATTTTGATCAACCTTGAGGACGATATCATCATATATCTACTTCCATTTTTTGCCCTTTTCTCCGGCTAGCCCATTTTATGTGCCTGGACAAGATCTTTCATCAACCGGCTTAAGTCGGGAATTAAGGCAATATAGCCAACGCTGGAATCATGAGTGAAACTGATAAACAATTAGTGAACGTGCTTATCAATATTCAAACTCAAAAGCACTTTGATAGTTACCAATTTCCTGCACGTAATCCAGTATCTGGTTGTAAAAGTCGTTACTCCCCAGGGTAGCGCTATCGCCGATCATTACTAGGCGCATCTTAGCGCGGGTCATCGCTACATTCATCCGTCGTTCATCCGCCAGGAAGCCAATAACGCCTTCGCTGTTGGAACGCACCAGGCTGATGTAGATAATGTCCCGTTCTCGCCCCTGGAAAGCGTCTACCGTATCTATCGTGACTTGATCTTTGATGGCTTGTAAGTTTTCAAAGCCCTCAAAACGTTCAGTCAACAGCTTGGTCTGTGCCCGGTAGGGCGCCGTGACGCCAATTTCCAGCTTTTCATCAAGTATTCTCTCTACCCCCACCATCTCCACAGTATCGGCAAGGTGTTGTAACACCAACTGAGCCTCTTCTTCGTTGTAGGTACTCAGCGATTCAGGGTCTTTTTTTTCTTTATAGCCGCATCCTGCCGTATCAATAAACGTCATCGGAGGGATATCCGGGCTGAGGAGCCTGTCCTTTACGCTCTCGTGCGCCTGTAGCTGACCCTTATAAAAGTACTGTCCGGAAAAGTTCATAATCTGCTGATGCATGCGGTACTGAATCTGGAGCATGGTATCTACCGGTCTTCCTAATGCTCGATGGCGTTTGGTACACTTTTCCATAAGGGTTTCGCCCAGCCCCTGCCGACCAGCTTCGTAGGACTTTACGGTAGGGGGCAACTGAAAATGGTCGCCAGCAAAGATAGCCCGTTCTGCCTTGAGGATGGGTATCCAACTGGCCGCTTCCAGTGCCTGGGCTGCTTCGTCAATAAATACCGTGCGAAAGCGCATTCCCCTGATCAGTTGGGCAGAGGCTCCGACCAGGGTAGATGTCACCACATCTGTTTTGGTCAGGATGTCGGCTACGATATAATGTTCTAACTGCTCAGCGTCTTCCCGCATACGCGTGGACTCTTGCAGAAGCTGCTGTCGCTGCTGCCGTTCTGCCCGGCCGTACTTACGCTTGTATTTAAAGCCCAGGGCCCTGAATTCTTCGGCCTTTCGCCTCAGCTTTTTTAGCTCCTTGTAGTATTCGTGGCTGGTAATCTGGGCATCTATGGTTTTGCTCAGGTTTACATCTGTTACCCGGGCCGGATGTCCCAGTCGTACAACCGACAAGCCTTCGTCAGACAGCTTCTCGGTGAGTAGGTCTACCGCAGCATTGCTGGGGGCACAAACCAGCACACTGTCTTCTCTTTTCACCGTTTGCACGATAGCCTGGACCATGGTCGTAGTTTTTCCGGTACCGGGAGGTCCGTGGATAATAGCTACGTCCTCGGCATCCAGCACCCGGTTAAGGGCGGCATTTTGACTTTCATTAAGGGTGGGTACCGAGAAAGGCGTATGTTGTGAAAAATTGGCAGTTTGCTTGCCCAGCAGAATCTCCCGAAGCTCCAAGAGGCGGTCGTTTTTGGCATCTATCACTTTCTTCAGAGCCTTGTTCATCTCGCGATAGGCCATTTCGTCAAACAGCAGGTCCACGCCCAGGCTGGCATACTCAGTCCACTCGGGCATTTGGTTATGGTTGAGAGTGATGGTCATCTGGTTGCCCCGCACCTCGTTGACCACCCCCGACACACTGGGGGGCTGCTTGTTGATATTGGCAAAGAAGCTGACGATCTTACCTGACTGGAACACATGCGGTCGGTTGATCTCAGTAGTTCGGTTCAATTTGATGATGATCTTCTCGCCCATGCTGTACCTCTGGCTGGTAAGCGTCACCGGGTACCAGCACATACCATCTTTCTTGCGCTGCTCCAAGGACGCATTGAGTACTTTTTGACGATAATATTCAAGATCGGCTTCCTTTTCCAGTTTTAGCAGATCGTAAACTTTTCGGAGTTCTTCGGTGGATTTAGTCATAAGGATGCAAAGGTATACGTGAGCCGAGTACGTAAAGGTTGGTGCGTAGTGAATCATTTTTCTTTCCAGCACGTGCCGTGAGAGCTTCAACTAAAGATGAAATCTGTATTGGTCTAAAATGTTTGTCAAAAGCTAAGTGCTCACCCCTTTCCCTATCTTAGAAAAGTTTATAAGAATTCAACGCGCGCCTCTTGTTTTAGATGGTTGGAAGATGCTTTTTTTTGTCTTATCATAGCTTTACTTTTTTGCTGTATGCTCAGACTCATTTTTACCTTTATCATTTTGATCCACGGCCTGATCCATCTGATGGGCTTTGTGAAAGCTTTTCAACTGGCCGAAATACCCCAACTGACGCAGGCTATCTCTAAACCCCGCGGTATTCTCTGGCTTATCTGTACCATCCTGTTTTGTACATCGGCTCTTATTTATCTCACCGACCGAAACTGGTGGTTGATGCTGGCATTACCGGCCGTGCTGCTTTCTCAGGTATTAATTTTTATCTACTGGCAGGATGCAAAGTTTGGGACCCTTGCTAATGTCATTGTTTTTGCAGGTGGCCTTTTGAACTACGGGGAATGGGGCTTCCTACAGACTTCACAACAAAAGATTGAAACTATGATGCCTACCCACCTGGAGCAGACACAGCAGGTGAACCAGCAGATGCTGGCTCAACTTCCTCCGTTGGTGCAAAAATGGATGCAGATTGCGGGTGTACCAGGTCAGGAGATGATACAAACTGTACATCTCTATCAGAGAGGAGAGATGCGTACCTCACCCGAAGGCAATTGGATGCCGGTGGATGCGGAACAATGGTTTACTGTACACCCTCCCGCCTTTATCTGGACAGCTGATGTAGGAAGGAGCGGTCTGATGCAATTTCGGGGAGAGACATGTACCAGGAGGGTAGCGGGCGGATGCAGATCAAAGCGTACTCGCTCTTCCCAGTAGTAGACGTGGCAGGTACGCCGGAAATCAGCCAGGGTACTTTGGTGCGTTACCTTTCCGAAATCATCTGGTTTCCCTCAGCTGCGCTAGCACCCCACCTTCGCTGGGAGCAGCTTGAAGACCGGCGGGTGAAAGCCACCATGACTTACGGAGATATATCCGCGTACGGTATTTTTAGCTTTAATGAAAACGGGCAATTACTTTCCTTTGAAGCGCCCCGCTACTACGACCGGCCGAACGGGGCGACCCTGGAAAACTGTCACATAGCTATCGAACCCAGTAGCTACCGTAGGTTTGAAGGGATAGAGGTTCCTACCCGTGCTTCGGTCACCTGGAAGCTGGAGGATGGTGATTACACCTGGTACAAACTGGAAATTACGGACATAGCGTATAATGTGCTCCCCTGATCAGGGATTTTTAGAGGAAGGTCGGCGCCCCTTAGACTGATAGGTTTTGCCCTGCTCTTCGCCTTCAAATTTTCCATTCTTCAGCAAATCATCCAAAAAGTCACCTTCGGGCTCAAATTTACCCAGATAAAAGATGATACTCTCCATCACTTCATAGTCACTCATTTGCAACATGCGGCGAGGTGGGGGCATGTAGAGTTCGGTGAATCGCTCCACGTCGTTTACGCTGAGGTCGGCAGCAGCAGAGAGCATAAGGTGATATTTTTCGGTCATGGTTTCTTTCAGGGCTTCTTCCTGGGCCTGTTTTTCTTCCATAGCCAGTATCTCCTTTAGTTTTTTCTGCTGCTGGAAGTCGTCGTTGAACAGGTTGGCAAATGCTGTAAGGGCCCCGGTCAGTTGCCCGCCGGAAAATGTCACTGCTTTCCCTTCTTCTGCTTCTTCGTCCTCAAAAAGGGGCGTGCCCCGAGAGCGTCTCATGTCTATCGTACTATCAATTTTAGGCTGGAGGTAACGGCTGACGTCAAAATAGTCCTTCACTTCTACGCCCTCCAAAACGGTAACCTGAGGCTGCAGCCGGATGACTAGTTTCTGGAGACTTTCGGCGCTACTGTCAGCGGGCAAGAAATCGTACGGCTGGTAACCTACCGACGAAAAACGAATCGTATCCGTGGAATTGACCCGAAAGCGAAAGCGTCCGTCGGAACCGGTGACTCCTCCCTGCCCGGTACCGGGCACTCTCAGGTGCACGTTGGGCAGCACCTGCGCACTGTCGGCATCCACGACGATACCTGCGATGACCATTTTCTCCTCTTCCTGGGCCAAAACAGCCCAAGGCAGCAGGGATAGTAGCAGAAGTACGTACGGTACATGCCTGTTCATAGAGATCTTAATCAGGTAATGGCTATAACGCATACCTGTGCGGAGATTGTTCTGTAGCCCGGTTTCTTTGGAACAGAGAAGATACCCTTATCCAGTACATTAGCAATCAAAAGATAGCAGTTACTGCAAAAATATCAATTCCCGCAGATATTGGTCGTAACTCTGCTGATTTTAACGGGTTAGACAAATACATGAACTTCCTGGCGCATTTTTATCTGTCTCGTATGGACGACTCTCTCATTATCGGTAATTTTCTGGGTGATTTTGTCAAAGGGAAGAAGTACCGCGACTACCCCAAGGCAGTTTCCTTGGGTATCCTGATACACCGCGAGATTGATAGTTTTACGGACCACCATCCTGTACACCAGCGTAGCAAGAGGCGCCTGGGTGGCCGTTACGGTCACTACGCGGGCGTAGCGGTGGATATGTTCTACGACCACCTACTGGCTGTCGGCTGGAATGACTACGCCGATACGCCGCTGGATCAATTTAGTCAGCATATTTACCGGGTATTACGTTCCAATGAAGCCCTGATGCCTGATACAGCCCGGCGCGTGCTGGGCTACATGTCACAGCACGACTGGCTCCTGCACTACCGTGAGATGGAGGGCATACGGCAGTCGCTCCGGGGCATCAGCCGCCGTACTGCGTATCACTCAAATCTGGAAAATGCTTCGCTTGATTTGGAGGCTCTTTTTTCTGAATTTCGGCAGGACTTTGAAAGATTCTTTCCCGAAATCATTTCTCATACGCAAAATATTTTTGATTCATGAAAGTTGCATTTTTTAGCACCCAATCTTATGACCGTGAGTTTATGGACAAGGCTAACCAGGCTCATCAGCATGAGTTCCAGTACTTTGATACCAAATTAGAAGCTTCTACCGCCATCCTGGCTAGTGATTTTGATGCGGTCTGCATTTTTGTCAACGACCAGGCTGACCGCGAAACGCTAGAATTATTCAAAGAAGAAGGGGTGAAGCAGGTGACCCTGCGTGCTGCTGGCTTCAACAACGTAGATCTGGAGGCGGCCCAGGAATTAGGTATCAAAGTAACCCGGGTGCCCTCTTATTCGCCCTACGCTGTGGCGGAGCACACCCTGGCGATGATACTGACCCTGAATCGTAAGACACATATCGCTTATGAGCGAGTTCGTAATGGTAATTTCTCACTGGAAAAGCTGATGGGATTTGACCTCAATGGTAAAACGATTGGCGTGGTGGGAACGGGTAACATCGGGCGAATCTTTACGCGCATCATGCACGGCCTGGGTTGCCGGGTGCTGGCCTATGACCCTTATCCCAATAAAGCCTTTGAGCAGGAAAACGTGGTAAAATATGTGAGTCTGGAAGACATGTATCCTGATGTGGACATCGTATCGCTGCATTGCCCACTGACGGAAGATACCCACTATCTGATAAACGAAGAGGCTATCAATACCATGAAGGATAATGTCATGCTGATCAATACGAGCCGGGGTGCCCTGGTAGATACCAAAGCGGTGATCAGCGCGCTGAAGCACGGTAAGATCGGCTACTTTGGTCTGGATGTCTATGAGCAGGAAGAAAATTTATTTTTTCAAGATCTTTCGGGCCATATCATCCAGGATGATGACATTGCCCGCCTGATGACTTTTCCTAACGTACTGATTACTTCACACCAGGCTTTCTTTACTGAAAACGCCATGCACAACATCGCTGATACTACGCTGCAGAACCTCAACCAGTTTGAAGCGGGAGCAGTATTAGAAAATGAGGTGAAACTGTAACAATAAAAAGGCGCCTTTTAGTAGTCTGTGAAGGATAAAAGGGAACACAAGTACCTAAGAATTGCTCGAGAGAAAGTAGCTATCTGCCCAAGCCTGCACAACGACTGATGGACACAGCGGAGCTCTATGTACCTTTATCCTACGCTAATAACGTGAATATGCATGGCCTGGAGGGAGTATCATTTGGCCGAAAAGGAGATGGTAAATAGCTGGATTTTCTTTATTTTTCGCCAAACAACCTACCATTATGAAACACTATCTCAGCCTGCTTCTTGTTGTCTTTTCCCTGTATGCGACAGCCCAGACTCACTCTCTACAAAATTCTCCACCGCTTACAGAGGCCAGCCCCACCAGTGTGGGTATGGCGGCGGAACGCCTGGCACGCATTGATGCTGTGCTGGAGGAAGCAGTGGCCGATAACGATATTCCTGGAGCAGTGGCCCTGATCGCCCGAAAGGGTAAGGTCGTGTATCACAAAGCCTTTGGTATGGCGGATACGCCCTCCGGCCGTAAAATGGAAAAAAACGATATCTTCCGTATTGCATCGCAGTCCAAGGCTATTACCTCTACTGCCGTCATGGTGCTCTGGGAAGAGGGCAAGTTTCGGCTGGATGACCCTGTTTTCAACTACATTCCGGAGTTTAGAAATCCGCAGGTACTCACCAGATTTCGCTATGAGGATACCAGCTACACTGCCGAACCAGCCAATCGTGAAATTACCATCCGCCACCTGCTCACACATACTTCCGGGCTGGGCTATGGCGTCATTGATGGGGACGAACGTTTTCACATGCTGTATGAAAAAGCTGGTGTCACGGATCTGTTTACTACAGCAGATATCAGCATAGAGGAGAGTGTACTCAAATTAGCCATGCTACCGCTGCACCATCATCCTGGCGATAAGTTTACTTACAGCGAAGGCCTGGATGTACTGGGCTACTTTATTGAAAAAGTTTCCGGTATGCCCTTTGACAAATTTTTAAGAGAAAGGCTGTTTGATCCGCTGGGCATGGACGACACCTGGTTTTACCTGCCTGACGATAAAGCCCGCCGTCTGGTCGCTGTACAAACCCAGGAAGACGGAGTATGGCAACGGTACCCAGTTACCTTTTACGATCCCGATTACCCGATCAAGGGAGCGAAGCGCTTTTTCTCCGGTGGCGCGGGACTTTCTAGCACCGCCGAAGACTATGCTACCTTTCTGCAAATGTACCTCAACGGTGGCGAACTGAACGGCGTACGCATCCTGAGCCGTACCACAGTGCGGTCTATCATGGGAAACCAGACTGGGGAACTCTTCGGCTATCCGGACAAGCACTATGGGCTGGCTTTTGGCGTTGTTACCAAAGCGGGTCAGGCCAAAGGTGGGCTTGGCAGTGAAGGTACCTTTGACTGGGGCGGATACTTTAACACGCAGTATTTTGCTGATCCTCAGGAGAAGATCATCGGTATATTGATGAAGCAGACCAGAGGGCCCGTTTCAGATAACACCGGCTGGCAGTTCCGTCAACTTGTGTTTCAGGCAGTAGATGACTAAAGCACTAGACCCCCTGTTTTTTATGAAAAGACGTTTGGTAATACTATGGGAAGTGCGGCGTTGCTTGATATTTAGTAAAATGAATATGCACCCCTTTCAATATTTGCTGCTGGCGTTTCTGTTGCCCAGCAGATCCTTGTGGTTTCTCAAATTCGCGTTTCCGGTCATATTGTTGATCAGCAGGATCAAGCGTTTCCATTTGCCACGGTATCAATCGGGCAGAACAGCAGGGGTGTAATGAGTGATGATGAAGGTTTTTTCTTCATAAGTTTTCCCGTTTCGGATACACTCATTCTTTCTACAGTTGCGCACCAGACACAGTACCTTTACTTTGGTGATACTGCTACTACCGACAATTACGACCTCAAGATCAGACTGAATCAAGAGGTTTATGAGTTGGCGAGCGTCACCGTCTTTGCCTTCAAAGATGAGTTTAGCATTAGGACAGATAAAGGTAGATGATAAGAGTAATGAAATAACAGCCATTCCTAAGCTATTAGAAATACTTGAAATCGAGGGGGCAATTGTAAATATAGATGCGATGGGCTGTCAAAAAGAAATAGCTAAAAGGATTACAGAAAACCGGGCAGACTATTTATTAGCCCTTAAAGGCAATCAAAGTACATTAAAAGAACAAGTATTAGGAGCTTTTGAGAGTATCCCAGTTTATTGGCAAGACCAGCATATTACAAAAGGATATGGTCGTATAGAGACAAGAAAGTGTACTGTAATCAGAGATTTGGGTTTAATTGAAGAAAGTGAAAATTGGCCCTTATTGAACTCCATAATAAAAATAGAATCAACTGTAGAACATATCATAGCTGAGAAAACAACACAAGAAACGCGATACT
>CAZZGE010000167.1:0-10477 GCA_964653665.1 uncultured Porifericola sp. | reverse complement strand
CTGGATACCCGGTTGCCACCTAACACAATTGATGCCATTTCACCAAACGCCAGACGTATGGCAAAAGCTGGCACATTGGGCAGAAAGAGGGGTTTATGTAATATTTTGGCAGCGCGCTTGGTAAGTTCTTCGTTGGTAACTGGCCGTGGTGCTACTGCATTGTACACGCCTTCAATATTTTCATGCTCCAGTGCATACACAAATAATTGACATAAGTCGTCCTGATGTACCCAGCTAATGTACTGTTGACCACTGCCCAGTGGGGCCCCGGCTCCCAGCCGAATGGGTTGTACAATCCGGGGCAGCGCACCACCCTCTGTGCTCAGTACAACTCCGATACGCAGTTTGGCTGTGCGGATATTCAGGCGCTTGATCTCATCTACTCCGGCTTCCCACTTTTTTACCACACCAGCCAGGTAATCATCTCCCTGAGGACTGCTCTCGTAAAGGGTGGCGCTACCGGTATCAGTACCGTAGATGCCTATAGCTGAGGCAGAAATAAAAGCTTTGATCTGGTGCTCGCTCAGATTAGTAATGGTCTCATGCAACAGGCGCGTGGATTCAGTACGGCTTCTGAGTATAATTTCTTTTCGGCTTTTGGTCCAGCGCTTATCAGCCACACCCGCTCCGGCCAGATGGACTACGTAGTTGGCCCACTGAAGCGCTTCAGGCTCTATTTCCCGGCGCTGGATATTCCATACAAAAGCCTTCACTGGCAGGTCGTTGCTACGAGAGCGACTCAGGTGGGCCACTTCGTAACCTTTGTCCTGCAGCATTTGCGTCAGGCGTTGTCCTATCATACCCGTACCACCGGTAATGAGTACATTTTTGCTCATAAGTCAATGTTAAAAGTCGTGCTTACTGAAAACGTAAGCTTTATGAATATGTTTCTGCTACGGAAGGCATAAAAAAAGCGGCGCTCCGGCCGCTTTGTTAAGACAGATCACGCTATTTCTATTGCCCCACTTTATAGCCAAAGGATAGCACAAAAGTGCGTCCTGGCTGAAATACTTCATTGTTGTACTGTGTATCTTTATAGTCAATGAAGCGATAGGTAACCGCATTGAGGATGTTTTCAACCCGGAAGCCAAGGCTAAAATTATCTAGAACTGATTTCTGGATATTCAACCGCAGGTCAGGCGTAGGGAGGTCGCCATCTCCCTGTACCTCATACACATCAGGCAGACCGCCAAATCCGTTGTAGAAGAGGCGCTTTCCGTACATGTTCGCAAACAGGGATGCCTCAAAACCCATTTCGGGATTGTAATATGTCAGCAAAGCATTGACAATAAAGGGAGACTGTGCCTGAAAAGGACGAGATGTAGCCGGATCAGGGTCACTCAATCTGAAGAAAGAAAGCTCTTCTTCGGTGAGGTCGACTCTTGAGATTATATAAGTAAAATTTGTACTGAATTTAAAGTTATTTAATATAGGGGTCAGTGTTCCCAGGTTCTTCCTAAACTCAAATTCGCCTCCGTACAGTACTCCCCGATCTACATTGATAAACCTGATCTGCCCAGTAGATGAAGTGGGTATCAACCTGCGTTGTATGGGATTGGTAAAATCCTTGTAAAATGTACTTACGGCAAGAAGCTCACCAGCTGAGGGAAACAACTCATAACGTAAATCAACATTATTGATTTTGGTTCTTTCTAGATTAGGATTTCCACTGTTGATGAAACCTCCGATAAAATCAAATGACACGAAAGGCGCCAGTTCTCTCATATTGGGGCGAGCCAGGGTCTGGCTGCCTGATATTCTGAGGTTTGAATTGTCATTGATGGCATAAATCAAGTTAAGAGAAGGCAGCAGGTCCAGTTCGTCTATTCTACCTACCGGATCATTCTCGTTTCCAGAAATCACCTCAAAATCAGTCTTTTCCAGTCTGGCTCCGGCCACTGCCTTCAGCTTATCATTGAGCTGAACGACACCCATCAAATATCCCGCTAATACCTGCTCATAACCTGTATAGGCATTGGATGCTAAGGTTTGGTTGGTAAAATACCCTCCGATATTGTAGGTACCGTTTTCATTCTGGCTTAGTACGCCGGTATTTTCTGGTCCAAAGAAAGTATCATAATCACCAGTCGCTTCCCTGAAGGTAGTGAAGTCATCAGAGTTTCTCGCTTCCTGGTGCTGGTAGCGCTGCTCGCCAAAAACCCTGTCTTTGCGATTGGCGTATACACCAAACTCAAGCTTGTGTTTATCTTCTGCCCCGAGAGGTAGTTCCAGATCCAGTTTTCCACTATATTGGGTATCATCCAAATTTCTGAAGAAATGAAAAGGGCGATCGTACTCGGCCTGACGGATTTCGTAAATGCCACTGTTAGTAATATTATTCCCCATGACACGAGTGTCAGGTTCTGCTTGTGATGAGGTCACGTAACCTAATACCCAATCCAGTTTGACCTTTTTACGCGTAAACAAGGCGTGTTTTCCATTCAGCTGTACATTACTCAATTCTCTTTGTACATAACTGATGTTTCTACCCTGATAAGTGTGGCCTATAGAAATAGCTCCCGGCCAGATGCCTTCCAGAAAAGAAGCAGAAGTCTCCGCGTCATTATTATACGTATAGTTTAAAGAAATTTCATTGCTATTGTCAAACTGGTAGGTCATGGTAGCAAAAGCACCCAATGTAACCGCCTCTGTACTCTGGCGTCCGTCGGTTTGAAAAAAGGGGATGAGTTGATCAGTACTGGTGTTGCCTGGTAGCGACCATACATTCAGGGCTCTATCATTGTAGTCAACAAAATTGCGACTATAGTTAGCGCCTACTGTATAACCGAAATTTCTGCCATACAAGGTTTTACGATCACCCATAGATAGCTGGTAACTGGTATTTAATCCCGGTGTCTTGGTGACGGGAATAAAAGAGCGCTGTCTCAGTTCCTGAGCGGCACCCTGCAGTACGCCCCGGGCATCTTCTCCTTCTTCAGTCGCCCGGGCTGCTGCGGATGCCAGGTTGTTGGCACGCAGTGCTTCACGGTTGCTTTCGTTTTCCAGAAAAGGGGGTAGTGCCCGTGAGCCATCGTCATACCCAAGCCAGTCTGTACTTACAGTCACCGGGTCAGTGAGGAAGTTTTCGTTAAAAGAAGCTTGTGTATTGTAGCCAAGCGACACATTGGCCGTCAAAAAGAACTCATCAGGAATAGAGCGCGTGCTGATATTGACCTTACCGCCGGTAAAGTTGCCGGGTTGGTCAGGTGTAAAAGTTTTGGTGGTAACAATGTTTTCAATGATGGAGGTAGGAATCAGGTCCAGGCTGACGCTGTTGCGGTAAGGATTCGTACTGGGGAGTGTGATACCGTTTAATTGGGAAAGAGAATAACGGTCGCCCAGGCCCCGCATGACCACATACTTGCCTCCTTCTACGGAAGCACCGGTAACACTTTTTACGGATTCTGCTGAATTGCTGGCGCCAATCCGGCGTATCTCTCCAATGGAGATACCATCTTGCATGGCAATTGATTTTTGCTGAAGCTTAAGCAGGGCAACTTCATTGTTGTTGATTTGCGCTGCCTGTACCACCACTTCCTGGAGCTGCACATTTGAAGATGCTAAAGTAATATCAATACGGGTAGACTTATCTGCCTCTACACTCACGCCTTCTACGGTTTTGGGCGCGTAAGACACATAGCTGTATACAAGATTATAGGTGCCGGGTTCCAATGAAAGTTGATAATACCCGGATATATCTGTAACGGTTCCTGTACCTGTGTTTTGCACCTGCACAGTAGCGCCAATCAGTTCTTCAGCAGAGGCTGCGTCAACTATCGTACCGCTGACTGTACCCGTTTGAGCATATAATACTCTACTCCCCAAGCATAAGCTTGAGAACAAAATAATACTCAAGATCTGATTAAAATGACATTTCATTTGTTGGACAATTAAATAAATATCATAGAATTGAAAAAGCGGACGTACACAATGACGTCCGCTTCTATTAAAATTAAATTATGCATTAAAATCCACCGGTAGGGTATACGATACCAGTACTTTCATCTGCATTCGTTTCGGTGTAGGTCGTATTCACGTTCCATACGTTGTTCAGCAATTGTATTTCGCGATTGATGACGTGATTGTAACTGTCACCATCGTTGTCTGCCAGGTTTTCTACTTCTATGGCTTTACCATTAAAGTCAGTAATGATAGAGTTGGCTAATGTTCCGGCGGTGTTATCACGCATGATGATCGCCGGAGCAGTTGCATCCCTGATCGTGGCATCCTGACCAAGTCCGATCATGGTTACGTTGTACAATGTAGGGTTGGAGTAAGGCGTAACATTGTCATTAGGACCGGCACCATCCCACTCTCCTGCGTTGTCAGAGTTAGGCAATGTTTCTGACTGTATGCTAAACCAAAACTGACCATTGCCGACCCAACCTTCGTCGTAATCATAGCTGTCATCATCAACAAAAGCTGCGATAGCGTATTTGATATCCACATTACCGCCGAATATTTCAATACCATCGTCACCACTGGAGAAGATATCAATATATTCCAGGGTAGTTCCTGCGCCGACACCACCCAGGGAAAGGCCCTGAATCTCAGCACCAGGAGCGATACCCACCCCTGAGTAACGGATAGACACATAGGTCATGATGCCTGAGTCATCAGCAGCATCTGTTCCACCGTATTGCCCTCTTAGCTCATTAGGATCAATGCCTTCAATTGTGTTAGTACCGGCAGTTCCAAAACCTACCGGAGCCGTTCCCAATACGATCACGCCACCCCAGTCTCCGGAACCAGCAGGCAGCTTTGTACCGTCATCATCTTCAGACGTAAAGATGATTGGAGCCTCGGCAGTACCCTGCGCATCTATCATACCCCCGGTAGTAATCACCAGGGCAGAAGTATTGTCACCCGTAGTGGGTTGTGTTTCGGCGATAATCACCGTACCCGGCTCAATAAGGAGCGTTCCACCTTCTACGTAAGTCAATCCATCCAGTACCCAAACTTTGTCGCTGGTCAGGGTAAAGTCCTGGGTAATGGCGTTAGGAATAGTCTCTAAAGTAGCTGTAGCTGCGTCATAAGGAGATTCAGGCGTAGCAGGAGCGCCTGTTAAGTAACCAAGCTTCCAGAGTGTAGACCAGTTGTCCATCCAGGTGCCCGAAGCAGCAGGATCAAAAGCTCCTTTATAAGTTACCTCATCAAAGAAATCACCTGAGGGGTAAGCCGCCAGGTTGGAAGTTACTACACCCGCACTGGGGATAGGATTCAGGCCCTGATTGGCCGTACGGCTGATGCCGGCAAGAACAGGGTCAGCTATAGCATTGCTATTGAACTGTAAGTGTCCACCTACCCAGGGAGCAAGGTCGCCTTCAGGAATATTAGCTCCCAGGATAACAGCATCTACCACATGTACTACGCCGTTGGCAGCAGTAATATCAGGAGTAGCCACCTGCGCATTGTTTACGAATACACCGTCCTCATTGCTGGTTAACAAGAGGCTGTTACCGCTCAGGGCTTCAGCAATTTGTCCGTTAGTGATAGCACCAGAGCCTACTACTGATCCCAAAATGTGATCTTGAAGTACAGCAACCAAGGCATCATCAGGCACATCGTCTAGGCTGGCAAATCCATTCGCATCCAAAAATGCCTGGAATGCATCGTTGGTAGGCGCAAAAACAGTAAGGGTTTGGTCAGCGTCACCGGCCGCAGTCAGTAGGTCAGCAGCGGCAGCATTACCGAGGGCGCTCAACAGGGTGCTGAGTGCAGGTGTAGCCGTGGCCAGGTCAGCAATGGTTTGAGCGGGCGTTTCGGTTACTTCAAAAGTTACTGAGTTAGAGGTCTCTCCGCCGGCAACCACTGTCACGTCTACGTTTCCTGGTGACAAGCTGCCAGGCACCTCAGCCGTAACGCTTGTGGCACTGGCATTACTAGTGGTGGCGGTAGCAGTACCAAAATTTACAGTCGGGCTCGTGCCAAAGTTTGTGCCTGTAATGGTCACTGAGATGTTAACAGGCCCACTGCTTGGATTAATACTGGAAATACTGGGCGTAGTGTCAACCGGCTCATCTTCTTCACAAGAAGTAAAGACTAATGCGAAGCATCCGAGCGTCATAAGTAAAGTCAATGTTAGTTTCTTCATGATCAATTTTCTGCGTTTTGCTTTAAAAAATTACATTGCAAAGCTGATCATGGCGTATTAACCTATCACGATCGAAATGTTAAGAAACGGTTAAGTTTGAACGGCTAAGATTAATTTATTGTTAAAATTCACTTTTTTCCTAAAATATCCTGAAAATCAGATGTTTACTAATATACCAATATGTTTATTTAGATTCAACTATTGATTGATGGGCACCTTGTGCAGGAGGGTCTTAATGATATCTGAAGTGCTCACACCGTCTGCTTCTGCCTCGTAGTTGAGCAGAATGCGGTGGTTAAAAATATCATTGGCTACTTCTTTGATATCTTCGGGAAGTACATAATCGCGCTGATCAAAAAAAGCAGTAGCTTTAGCAGCAATATTCAGGTTAATACTAGCCCTTGGCGATGCCCCAAACTGTATGTAGTTCGCGATATCCTTCATATTATACCTATCCGGATATCGTGTAGCAAATACCAGTTCAATAATGTATTTCTCCAGGGAGTCAGAAATACTGACCGCATTGATAGTATCCCGGATCGTAAATATGTCTTCTTTGGTGAGGATAGACTTCAGGTCTCCACTGAATGAGAGATTGGACATACGCCGCATCACTTCCAGTTCGTTCTCTTTACTGGGATAATCAACGTGAACCTTCATCATAAAACGGTCAACCTGTGCTTCAGGGAGAGGGTAGGTTCCCTCCTGTTCCACCGGATTTTGAGTAGCCAACACCAAAAACGGACGATCCAGCGGATAAGTAGTCTCACCAATGGTAACCTGCTTTTCCTGCATAGCTTCCAGCAGGGCTGACTGCACTTTGGCCGGAGAACGGTTGACCTCATCAGCCAGGATCAGGTTAGCGAAGATGGGCCCCTTTTTTACTTCGAAAGTAGCTTTCTGCTGATTATAAATCATGGTACCGATCAGGTCAGCCGGCAGCAGATCAGGCGTAAACTGCATACGTTGAAAGTCAAGATGTAGCACCTTGGCCAGGGTATTCACCGTCAACGTTTTGGCTAAGCCCGGTACCCCTTCCAGCAGTACGTGCCCTTGTGTAAATAGCCCTATAAGTAATCGGTTCACCATATACTCCTGTCCAACCACTACTTTTTTTACTTCGGAAAATACTTCCTGTATTTTGTTTTGATATTCTTGCTTCTGAGCTTCGTCTATCGCTTTATCCATGTTGATAAGTTAGTTTTACAAGTGTAGTATCTACGTTGCTGATGTGGTAGTGCGGTCTTTTTTGCTGGCTAACTGTTCCAGCAAAACCACAATACCAATCCCCAACATCATAAAAATAATGGCCTGAGTGACCTGCGGTTGTAGCCCGGTAGCGGCCATGTAGTCACCGGGTAATATATTTTCTGAGACTAGTGGTACTTCTTCCCCTTTGCTGTTGGTACGAGTGCTAATAATTTCTTTCCAGGGCCAAATCTTATTCAGTGAACCGATCATAAAGCCAGCCAGCAGGGCTACTGCTATATCATGAAATCTCCCTAATAGCCAGGAGACCAGCCGGGCAAAACTCAGTAGCCCGACGATACAGCCCAGGCCAAAGATCGCAATCACGACCAGGTTACGGGCATTAATAGCTTCCAGTATAAATGTGTACTTACCCAGGATGAGTAAAATGAAGCTCCCTGATATACCGGGCAAAATCATAGCGCAGATAGCCAGAGCACCGGATAACAAAATGAACCAGTAGGTCTCAGGAGTTTCTGCTGGTGTGGCCAGGGTAATAAAATAGGCGAGTATAATACCTGTAAAACCCGAAAGGATAACGGCACCTCTCCAGCGCTTGATTTCGCGCGACACAGAGATAGCGGCAATAATGATGAGTCCAAAAAAGAAAGACCACAACTGAATCGGGTATTCTTCCAACAGAAAATGAAGCATCTTTGCCAGACTCACAATACTCAATGCGATGCCGCTGAGCAGTACGAGCAAGAAACTCCCGTTTATGTACTTCCAGAAATCGGCGAACTTACCCTGTGTCAAGAGTTGCAGCGCCTGCAGATCTACTGATTTGATAGCGTTGAGCAACTGACCGTAAATACCCGTTATAAATGCTATTGTACCACCAGAAACGCCGGGAACCACGTCAGCGCCGCCCATTGCTACTCCCTTGAAGAAAAGCCGAATATAACTCTTGAATTTTCGCATGTTTTTACAGGAAGGCAGCTTATTTCTCCGGTGGTGCGGTTTATAACTGGTTCAGAAAGTGATTAAATGTGTCACCTCTCAGTCCCAGACGAATGGTTTCCAGAGGGATGACTTCATTGGGGGCGATGTTTCCTACGTTTACGTTACACCCCAGTAGTTTAATAAACCAGACTTGCTGTTCTTTCTGGGGTGCTTCCCATATTATTTTTTCAAACGGTATTTTTGTAAGGATTTCCTCTACCAGTCCGGAACGTACTTCACCACTAGACCGGAAGAGTCCCACATTACCACCCTCACGAGACTCACCAATTACTTTCCAGGCGCCGGCATCCAGTTCGGCCTGCATCAGTTCAATCCACTTGTAGGGAGGCATAATCTTAGCGGCGTCCTTAGACCCCACTTCTGATAGCACTGTAACCTGTTCGGACAACTTACTGATGTACTCACATTTTTTTCCATGGTCCATATCTACAGACCCGTCGGATACCTCAGCAAAGGACAAATTGTACTTATCAAGGTTCTTACGATAGTCATCAAACTGATTACGAATGACAAAAGCTTCAAACAGGGTACCGCCAAAGTATACCGGAATATTTGCCTCATGGTAAGCTTTGATTTTTTCCTGAAGATTAGGGGTTACAAAAGAAGTTGCCCATCCCAGTTTTACAACGTCTACATACTCACCTGCCACACTGATAAAGTCTTGTACTTCCCGCAGGCTCAACCCTTTATCCATGGCCATAGTGTAGCCGTAAACCCTAGGCTTATGAGTACGCTCCGGTACCCGGCTCAACGTATAATTCATCAAAAATTATTATTTTCTGTACTGATCTATGATTTTAAATAATGCCTTCTGAGTTTCCAATCTCGGAAAGAACTCATACAGGATTTCGTGCTTATCAAAATCTAAAGTTAAAGCATTTTCCAGAAAATTAAATGCTTCACGGAACTTACCGGAGCAAATAAGGTATGCGGTAGCATAGTAGTAGAGTTGCGCTTCGTCAGGGAGTTCGTCCATTCCGTCTACAATCAGATCGTAGGCCTTATCGTAATCACCCTGCTCATAATATATGTAAGACCAATCCAGCCAGATTTGAATATTCTCTGGGTCTATAAGACTTGCCTCCTGGTATGCTTCCAGGCAGGAAATCACATTACCAACCTGGTAATCGGCTTCGGCGAGTGCCAGCCAGTACTGAGCTTTGTCTTCATTGAGCTTAATTGCTTTGTTGAGAAAGTGGACCGCCTCAAACCATTTTTCCTGCTTGTTAAGCACTGAGCCTATGCCAAACCAGGCTTCATCGTAGAGATAATCCAGTTTGGCCGATTTCTGGTAATTCCTGATGGCTTTGTCATACTGCTCCAACTTTTCGTAAGCAGCTCCCAGATAGCAGAATGTCTCAGCACTTTCTCCTTCAATTCTTTGCGTTCTCTGGTAGGCGTCCACTGCTTTTTGGTACCGCTCAAGATTCATAAAGCTGTTTCCCAGATTGAAGTATGCCGAGGCAAATTCGTCATCAATAGCTACGGCATACTCGTATGCCTGTACTGCTTTCTCGAACTGGCCTAACTTATTATAGACAATGCCCATATTATACCAGGCATGCTGAGAGTAGGGATCTTCATCGATAAAGCGCTGGTAATAATCAAGACTATCCTGCAGCGCCCCTATCATGTCAAGGCAAAACGCCAGTTCGTACATGGCATCCTCGTGATGCAGATTCTGCTCTATGGCTTTTTTGTAACACTCAATGGCTTTGACATACTCAGCTACATTCTGATAAGTAAGGCCCATATTGTAATATACTTCGTCCTTATCCTGGCTAAAGTGCAACAGATGTTCAAACTCATGAATCGCATCCTGGTACCTCCCCGAATAGTTAAGGATATTAGCTTTTAGCATGAGCATTTCGGTGTCGTTGGGCTGCAGGTTGGAGGCCTTGTCCAGGGCTTCTAGCGCTTCATCATACTCCTCCAGATTACTCAGGATTTGCGCTCTATTGGTCAATAGCTCAGAGGAGAAAGGATACTGATCTGAACCTATCCGGCAAACTTGCAATGCTTTTTTATGATCGCCAATTTGTAAGTAATGATCTATGAGATCTGTGTAAACATGTAAGTCAAAGAACTGAGTCTTATTATTCTGCATTTGCTCCTCGAACCACGTTGCAAGCTTATCTCCTTCCTCTCTTCTTTTAAAGTTATCGCCCATAC
>CAZZGE010000166.1:0-10494 GCA_964653665.1 uncultured Porifericola sp. | reverse complement strand
TTTGACCTAAATAGTTACGGAATGGGTACCGATGATCGCCATGTGAAAATGATGTCGTATGTTTCCGGATGAAAATACAAAATAGCTGCATTGACATTCTCCCTGGTAAATACTACAAAGATGATCAGATAAGATAGAGTTTTGAAAGTACTTCACGTGGTACGCAAACTATGTTATTTGTCAACATTGTCCTTGTCCTGTAACCTCAGACTTCACTTATTGGTATCTATTAGGGATAAAAATACCAGCTCAAAAAGCCAGTGCTTTGATGTAGTTTTTGTTTCTGAAAAAGACGTTATTAGTGATCAATTAGAGACTATGCAACAAACCAGCCTTCAACAGATAGACCTGCAACGCATTCCCCAAAAAGAGATCAGGGAGTTTATCAGGTACCAAATTAAAAATCAGACAACTTCTTTTGATAAACTGACCTCAAGTTGCCGTCCGGGTGACTTAATGACCGGCTATCATTTTCATGAAAAAGTGTACACCTGTAATTATCCGGTAGAACAATTGTGGCAGCACTATCTTACAGCGGATCCCCGTATAACCTGGAATAGTAGCATGCTGACTTTTGGCCTGATGATCTCCAAACAAGAACAGACGGTGATGTACACAGGAGATATATATGCAGGAGCGTCAGTGGGGCAGGTAATGTTTGTTACCATTGAAATACTGGGAGGAATTGTAAAGGTGCCAGTAGCTCATGAGATTATTGATATCAATCCTGAAAAAAGATACCTTGAAGTGAGCTACGTAAAAGGAGGAAAGTCAGAAGGTGTGCAGCGTATCAGCTTTCATGATAATCAGGATAAAACCACGCGTATTGCGCATACCACTTATTATCGCAGTGCTTCCTGGTTTCGGGATAAGTTTTTGTATCCTTATTTTCATACCCTGGTTATCAACAAATATCATGATAATATGATCAAATTATTAGCTGGTCAATAAGAGTATTCTAGTAGTGCTTAGATGTGAAGAGCACTGCCTTATTGCCCAAGTTGTGCTTTTCTAGACCTCTTTAGTTAAGCATCCTCCGTAGGATACTCATCAAATATTTCCTCCACGTAGTTTTGTAAATCTTCCTGGAAATTATCGTTTGCCCGGCTTAACTACCGCCCGCCAGGAGATAAAGCACCGCCATTCTAACGGCTACACCATTCTCTACCTGGTCCAGAATGATAGCATGTTCGGAGTCAGCCACATCGCTGTTAAGTTCTACCCCCCGGTTGATAGGGCCGGGATGCATTACGGTGATAGGCTTGCTGAGGCTGTTGAGAAGTTGCAGGTTAATACCGTAGTAGAGTGAGTACTCGCGCAGGGAGGGAAAGTACTTTACCTGTTGCCGCTCCAACTGTATGCGCAAAACGTTGGCCACGTCGCACCACTCCAGAGCTTCGCGTACCTCCAAGCTCACCTTGACACCCAGGCTTCTGACATAGCGGGGCAGCAGTGTAGCTGGCCCACACACCATTACCTCAGCCCCTAGCTTTTGGAGGGCAAAGATGTTAGAAAGGGCTACCCGGGAATGTAAAATATCGCCGATGATGGCTACTTTCTTTCCGGCAACGTCACCCATTTTGGCGTAGATAGAGTAGGTATCCAGTAGTGCCTGGGTGGGATGCTCATGCGTACCGTCACCAGCATTGATCACGTTGGCACCAATGTGGCGGGCCAGAAAATGGGGCGCGCCGGGGCTGGCATGCCTCATGACTACCATGTCTACCTTCATGGCCAATATGTTATTTACTGTATCCAGCAGGGTTTCCCCTTTTTTGACCGAACTGCCGGAAGAGGAGAAATTAACTACATCAGCGGACAGCCTTTTTTCAGCAAGCTCAAATGAGAGGCGGGTACGGGTAGAATTTTCAAAAAATACGTTGGCGATGGTAATGTCGCGCAGTGAGGGTACTTTTTTGATAGGCCGATTGATGACTTCTTTAAAGCTGTTGGCAGTCTGGAAGATAAGCTGTATCTCTTCGCTATTCAGGTCTTTGATACCCAGAAGGTGCTTGCTGCGGAGTGCCTTCATGTGTGATCTGATTGATTGTTACTTAACCATACGCCTTCTTCCTGGCCCTGCTCCTGCCATGAGACGACGATCCTCTGGGTATCCAGCGTATTAACTGCCTGACCGATGTAATCAGGCTCTATGGGCAGGTGACGGGAGTACTTGCGGTTGATGAGCACCAGCAGCTCTACTTTACTGGGACGGCCAAAAGCAATCATGGCGTCCATAGCGGCCCTGACGGTACGGCCGGTATACAGCACATCGTCAATGAGTACGACCTTTTTGTCCTCAATCAGGAAAGGTATTTTGGTAGTGCTGGCTGCCTTGGGGCTGCTGCGACGACGAAAATCGTCACGGTGAAAAGTTGTATCCAGGTAGCCGAGAGGTACCTGGATATTCGTAATCATCTCCAGCCGGTCTTTGATTCTTTCACCCAAAAAAGTACCCCTGGGCTGGAGTCCCAGCAGTACGGTATCCTCAAACTGACCATGATTCTCAATAAGCTGCTGGCAGAGCCTGCTGAGCATGACCTGGAGAAGGGAAGCATCTATGATTTGCTTTTTCTGTTTCATGGGTAAGCTGCAAGTTACAGGGCCAAGACAACAACTTGCAACATCAGCTACCAATTTTTTACCCCAAAACCTTTTTTAAAAAAGTAAGCAGTATGGCGGGCAGCATCGGCACACTTAAAAGTGTAAACTTACCTAAGTCGGCTGCTCTGGTCTATCTCCTTGTTGTAGGACACCTTGTTAATGAAAAATACTTTGCGGTTATTATCAATGCTTTGGTTGGCCTTGTTGCGGATATCCTGGGTGCCGTGTACATAAAAATAATTGTCGTACCAGCTGCGAATACCGCCAATCTCACTATCATTGTCCCGCTTTACCTCGTCGGTTTCGTAGGTCAGCCTGATCAGGTCTGTAGTTGTTTCCTCGTACTCTCCATTGTTCTTGATGACTTTGGTCGTAATCTCTTTTTCAAATGAGTACATCAGTACGACACTATCGTTCTGAACATTGACATGGACAAGCTGCTTGAGTTGCATACTTCTTACATTATCTAGCTTAAAAGCATGATCCCAGAGTAAGTTACCAAGCTTGTCAAAACAAACTGCGATCGCGTGGGTGTAGCGGTATCCGTCAAAGTACATGTTATCGTATCGGGAAGGCAATCCGCCGTATAGACCGCTATAATAGTAGCTGTTGTACTTTGGGTAATATGCTTCGCCTAGCAGGATGTATTTGTCATTGTCGGCAATGAGCTCATGAATGACCATGCGGTAGTTGAGGCGGATTTTCTTATTTTTTGCCTTTCGCCGGGCGATACGGCGCTTTACGCGGGCTTCACGCTTATCCCGCATGTAGCTGAAAAAGTTATCAAGGTCGCCGTAGTTATAGTACTCAATGTCCTGCTGGCCATTCGGCTTGATGGAAGCAATAAACAGCCCCCGGGAGTAGCGTGAGCGTCTCGGACCGTAGGTGCCCGCAAGAAACTGCTGTTGCCCGTCAAACTCAGTAACCTGAGCATCCAATAAGTTTTTACGTTCTTCCGTTTTGAGAGGGGCACTTTGCAGTAGGTTACTGTACTGATCGTAAGCTTTGAGCGTAACCGTTTTGACCCGGTTGTTGTCCAGTTCTCCGATAAGGATGTCAAACGTATTATCGGTTTCATTGGGGATAATATCAATCAACTCACCTCTATCTTGGTAGATGCCGGGCAGGGCTTTTAGCCGCTCAGTAAGCATATCGTAGTGGATGACAACGGGCCGGTAGTTGATCTGCCCTCCCAGTACTACGGTCTGCCCGACGATTTCAAAATACTCAAGCGATACGGGCACCACCTGGTTGATAGCGTGCTGTATAGTGTCACCAGTTTCTATTGACATATTCAACAACGGCCAGCTACTATCACGATAGGGACCATCCTGAAAGAGTACGCAGAGCTGACCTTTGTCGTAGTCGTAACCACGCAGCACATAACTGGGGTCCAGTGCCAACTCCCGCTTCCATTCCTGGCGGAGGTTGATGTTGTATTTATGAAATTCCCAGATATGTTTTCCGTCATCACCGCGTTCGTCCGAATCGCGAAAAATGATAAGTCCGTTCTCTTCAGCCGATACTACCGTAAAATCATTGCTAAAACTCTCTACCTCTATCTCAATACGATCAGATTGTACGACCTGCGCTACACAGAGCCAAGGCATAAGCAATAATGCTGTCATTATCCTGTAAACTCCCTTTCCCATAGTATCCAAATTTCCGAATCGGATGATGTATTTCTTGTATCTGCTCAATATATGCACTTTAAGTATAAAAAAATTTAGTGCATTCTCAATTAATAATAAAGACAGGTACTTAGGTAACAAGATATACTGCTAAATGTCTCCCTAAGCTTGGGCGAATTCATGCAAAATCATCAAAAAAGTGAGGCTGAACTGCTGAGTTCAGGGCAATATGCATAGTTTTGGACATGGCTCACATGAAGATTTTGATTCTCCGTTTTTCTTCCATCGGTGATATTGTATTAACCACTCCAGTGCCCCGAACCCTGAAAGTTCAGCTGGATGCTGAAGTACATTATGCTACAAAAAAAAACTACCAGGTTGTGCTGGAAGGGAACCCCTACATTGACAAACTACACTTGCTGGAAGACTCGCTGAACGAACTGATATCCCGCCTAAAAGCAGAAAAGTTTGACTATGTCATAGACCTGCATCACAATTTAAGGACGCTGCTGATTAAGCGGCGACTGGGCGTACAGGCTTTTAGCTTCAATAAGCTGAATATGGAAAAATGGCTGATGACCAATTTCAAGATTGACAAACTGCCTAACGTCCACATCGTAGACCGCTACATGGAAACTGTGGCTCCTCTAGGGGTGAAGATGGATAACCTGGGACTGGATTATTTTATTCCCGAGAAGGACGAAGTAGAAATGAACTGGCTGCCTGAAACACATCAAAAAGAATATGTAGCCTTCGCTATCGGGGCACAGTATAATACCAAGAAGCTACCGTTAAATCGCATGATTGAGTTGTGTGACCGCATCAACAAACCTGTCATACTGCTGGGCGATGAAAACGACGCAGAGGTGGGCGAAAAGATTGTCTCCTTTTTCAAACGCACAGCGTCTTCTGCACCGCTTGAGGAAACGCTGCACCGGGATTTGAATAAAAAAGCTACCATCTACAATGCCTGCGGTAAGTTTAATCTTAACCAATCGGCCTCGCTGGTGAGGCAGGCCAGCTACGTGTTTACCCATGACACCGGTTTGATGCACATTGCCGCTGCTTTCAAAAAGCAGATTTTCTGCATCTGGGGAAATACGATCCCCCGCTTTGGTATGTATCCTTATCGCACCAAGTTTACCATTTTTGAAAATAACCAGCTATCCTGTCGGCCCTGCTCCAAAATTGGGTACAAGAAATGCCCTAAGGGACACTTCAGGTGTATGAATGACATTGTCTTTGATTTCTACCTACCATAGGTATCTTTGTCATAAGTCAATTTTAATTTTTTGCACTTCAAATCCATTATTTTTTATGAGTGACTACAGCTTCTTTGATGATGTCTGCAGCTACGTAGATAAAGCCGCCAAATTTACAGAACATCCTATCGGGCTTATTGAGCAGATCAAAGCCTGTAACAGTGTGTATAAGTTTAACTTCCCGGTTCGCATGGACGAAGGGGGCTACCAGGTTCTTACTGCTTGGCGCGTGCAGCATTCGCACCACCGCCTGCCGGTAAAGGGCGGCATTCGCTACAGCAGCAATGTAAATGAAGATGAAGTGATGGCCCTGGCCTCCTTAATGACCTTTAAGTGCGCGCTGGTAGATGTGCCCTTCGGAGGCGCAAAGGGAGGGGTATGCATCAATGCCAAAGATTACAAAGTGCATGAACTGGAGTCTATCACCCGCCGCTACACTTCAGAACTGATCAAGAAAAACTTCATCAGCCCGGCGCTGGATGTACCCGCTCCTGACTACGGTACCGGAGCACGCGAGATGGCCTGGATCTCTGATACGTATACCACCTTTTACCCGGATCAGATCAATGCCTACGGCGCAGTTACGGGGAAGCCCATCTCTCAGCATGGAATACGAGGACGTACAGAAGCTACTGGTCGGGGTGTCTTTTTCGGTATCCGCGAAGCGGTAAGTGTGGCGGAAGATATGCAGGCGATTGGTCTATCGCCGGGTCTGGCAGGTAAAAAGGTGATTGTACAAGGCCTGGGTAACGTAGGTTACCACTCGGCCAAATACCTGCAGGAAGGTGGTGCTGTGATTATCGGCGTAGCTGAATATAATGGGGGAGTCTACAACGAAGATGGGCTGAATATTGAAGAACTGCTGCAACTCAAGCACAGTAGCGGTGCTATCGTCAATTATTCAAAAGGAAATGCAGTAGAAAATGCTACCGAAATGCTCGAGTACCCCTGCGACATACTGGTGCCGGCAGCCCTGGAAAACCAGATTACTGCAGGCAATGCAGCCAACATTAAGGCCAAAATTATTGCCGAAGCAGCCAATGGGCCCATAACCCGGGAGGCTGAAGAAATTCTGATGAAAAAGCAAGTGATGATTCTGCCTGATCTGTACCTCAATGCGGGTGGTGTCACAGTTTCGTACTTTGAGTGGCTCAAGAGCCTGGCCCGGGTCAGCTTTGGCCGCATGGACAAGCGCTACGAAGAACTGACCAACCTACGGATGCTGGAGGTGATGGAAGATATTACCCAGCACAAGTTAAGCCCGGAGCAAAGAGCTACGGTGATACAGGGAGCCAGCGAGATTGACATTGTTAACTCAGGTCTGGAAGAAACTATGGTGAAAGCGTACCACACGACCCGGGAGATTATGAAGCAGCAGAATATTCCTGATCTACGCACTGCTTCATTTGTCAATGCCATTGAGAAAATAGCCCTCTCTTACATGGATCGTGGTATTTTTCCCTGATTGAAGATATCAGAAAACAATTTTGTCCTATCTCCGGGCTTACCGCCCGGTAGGGCTTATGATGAATAAATCTTAGGGCTGTCACCCGAAAGGCCTTTTTTTACACCAATATCTCGCTGATCAATTAACCCTGTGCCTTAACGGCTAGCAATAGTGGCGTGGGCTTTTGGAAAGCGCAACCTACTGATAGCCACAAGGTTGAAAAAGAGAATATCCGCATTGAATTGGGTGGTAGGCAAATACTGCATGGACAACTGGAGGAGTCTCAAACAGGCATTCAATGAGCCTCGATACGTTGTAGGGAAAGAATATACGAAGGGAGTCGGGGGAAATAATGGCCGGTTGAGGCATCGGGTTAGAAGAGCATTGAGAAACCCTATGACAATGCAGTATGAAATCCCCCCCAATATGTTTTGCACTCTTTTCGTTTTATCCGTGAGCTTGAACCACCACGAGTTTCCTTCGCCTGCTCATCCATTCCGTTACTTTATAAAATCAGAAATTCTGCCTAATTTAAAATGTTTAAAATTCCTTCATTTTTCAAACTTACAACTATGCTCAGATACACAGCAACCTCTATTATCCTTCTCCTTATGACCAGCACTACTACCTTCGCCCAGTCAGACCACGACCAGTATAATTATGATGAGGCCAAAGTGCCCGAATACACCCTGCCTGATCTACTGACACGCAGTAACGGTCGCAAGGTAAAAGACGCCCAAACCTGGCGCGAAGTGCGTCGCCCGGAGATCTTATCGCTTTTTGCCGAGCATGTCTACGGGAAGGTGCCGGAAGGAAAAGTAGCCGTAGATTTTGAAGTGACTACCGATTATCCGGATGCCCTGGATGGGGCCGCTACGATGCGGGAAGTAAAAGTCACTTTCAGCAACGATCAAGGCTCCCACGACATGAGTCTGCTGATGTTCATTCCCAATGATGCCGTACAGCCGGTGCCGGCCTTCCTGGGCCTCAACTTTTATGGCAACCACACCATTCATCCCGACCCACGCATCAGCATCAGTGACAATTGGGTGAGGAATAACAACGGTTTTAACATCAGTGGTAACCAGGCAGACGAAAAATCCCGGGGTGTACGGGTAAGTCGATGGCCGGTAGAGCGCATTATTGACCGGGGTTATGCCCTGATCAATATCTACTACGGTGACATTGACCCCGACTATGACGATGGTTTCCAAAACGGCGTGCATCCCCTCTTTTACGATGCCGGTCAGGAAAAGCCTGCCGACGATGAGTGGGGCAGCATCGCTGCATGGGCCTGGGGTTTATCCCACGCTTTGGATTACCTGGAAACTGACGACGATATTGATGCCCGCCAGGTAGCTGTAATCGGCCACTCCCGCCTGGGCAAAGCCGCCCTCTGGGCCGGAGCCACCGACGAACGCTTTGCCATGACCCTCTCCAACGATTCCGGTTGCGGGGGCGCTGCCCTCTCCCGCCGTCGCTTCGGAGAAACGGTAGCTCGCATTAATACGGCTTTTCCCCACTGGTTCAACGAAAACTTTAACCATTACAATGATAAGGAGTCGAATTTGCCGGTTGACCAGCACATGCTCGTCAGCCTGATGGCGCCCCGTCCGGTCTACGTCGCCAGTGCTGCCGAAGACCTCTGGGCTGATCCCAAAGGGGAGTTTTTGAGTGCTAAGCTGGCTGGAGAGGTGTATCAACTACTCGGAGAAAAAGGACTACCAGTTGAAGAGAGGCCGGTGGTCAATCGTCCAGTCATGAATACGGTAGGTTACCACATTCGCTCCGCGGGGCATGACCTCAAAGCCTACGACTGGGAGCAGTACCTGGACTTTGCCGATATGCACTTCAAACTTATGCCCAAGGCGGGAAAATAAACCTTATTCCACTTCCAGTACCAGGCGCAGTCCGGCATTAGTAAACCGAAGATCGGGCTCGTGTCCGTTGCGATTGGCCGAGCGTAAGGTAGCGGGTTTGTTGAACCAGCTACCACCCCGGTACACTTTTTTGGTACCCTCCGCTGCTCCGGTGGGGTCCAGCGTGTCGGCGGGATCGTAGCTACCGTTGCGCCAGTCCTGGCACCATTCCCAGGCATTGCCGCTCATATCATACAATCCCCAGGCGTTGGGTTCTTTTTGGCCTACCGCATGGCTGCGGCCTTCGGCCAGTGAGAAGGCCCAGGCATAATCATGTACCTGCCAGTCAGAAGAATCGGTGCCCCAATAATAGCGGGTATCGGTGCCCGCCCGACAGGCATATTCCCATTCAGCTTCGGTAGGTAGGTGAAAGCTGCCTAAGCCCAAAGTATTTAGCGTATCAATAAAAGCCCGGGCATCGTTCCAGGAAACCATATCCACCGGATGTTGGTCAGAATCATGGAAGTTTTGAAAAGCTGAAAGATTCTCGCCCATAACGGCCGTCCACTGCGCCTGGGTGACTTCGTAAGTGCCTAAATAAAAGCCCTGGCTAATACGTACTTCACATAGCGGCCCCTCGTCCCCGTGCCTCTCCAGTTCGTCTTCAGGGCTTCCCATAGTGAATGAGCCTGCAGGTATGTACACAAAATCTATATTTTGTCCTCCCGGCAAGCGGATACTTTTCTGAGCGGGCGGCTTAGAGGAACATCCTATGAACAGGCTCATCAGTATCAAGAGCACAAGCGCACTCATGAATCCAGCATTTAAATTACTGACTTGATCCGTACTTGTCATAATCATGGTGATGATTTATCTTTTGCCGGTTCCCACACCAGGCGTAAACCAATGGCGGCATACCGCTCATCCGGGGCGTGCTTGTGGCGGTCGGCCGAACGGTGCGATTCGTAGAAGTCGTACCAGCTACCGCCGCGAAAGACCTTCATTTCACCCTTCTCCGGCCCCTGCGGATTAGTTTGTGGCTTGGCAAGATAGGGGCCAAACCAGTCTTGGCACCATTCCCAGACATTACCGCTCATGTCGTACAGCCCCCATTCATTGGGCTGCTTACTGCCCACAGGATGCGTCTGGGCAAAAGAGCGTGAGTTGGCCCAGGCGTAGTCGCTGCTACCGTTTTGTTTCATTTTGTCTCCCCAGTAGTAGGCAGTCTGAGTTCCGGCGCGGCAGGCATATTCCCATTCAGCTTCGGTAGGCAGGCGAAAATTCCCCTGTCCCATTTCATTAAGTCGGCTGATCAATGCCTGGCAGTCGTTCCAGGATACGTATTCTACCGGATGTTGTGCTGAAGTTTCCAGACTTTGGAAGACTGCCGGATTCTCTCCCATCACCGCCTCCCACTGCGTCTGGGTCACTTCATAAGTTGCCAAGTAGAAGCCCTGGGTGAGCATAATCTCGTGCTGAGGACCTTCGTCTTTACCCCGCATGGCTTCCTCTGCCGGGCTTCCCATCAGGAATGTACCGGCAGGAATATACTGGAAGTGAAAATTGAGAACCGGGCTGAGCTGGAGTAAAGTGTCGTAGGCGGGAGCATCCTGCGCCCAGGCAGCCGTAATTTTGAAAAACAATGCAGATACAATCAGGAAGATCAGCTTTTTCATCAAGATGAATAAAAA
>CAZZGE010000165.1:0-10500 GCA_964653665.1 uncultured Porifericola sp. | reverse complement strand
ATTTTGACGGATGGGCCGTACTGGAATGGGAGTGCTGCATGAAGCATCCGGAACAGGGTGCTTTGGAAGGAGCTCCGTTTATCGCAGACCATATCATCCAGGTTACTGAGAAAGCCTTTGATGATTTTGCCGGTGGTGGCTCCGATGAAGAAACCAACAAGAAAATACTCGGACTATAACCAAGAAGAAAGTACCATGAATACGAATCTTAAGCAATGGTTAACAGGAATTACACTTGGGTTGGTAATGCTTACCGGCTGCAACGCACCCTCTCAGGAAGGTAGTGAAACAGGTGATAGTTCCGCTGCAGAACCCTCTGCTGAGTCAGTTAATGACTGGACAGACATTACTGCTACTGAATACTGGCGTAACTATCGCGCCGATACCATTTCTGGAATGTGGCAGATGCAAGATGGCCAGCTGGTACTGACCGATGGCGGTGGCGGTGATATTGTTACGAAAAAGCAGTATGACGATTTTGAACTAGAGCTGGAGTGGAAAATTTCTGAAGGTGGCAACAGCGGACTATTCTTTAATGTAGTTGAATCCGATACACTGGGTGCTGTATACCATTCCGGACCAGAATACCAATTTCTGGATGACGCTCGTCATCCGGATGCTCAGAATCGCAAACACCGTTCCGGTGACAACTACGATGTGCAGGAGGCTACTGCTGAAATGGCCAATCCCGCCGGAGAGTGGAATTCTACTCGTCTGGTCGTACAAGGTGATCAAGTTGAGCACTACCTCAATGGCCAAAAAATCGTAGAGTACGAACTGGGCTCTGCTGCCTGGACCGACTCCGTGGCCAACAGTAAATTCACTCAGTTTCCGGCATACGGTACAGCCGACAGCGGACACATCGCTTTGCAGGATCATGGTGATAAAATCTGGTTTCGTAACATACGAGTAAAAGAACTCTAAGCACGAAACACCATTACATACTTCTCAAAGAGCCGGTGCTGCCGGCACTTTTTTTTGGTAATGTGTTCAATCAACACATTTATTTTTATTGCATATGTAATTCTATCTATTTCCCGAAACTTATTTTAACACCCTTTTAGTTTATATGGTGAGTTAACGCTATTTTAGTAGTTATGTCAATACTAAAATTACAAGAGAATCTTAGATATTCCTTTAAAACAAATAACTAATGATGCCCCCAGTATTCCGAGTCTTTTCTATCCAGCATTTCCTGATTCTATTTCTTGTCGTTCTGCTTTCCTCGTGCAGCGGTTCCCGCGATCGTAAGGTGCTGGTCTTTTTCCAGCCTGAAGGCGAGCAGGTTCCTGCTGGTTTGGAAGCCATCTGCCAGATGGGAGAACAGCATAGTTTTGCCGTTGATACCAGCAGCCAGGCTAATGCATTTACTGAAGAAAATCTACAAGCCTACAATGCAGTCGTTTTTCTGTCTGTTCCTGGTGACTCACTGAATGTCAGACAACAAACTGATTTTGAACGCTTTGTTCAGGCAGGTGGAGGATACGTTGGTGTAAATTCCACAATTGACACCAAGTATAACTGGCCCTGGTACGAAGACCTGATCGCCCAAACGGCACAGACTGAAGCGCAAAATCCCGAATATCGTGAGATGCCGGTCGAGCTAATGTCATCCAAAGAGGGAGATATACCCGAAGGCATCAGCGTCTGGTCAGGTGATTATGATGGCGGACAGGCCTTCTACATTTCCGGCGAAAGAGTCTCAGCAAATTTAGAGGACGGTCAAGTAAGAGAATACCTGCAACAAGGAATTGAGTACGCTATTGGTAACAATGTATTAGACTACGACCTTGCTCGCTCACTCAGAAAGCCAGAAGAGAACCGCTTTGTCAAGCAAACGCTCGTACCTGGCCCGCTGGATGAACCTACCGAACTGGCAGTATTACCTGACGGCAAGGTCATCTTCACCGAGCGAAAAGGCGCCGTCAAAATATACTACCCAGAAGACGGAAGTATGCGGCAGATTGCCCAGCTAGACGTGCACACTAAATTTGAAGATGGGCTGATGGGCATTGCCAAAGATCCCGACTTCTACTACAATAATTGGATCTACATGTATTACTCACCCGCTGGCGAAGATACCGTGCAGAACCTTTCACGCTTTTTATTGCTGAATGACAGCCTGATCATGTCTTCTGAAAAGATCATTTTGCAAGTGCCTGTTCAGCGCAGGGAGTGCTGCCATACCGGAGGATCTATTGCCTTTGGTCCAGATGGCCTGTTACACCTATCTACTGGCGACGATACCAACCCCTTTGAATCCAATGGTTATGCGCCGATAGACGAGCGCCCCGGCCGTCACCCTTTTGATGCGCAGTCATCTTCTGGTAATACCAATGATCTGCGAGGTAAAATCCTGAGAATCCGTGTACACGACGATGCTACTTATTCCATTCCTGATGGTAACCTTTTTTCTGAAGGTGACTCTCTCAGCCGACCCGAAATCTACGTGATGGGTACACGGAATAGCTATCGTATAAGCGTGGACCAGAAGACCGGATGGGTTTACTGGGGTGATGTAGGGCCTGATGCCCGAACAAATGGAGAACTGGGTACGAGAGGATACGATGAAGTGAAGCAGGCAAAAACAGCTGGTTTCTACGGTTGGCCTTATTTCCGTGGTAACCGTCCTTACCGTGACCACAATTTTGCTACTGGCGAAATCGGAGAATACTTTAATTTTGATGGTCCTATTAATGATTCTCCTAATAATACAGGTCGCAGGAAACTACCCCCTTTCAACAAATCGCTAGTTTGGTATCCGTACGATGAGTCACCGGAATTTCCGATCGTTGGTATCGGCGGACGTAATGCCATGGCAGGTCCGGTTTATCATTATGATATGTACACCCATGCCGAGCATCGCTTTCCGGAATACTATGATGAGAAGCTTTTCATCTACGACTGGATGCGTAACTGGATCATTGCCGTAACACTGGATGAAAGCGGTAACCTTCAGCGACTGGAGCCCTTCCTGGAGTCTTTCGATTTTACCAAAATCATAGACATGGAGATGGGCCATGACGGCAATCTGTATATCCTGGAATATGGTTCCGACTGGTTTGCTAAGAACCCGGATGCTTCTCTTTCCCGCATCAATTATGCAGAAGATAACCGAGCCCCTGTCGCTCGCATTGCTGCAAATCAGACAGTAGGTGCAGCACCTTTTCCGGTGCAGTTTAGCGCTGAGGAGAGCTATGATTACGATGAAGGTGATGAGCTTAGCTACGTCTGGTCATTTACCGGAGAAGAGGTACAGTCAGAAGAAGTAGCACCTTCTTTCACCTTTAAAGAAGCGGGTATCTACAATGTAAAAGTCACTGTAACAGATGCAGAAGGAGATGGTGATGTACAGGATATTACGGTGAGGGTTGGTAACCAGCGCCCTGAGGTGGAGATCGCACTTGCTTCTAATTCTTCATTTTATTTTGACAATGAACCCATAGAATATTCAGTGAGCGTTAATGATAAGGAAGATGGCAGTTTGGGTAGTGGTATTAGCGCCGAACAAATTGGTTTCAGCTTTAGCTATGCAAATGACGGTGCGGCTGCATCCGACGAATTAGGGCACAAGTCTTCTGTCAACGGCTTATCCCTGATTGACAATAGCGGTTGTAAAGCTTGTCATGCTTTTGAGAAAACATCCGTTGGACCTGCCTATCAGGATGTAGCTGAGCGCTATGAAGATACCGATGAAAACAAACAGATGCTGGTTTCTAAAATTCTGAAAGGTGGAAGTGGCAACTGGGGTAACCGTGCCATGCCCGCCCAGGCAGTCAGTGAAGAAGAAGCCACCATCATCATAGACTATCTGATGACGCTAGATGCCCAGGCTGCCCGCCTGCCATTGAGCGGTATTATCAACCCAACCCAGCACATAGATGCGCCTGGTGGCAGATACGTATTCAAGGTAAATTATACAGATCGCGGTGGTGATATTATCGGACCACTAGCTTCTTCCACTTCATTAGATTTACGTAGCCCCATGGTAGAGGCCGAAAGCTACGACTACTGGGAGGGTAGCCGATTGAGAGATACTGAAGAGTTTAGCTACATGGGCGATCTAAGAGACGGTGGATATTTCGGGTTCAAAGACATTGACCTGAAAGAGATTGATGCATTACGTATGCGAATCGGTGCAAATGCTCCTGGTTTTACAATCCATATCAGATCAGGTAAGCCTGACGGGGAGGTACTAGCTACACAAGCGATACCCTCAACCGGCAAAGTAGCGACATTTCAAGAAATTAATATTCCGCTGAATGAAGTGCCCCAAGGTAAAAACGATCTGTACTTTGTAGTAAGTACAGAAGGAGATAGTGGTCGGGCCCAAGCCTTTGTGGACTGGATTTATTTCAGCAAAGGCGGAGACAAAAACATGGCCATGCGGTAGAAATCCATTAGGTTCTCTGACAATAAAAAAAGCCAATTCTAAAAATAGAATTGGCTTTTTTTCTGCTTTGGCAAAAATACAAAATTTAGATGATCATCCCGGCACCTACTGTTTCATTGGTAAACTCATCTATCAAAATCAAGCTACCTGTCGTTCTGTTTTTCTTGTAGCTATCGTAAATCAGTGGAGTCGTTGTACGTATCAGCACTCTTCCGATATCATTCAAACCAACTTCTTTATCGTCTTCAATGCGATGTAGCGTGTTGATATTGATTTTGTACTTCACTTCCTTCACTACACAGCGAGCATCTTTGGTAGTATGTTTTATCGCATATTTACCCCGTGGTTGCAGCTTTTTCTCATTGAGCCAGCACAACATCAGTTCAATATCCTGTCCAACTTTTGGTTGATTATCGGGCTTACAAATCATATCACCCCGGGTAATATCAATGTCGTCCTCCAGAGAAACAGAAACTGACATAGGTGGATATGCTTCCTCTAACTCGCCATCCAAAGTTTGTATTGAACTTACTTTTGAGGTGAGACCCGACGGTTGTACGATTACTTCATCCCCCGGCTTGAAAACACCACCTGCTACTCTTCCAGCGTAACTCCGATAATCGTGGTACTTATCAGATTGAGGGCGGATAACTCGCTGAACAGGGAAGCGGGAATCTACAAAGTTGTAATCGCTGGCGATCTGTACATTTTCTAAAGTATAAAGCAAACTGGCACCGTCGTACCAGGGCATATTTCTCGACTTATGTACTACGTTGTCACCCTTTAGCGCACTGATTGGAATGTAGCGAATGTCAGGGACGTCTAGCTTAGAACTAAAGCCTTCAAAGTCTTTTTTGATGTTTTCAAACACCTCTTCACTGTAATCTACCAGGTCCATCTTATTGATACCCAAAACCAGGTGTTGTATCCGAAGAAGTGAAGCGATAAATGCATGTCGGCAAGTCTGCTCCACTACTCCGTGTCGGGCATCAACCAGTACGATTGCCAGGTTGGCAGTGGAGGCTCCGGTTACCATATTACGGGTGTACTGTATATGGCCGGGAGTATCAGCAATGATAAACTTACGCTTGGGCGTTGCAAAGTAACGGTAGGCTACGTCAATGGTAATACCCTGTTCTCTTTCGTCTCTGAGGCCATCGGTAAGCAGGGCAAGGTTGATATTTTCATCACCACTCCCCAGGCTTGCTCGCTGCACTGCATCCATCTGATCCTCAAAAATAGCTTTACTGTCAAAAAGTAACCTACCGATAAGGGTACTTTTTCCATCATCTACGCTGCCTGCCGTAGTAAATCTTAGCAGGTCCATATTCAGATATTGTTCGTTCACATCTTTTATCTCTTCCTGATTCATCGCTTCGTTTTTTCTTAATGATTGTATTAGAAGTAGCCGAGTTTTTTACGATCCTCCATCGCTGCTTCTGAGCGCTTATCATCAGCTCTTCCTCCTCTTTCTGTTACCTTTGCAGCAGCTACCTCATGAATGATAGACTGAAGGTCGGCTGCAGATGACTCTACGGCGCCTGTACAGGTCATGTCTCCCACTGTCCTAAAACGAATCCTTCTCTTTTCGTAGGTTTCATTTTTTTGCAGTGCAATAAACTCTGATTTAGCCAGAAGCACTCCGTTTCTTTCTATCACATCTCTTTCATGAGAAAAGTATATTTCAGGTATCTCCATATTTTCAGCAGCAATGTATTGCCACACGTCCATCTCTGTCCAGTTACTGAGCGGAAACACCCGGAAGTGCTCACCTACATTTTTCTTTCCGTTGAAGAGGTTCCACAACTCAGGCCGCTGGTTACGTGGATTCCACTGGCCAAAGTCGTCGCGGTGGGAAAAAAAGCGTTCTTTGGCGCGTGCCTTTTCTTCGTCACGACGAGCACCTCCAAAAGCAACATCAAACTGATGTTTTTCAATTGCATCCAGCAAAGTTACTGTCTGCAGAGCGTTTCGACTAGCATTTGATCCTTTCTCTTCTACCACACGCCCCTGATCAATAGAATCCTGTACGCTGGCTACAATCAATTGTGCACCAATTTCTTTTACCAGGTTATCCCTGAATTCTATCGTCTCAGGAAAATTATGGCCGGTGTCAATATGCATAAGCGGAAAAGGAAGCTTGGCAGGCCAAAAAGCCTTCTGTGCCAAACGAACCATGCATATAGAATCTTTACCTCCTGAAAAGAGCAGTACCGGCTTCTCAAACTGAGAGGCTACTTCACGCATGATAAAGATAGCTTCTGTTTCCAACTGCTTAAGATGCGTTAAGCGATAAGATTTCATAAGTATTGCTTTAACCTTGTTTCCAAAAATTATAAGGATGTAATATCCAATATCGTATCTATCAACTGATGATGACAGGTCTCTATGCTATTTTGATCTGTTCTGAGCCTTAGATCAGGATGTTCCGGTGCCTCAAATGGCGAACTGATACCCGTAAACTGTTTGATCTCACCCCGCCGTGCTTTGGCATACAGTCCTTTTACATCACGTTTTTCGCAAACTTCCAGCGGACAGTCAATATACACTTCATAGTAAGTATCTCTACCGATGATATCCTGAGCCATCTGCCGAATGTTGTTGGTAGGGCTAATTAGAGAGCAGATGGTTACAACGCCGCAATTAGCAAATAGCTTAGCCACTTCGGCTGCTCTACGAATATTTTCGCGACGGTCCTCTTCGCTGAAACCCAAATTATTGTTGACCCCGGTGCGTAGATTATCACCATCTAGAAGCATGGTGAACTTCTCCTGTTGGTGCAAAGTGTTTTCCGCTGCCCGGGCTAATGTACTCTTTCCTGACCCTGATAAACCTACCATCCAAATGACTTTTCCTTTCTGGCCAAGTGCTTTCTCCTTATGATGCTTCTGAAGAATCGTATCAAAAATAGGATAAATATGGCTCAATATTTCTTAAATTAAATTTTAGATAAAAATAATATAATTTTTTGAGAATACATTACCCTAACTAGCTTTTTAAAAAAAACTGCGCAGTTTATTTCTTTGCTATCAAAAACCTTTCCTTTCCCTGCATATCATGATAAAGCAAAACTTCATCAAATCCATACTGCTTTAGTAGTGTAACAGTAGCTTTACTTAGAGCCTCATTTATTTCAAAAAATAATTTTCCCCCTTTCTTTAGCAGTTTGTACTGTTTGCAAAGTTGAACAATTTTTTCATAAAAAATAAGTGGCTGATCATCTTGTACAAACAAGGCAGCATGAGGCTCAAAATTGAGCACATTGGGCTTCATTTCAGCTGCTTCTGCCTCTCGTACATACGGAGGATTACTGACGACAATATCGTATTCCCTTCCTGATGGAGTAAAATTCATTATATCCTCTAGTAGCCACTGCACATCTGCACTATGACGATTGGCGTTTGCCTTAGCTACTGAAAGTGCCTCCTGGCTATTATCCATAGCGTATGTTTGTATATCTGGTATTTCTTTTTGCAGCGTAACGGCTATACAGCCACTTCCCGTGCCTATATCCAATATCTTCAAATGCTTCTGAAGTTTGTGTTGCTGCAACAGCAAGTCGGTAAGTTCTTCGGTTTCTCTACGGGGTACCAAAACGGCCGGCGACACGTAGAATGCTCTACCATAAAAATAAGTTTCACCGATAACATACTGCAATGGCTCATAATCAGCAATTCTATCAACTGCCGCCTGCAACAAGTTTTCAGTTATTATATCCAGTTGAAAATACCTATCCAGTAGGATGTCATTTCTGTCCTGTTTCAGAAAGTGTTCCATCAGCATTATTGCCATGTGCTGCGTTTCTTCCCGGGTATAAATATCCATTCGCTTTTGATAGATTTGTTCACTGATGAAGCGATGCATGGATTTTGAACTATGCAGGTTTTCTTTCATTATCAAAATAAATTGGCCAGGCAATGGATAATTATTTAGAAATGGCCCATCGCTGTCTGCAGTTGGCTGCACTAGGCGGGGGTAAAGTAGGTGATAATCCTATGAACGCTTGGGTATGGACAGATGATCAAGGAAAAATACTGTCAGAAGGATGGTTACCAGAAGTATCAATATTTTCAAAAGTAACGCAAAATAATTTTACTAAGAAGCCTTCTACCAACAATAAACTTTTCCTATGTCAAATCAACCATCCCATCAAAGACTTTTTAATCTTGCTTAAGAAGAATCGGGTCAAACAAGTGTTTACTGCAGCTCCTGCCCGACAGAAAATCATTCGCACGCTGGAGGAAAACCAAATTTTCATTTGGGACAATCTACTACCTGAAAAGGAAGCTCACCTTAACCGCCGTTTCTACTGTTATCAGTCCCAAAAACGCCCTTTTATTATTCTAAAGTGGGCTGAAACTGCCGACGGTTTTATCGCTCGTACGAACTACGATTCCAAATGGATCAGCAATCCGTTATCACGACGCCTGGTGCACAAGTGGCGCAGCGAAGAAGAGGCTATCATGGTAGGAACCCAAACGGCCTATTTTGATAACCCCCGTCTTAATGTCAGAAGCTGGTCTGGTGAAGATCCTATTCGCGTTGTAATTGACAAAAATCTGCGGCTTCCCCCAGACTTATACCTGTTTGATGGATCTCAGGCTACTATATGTTATAACCTGAAACAGAACAAAAAAGCCGGAAATACGGAATGGATCAAAATCAACGAGGAGCACTTTCTTCCATTTTTTGTAACTGTGCTTGATGACCTTTACTGCCGCAAGGTATATTCAATAATTATTGAAGGTGGAGCTCGATTACTAAATTTTCTTTTTGAGCATCATTTCTGGGATGAAGCACGCGTATTCAAGGCTCCCTTAAATTTTGCAGATGGTATAGCCGCTCCTCAAGTAAAAAATGCCCAGCAAATAGCCCAGACCTACCTAAAAGAAGATCTGTTGACTATCTATCAGAAGCTAAATAAAAAGTAAAAGAATAAAGCTACCCAAAGGATGTCCACAAAATGCCAGTAAGTAGTAAGCATTTCTAAACGTGTCCGCTGGTAAGGGTTGGTTACCATAATCAGCGCTTTCACTGGATCTCGGGCCGTGGTGCTCACTTTGGTATAAGTCAGCGTAAGGAAAGCCAGTCCTCCGGCTAGGTGCAGTACGTGCAAACCAGAAATGACATACAGATAAGCACCTGAATCTTTTCCGCTCAGATAAATACCCGACCTGTTCATCTCGTACCATCCTAAGTACTGACATATCGTAAAAGCCAGCCCTAGCAACAGCGTAATCTCTAAAGCTCTTTTTACCTCCCGAATTTTGTCTTTTTTAAATGCTGGTAGCACTTTTGAGATAAAGAAGCTAGAAAACAATAGCAGCACCAGGCTAACGATGAAAGATTTGGGCATAGAGAAGTTGGCAAAATCATTCTCCGGACGGCTCATCGTGTAAGCTGTAATCATGAAAAGAAAAACTAAACTACTGCCGAAGATTGACAGGTAAATCAACATTTTGTGTGGATGAATTTTTTCGAGTCGCGCAATTGTCGTCTCTTTTTTCTTCTCCCCCGTATTATTTTTGTTTTGCTGTTGCATATCAAATGAAAGGGCTGTGAGGTTAATTTTATGTAAACATATTAACTGAGGTGTGGTTCTGATAATCTTGAAATTAATAAAGATCGTACACTAAATAGCATTATCAATTTAATTCTTTTTGAGGTGCAGATACAAAGTTTTGTAGAACTTTATAGCAACGACAGTCTAGTCCGCACACTAGCTAGTCAGGTTAAAAACAACCAAGGTGATTTTTTGCAAATCAAAGGTTTAGTAGGAAGCCTAGATGCTATTGTATCTACAGCTATTCATAGGATAGACGCGCAGAACCATATTTTTGTTATGGAGGGGAAAGAAGAAGCTGCCTACTTCCATAATGACCTACAAAACTTAAACCCACATCAGGAAGTGCTGCTTTTTCCTACCTCTTATAAAAAGCCCTACCAACTGGAAGAAACAGAGAATGCTAATGTACTGATGCGGGCTGAAATCCTCAATCGCATCAATAACTCCATTGGGAAGGGCGAGCTCATTGTGACATACCCGGACGCACTGGCTGAAAAAGTCATCAACAAGCAATCTTTACAGCAGAATACTTTTGCCATCA
>CAZZGE010000164.1:0-10514 GCA_964653665.1 uncultured Porifericola sp. | reverse complement strand
CTTTGTGATTGCAGGCGGTTTCCGCGCTTATGAAATGGAATTATCAAAGCGGGATGCAGTGGGAATTTATGATACCGACGAGGTAGACATGCACATCGCTTCTGATAGCTATATCCTAGCCGTAGAGGTTCCAATGTAATCCGTAATACCGCAACAACAGGAATAGATTTACATATAGCTTGAAAACCTTTGGGTTAGAAAATGCTTAGTAATGTGTAAGAAATAGTCAGGTTTTGTGCGCAGGAACGTGGCCAGGTAAACCCCCTAGGTCAAAGCTGTAGCATAAAAGTGCTAAAGAAAAATATACAAATCTAAGAAGTGATAGTATTATTATGTAATTAATATTTTACCAACATATTTACAACTATTGTTTCTTTTTTTTGAAACATTACGAAAAATAGGCCGGATTCTTTAATAGTATAAAATATTCGTAAGTCTGCTCATGATTCATTCAGAAAGGCTTTGATCTTATGAGATTATTGCTAGATTTGGAAAAAGCATAAGGAATGTTGTTAGCTGTTTCGGGTAACATAGGTGCGGGAAAAACAACCCTTGTTCACCGTCTTTCCAAACGTTTTGGCTTTGAAGCGGCGTACGAAGCTGTGGAGCATAATCCTTATTTAGAGCTGTTTTACGAGGATATGGCACAATGGTCCTTTCCGCTACAGGTGTACTTTCTAAGTCACCGTTTTCGGCAGGGACTCAAACTCAGAGAAAAATCTGACCACGTAGTACTGGACCGGACAATCTACGAGGATGCCCACATTTTTGCGAGAAACCTCTACAAGTCCGGATTCATGACAGAGATGGATTACCAGACGTACCGGAACTTGTATGATAGTATGGCTCCGTTGGTACCCGCTCCGGATTTGCTGATTTTTTTAAAGGGCAGCCCGGAGATACTGGAAGAGAGAATTTCAGGACGAGGGCAAGCAGGTGAAAGAAAGTTTGAAGGAACTATACCCCAGAATTATTTGGCCGACCTGAACAAGAAGTACGATTACTGGATTGAAAGGTATGATCTTTCTCCGGTCATACAAGTAGATGTAGAGAAGACAGACCTAAACGATGAAGCAAGTTTTAAGAGATTAGTAGAAACCGTACAAAAGTTTAAAGATGCGTGATTTAAAAGACTTTTATGTGAAGAACAATCAGGATGAAAAGCGTATTTACTATCGTCTCACCCCTGTGATCTTTCCTGAAGACGATTTTACCTACAAGGCTACAAAACTAGTGACCAGTACTAGTATAGCCCAAAAACAGGAATACCAGCTCACGTACAAAGATATTCATCAGATGTACGAAGATGGTTTTTTTACCATTGAGCAGTATGAATTTGAAAGAGTGGAGGCACTGGTGAGCATGCAGACGGCTGACGTGAAAGAATAGACTCACTATTGCGCACCTTCTTCGTCTTCGGACTGTGTTTTTTCCCAGCCGAATACTTGTTCGGCGGAAGTGTTACGGTATTTCTCGGCAAATTCCCTGAGTAGCTGGGCTCGCTTTTTCAACGCAGCTGCCTGCTTTTCGGCAACCAGCTGTTTTTCCCAGACTCGCTGGTTGTATTTGTGGTTAGGTTTATATCCGGACTTAGCCATCCGCTATTTTTTGATTATAAGGTACTGACAATTCGCCTAAGAAGCATTTTTTTGACAAGAGAGTTTTACAAAAACTGTGGGATGTTGAGAGAACTATCTTCCTTCATTTCTGTTCGCTTCATGAAGTATAATCACGTTTACCCATCTAGCCGTGCAAGAAACCAGTGAGGCTTAATCAGTATATCTTGTTGATTCCGACCCTTACTACATTGCCCTTTTTTTATTCTGTGATACAATCTATTGGCAAAATATATTTCGGCTTGCTTTCTTCTTTATAAGGTTTCATTTCCAATCGCTCATTTTTTCACCCCGTAGAAATCTAGTAAATTCGTGATTCCATATACCTATAACTGACAACAGACTATGCAAAGATTCCTTCTCTATCTATTAGTCATTTGCTGCTTTTCCTGCCAGCAAAACTCCGAAACTTCCCATGAACTAAGCCGCTGGCAAACAAGGGCCGAAAATGTGACCATCATCCGCGATGACTACGGCATTCCCCACATTTATGGAAAAAGTGATGCTGATGCCGTATTCGGCATGCTGTATGCACAAAGTGAAGACGACTTCAATCGGGTAGAGACTAACTACATCACTGCCATCGGTCGCCTGGCCGAAGTGGAAGGAGAGGATAAACTGTACAATGACCTCCGGGCCCGCTTCTATATGACCGAAGCTGAGGCAAAGTCACTTTATGAAAGCAGTCCGGAATGGCTCAAAGAACTCTGCCAGGCTTTCGCCGACGGTATCAATTATTATCTCCATACCCATCCTGAAGTAACCCCCAAACTTCTGACGCACTTTGAACCCTGGATGCCCATGTATTTCAGCGAAGGTTCTATCGGCGGGGATATTGAGCGCATTTCCACGCGTAGTGTACAGGCTTTTTATGAAAAAGACCCTTCCCTGGCCTATGGTCAGAATGCGCCCGGAATGGTAGAGTTTGCCACCGATAAAGAACCCCGTGGTTCAAACGGCTTTGCAATAGCTCCTGAGCTTACTGAAAATGGGAATGCCTTATTACTCATCAACCCACATACTTCTTTCTTTTTTCGTGGTGAAATACACGTGGTGAGCGAAGAAGGTCTGAATGCTTACGGAGCTGTCACTTGGGGCCAGTTCTTTGTGTACCAGGGTTTTAACGAAAATACTGGTTGGATGCATACGTCAACCCGTGCCGATTGTATTGATGAATTTTTGGAAACAGTCAGAGAACAAGAGGGAGCGTTGCAGTATCTCTATGGGGATGAATGGCGTCCTATTGAAACCTCTGAAGTAACCCTAAAGTACAAGACCGATCAGGGGATGCGTGAGAAAACGATGCCCATGTATCATACGCATCACGGGCCGATCGTCCGGCAACAGGGAGAACAGTGGGTGGCTACCCGTATCATGTGGAAACCGGTAGAAGCCCTGACCCAGTCATACCTCCGAACAAAAACCACCGGCCTTGACGCATTTCAGGAAAATATGAACATCCGTACCAACTCTTCCAACAATACCGTGTATGCCGACACGGAGGGAAATATTGCCTACTATCATGGAAATTTCATACCCCGCCGTGACGAAAGTTTTGACTATGCCAAACCGGTAGACGGCAGTAACCCCGCTACTGACTGGCAGGATCTGCATCCGGTGGCTGAGTGTGTCACGCTGGTCAACCCGGCTAGCGGATGGATACAAAACTGTAACTCCACGCCTTTTACTGCAGCAGGGGCCTACAGTCCCAAAGCTGAGGATTACCCCGGCTACATGGCACCTGATAACGAAAATTTTCGGGGGATACAGGCGGTACGCCTGCTTCAGGATGTAGAAAATCTCAACTTGGATAAGCTGATTGAACTGGCTTATAACCCTTATCTGACCGCTTTTGAGGTACTTATTCCCGGACTGGTAGAAGCTTATGATGCACAACCCACTGATGAACCAGAGCTGCGATCTGCTGTTGAGGCCCTACGAAATTGGGACTACCGTGTGTCGGCTGAATCTGTACCGATGACGCTGGCACACTACTACGGACAAACGCTTCGCCGAAATGGAGAGGCACCGGAAGGACTCAATTACATTGAACGGATTACATACTACGGCCTGGAGATGCCCCCTGAAGAACGGCTTGAGTTTTTCTCAACCGCACTGAACCAACTTAAGGCTGACTTTGGGCAGTGGAACACTCCCTGGGGTGAGATCAACCGTTACCAGCGGCTTAATGGAGATATCCGTCAGCCCTTTGATGACAGCCAGCCTAGTGTGGCCATTCCTATGTCTTCCTCACGCTGGGGTGCACTAGCTTCTTTTGGGGCTCGTACCTATCCCGGCACCAAGCGGATGTACGGCACTTCGGGTAATAGCTTTGTGGCCGTTGTAGAGTTTGGGGATCAGGTAAAAGCTAAGAGCCTGTTGGCGGGAGGCCAAAGTGGTGATCCGGCATCTCCTCACTTTGATGACCAGGTAGACTTATACGTAGAAGGTGAATTCAAGGACATAGCCTATTATCGGCCGGATGTGGAAGCCCGGGCTGAAGAGACCTATCAACCAGGAATGTGATCCATAACAATGAGTGAGGTGTAAGCAATTACGCCTCATTTATTCATCTCACTGACCTTCTTTTTAGCGCTAATGAGAATACGATCTACCAGGCGGGGAAAAAGAATATTTGCAATGAAGTTTAGTTTCCCTAATCCGGAAAGGATCATTTTGAACTTCCTTCTTTTGATATTTCTGACGATAGCTTGGGCTACCTGTTCGGGCGTAGAGGCCCTGGTATTTTCCCTTGATCTTAACGATATGGGTTTACCATCTTTTCCGATCACCTGCTTATCTGCTTCATTTTTGGTAATCCCTACATAGAGAATCCCCACATGAATACTGTACTCTGCCAGTTCTATTTTTAAGGACTCTGCTACGGAGGTAAGCGCCATTTTGGAGGCACAGTACATGACATTTTCCGGCAGGCCGCGAATACCAGCAACGCTGGAGATAAACACCACGCTCCCCTGGCTTGACTTCAGGTGTGGGATAGCGAAGCGCGTCGTATAGACACACCCCAGGAAGTTAATGTCAACCATATCTCTAAAGACGACCGGATCCAGTTCTTCAAATAGCCCACGGGAAGACATACCAGCATTGTTAACCAAGATGTCCAGTCTTCCGTAATGTTCTACAGCAGACTCAATAAGTCTTTTACCATCATCTACCTGGCTTACATCGCCCTGCACAGCAAGCACTTCGTAGCCCTGCCCGCGCAGCATATGTTCTGTCCTGCTGAGTCTCTCCGGGTTACGACCGTTGATCACCAATCTTGCTCCCCTACTCCCCATCAGTTTGGCAGTCGCCTTACCAATACCCATACTGGAGCCGGTAATTATGACTACCTTGCCACCAAAATCTTTCTTTTTCATATCCTTTATTTAAAGTGCATATCCTTGTGGTGATGTACTGCCAGGTAGTCGTTAGATAACGAGAGTACCCAATGCACGACTACCGACACCCAGATGGTCCCGGTGGTAAGTGTGATATAGCAGAGAAGCAAACCAAAAGGCAGAGAGCCGATGGTTTCCGCAGCCCCTTTGGGCAAATGTACTGCCGAGTAAAGCGCTACGTTGATCGCGACGGCGGGCCATACGCCAAATACATCTACACAAGTGAACAGGAGTAGTCCCCGAAACAGTAATTCATAGGCAAACAGGTAGCTCATCGTAGAGACCGAGTTTATTAGGATAAGACGGGAACTCCACTCCTGAACTCGCATCATTGGGTAAATCTGCAGGTTTTCTTCTCGCTTGCCAGCATTGAGGTTTATAGGGAAAATCAGAGCTGAAAGCCCAAAGATCCACAGCATTGAAGCACCGGTGTTTTTAACGCTTATGCCATAATCTGAGAGTGAATAGGGTAATACCAGCAAACAAATCACCAGAGGCACCACACCCAGAAAAAATGCACCTACATACTTCTGAAACTGCACGAGCCGGATGCTAGCCTCTTCCTGGTCATACTGTGATTCAAATTTTGCTTTTCGGCGGGAAGATATTGCCAGGAACCAGTACGTGTTGTAGCCGATGATGGAAAGTATGATGGTGAGAACCGCTGGTAAATCTGATGCTGAAAACTCAAAGGAAACGTTTTCCATATCTGCTGTTTAATGCTACAGCAAATATATAAAGGATAAGGTGAAGTGAAACAGAGCATGGGCTTAGTGTGCAGTTTCCTGTCCTTCAGCGATGATAGGCTCTAATAATACATCTATTACCTAGCCGGGCTGGTAATGGTACTCACCGCGGTGATTTATCTGGGTGATCTTACCAGTAATGTGATCGTAGGTAATACTGCTCAACTGTACTGCCCCTAATCCCTCTACCGAGTTTTGCTGGTATACCCGAATCTCCATGACACTTTTATCAACTCTTTTGGTATACAGGCATCGTTTTTTCCAACTTAGCTGGGTATCTCGATGGCAAAGATGAGGTAACAAATCTTTGACAGTCTTCTGATGATCGTATTTGAGCACAAAAATATTAGTTATGTAGAGGTGGTATCTTCTTAGAAGAAAAAAAATTATGGATGAACCAGTAGTGTTGTGCATTTTTTCAATAGACTACTCCCAACGAGGGAAGCCAGGAGGCAGAAGCGACCGGGGCTTATTATATGAATCTGAGCCTCAGGTATTTTATATTCATGCCTTCATCCATGAACTGTTTTTCGTACTTAGTGACAATGTCGGGTAACTCTTCTGAAAAGCGGGAAGCATGATAATTTTGGGTTACTTCTAGGCTCTGGACATCAGCACGCTGCTGCAAATGACACAAAGTGAAGTCAAATAACATTGTATTATCTGTCTTGAAATGGATCGTGCCTCCGGGCTTGAGTATTTTTTTGTAGATATTCATATACCGCTCTGCCGTGAGGCGCCGCTTGATGTCTCTTTTTTTAGGTCGGGGATCGGGAAATGTAATCCATATTTCGTTAAGTTCATGCTCAGCCACTGATTTTTCTATTTCAAGGATACGTATCCTCAAAAAAGCAGCATTTCTCAGTTTTTCTTCTTCAGCGATGGAACTGCCCTTCCAGAGACGAGCTCCTTTTACGTCTACCCCCACAAAGTTAGTATCGGGAAAACGACGGGCTAACCCAACAGTATATTCGCCTCTGCCACAGCCTAGTTCAAACACCAGGGGATGATCATTCCCGAAGTAAGTGTTCCAGTTACCTCTGATATTCTCAAAGACTGCTTTACCCGGCTGCACTACATTTTGTCGCTGGTCATTATCAGCAAACCTGTCCAGTTTTTTTCTCATTACAATTCATCAATTTCAGCAACCGTAAAAAAACTTCCACCCACAAAAATGCAATCATTACTTTTCGCTTCAGCTTTAGCTTTGGCATAGGCAGCACGCACTGTGTCAAAAACCTCACCCTCTAAGCCATAGTTCTGGGCATGTTCATGCAGTGCTTGAGCTGGCAATGCCCGAGGTATGGCGGCCTGGCAGAATAAGTACTGAGCATCTTGAGGCAGCAGGGGCAGAATAGTAGAAAGGTCTTTTTCAGCGCTGAAGCCTAAAACCATAAATAATTTATCAAAGGTCAAATGCTGTAGCTGTACGGCTATCTCACGAATCGCTCCCTGATTGTGAGCCGTGTCACAGATAATGAGTGGCGCTTTACGCAGAATCTGCCAACGCCCTTTGATACCGGTCAACTCCGCAACCTCAGCTAACCCCAGCTTAACTGACGCTTCCTCTATCCGGAAGCCTTTTTCACTCAGCAGATCCAGGGTATGCAGGATACCTGGCAGGTTTTTCAGTTGGTAGTGGGCACCTAGCGACAACGGCAGTTTGTTGTGCAACAACGCATCATACCGGAAAACATTAATCGTATATTGACCATCAATAATATCATCAACCTGTGCACGGTACCGATCTTGAGCAAAGTAGACAGGTGCCTTCTGTTGATGCGCCTTGTTAATAAAGACGGCTTCGGTTTCGGGCTGTCTTTCGCCAATCACTACCGGTATCCCCTCTTTGATAATACCTGCTTTCTCTCCGGCAATTTTATCCAGGGTATCTCCCAGAAATTGCATATGGTCAAAACCAATGTGCGTAATAAGGCTGACCAGCGGCCGGATGACATTGGTAGAATCTAACCTACCGCCCATACCTACTTCAATGACAGCCACATCAACCTTCTCCTGACGAAAGTAGTCAAACGCCATAGCTACCGTGGTTTCAAAGAATGAGGGTTTGAGCGTTTCCAGAAATGCTTGTTGAGATTCCACAAAATTAATGATAGCAGACTGGCCTATCTCTTTACCGTTAACTCTGATTCTTTCGGTAAATTCCTTTAAATGAGGTGAAGTGTAGAGCCCTGTTTTATAACCTGCTGCCTGCAGCACAGCTGCAATACAATGGGCACTACTACCTTTTCCGTTTGTACCGGCAATATGAACTGAGGGAAAAGCGTGTTGAGGATTCCCCAGATGCTCACAAAAAGCAAGGGTATTCGTTAAATCTTTCTTAAAAGCGGCTGGGCCAATGCGCTGAAACATCGGAAGGCTCTCGTACAGGTACTGGATCGCTTCTTGGTATGTCATAGTTCCATCAATGCCTTTAGAAGATTGGCAGCCTTCAAACTTTGAAGTTGCATAAAGGACGTCCAAAATTACGCACCTCTCCATAAAAACACAGCATTAATTTTCACGTAGCACGATTGTTAAACACACAAATGTGTTCAGAATATATTGCAGTAAAATTTATCTGCGCGAAAACTTAAGATTTCAAAATTGTGATGTAAGAAGTGAGGCTATTCCTAATCATTCTTCACTTTTTACAAGCTAAGTATTGCAGAATAAACAGGTATTATATCTAATAAACGATAGTACAATGCCATGAAGCATTTTGGGGGTTAGGGCCGTTGCATGTGATTTTACCCATACTTTAGCGTTGTTTTTATAAGCTAGTTGGCTTAGTTTAGAATTGTAAACAGTCAAGAAGAGACAATGTAAGTATACTGGTTAATACGAATTAGCTTACCTAAAAAACTTCATTTAATTCACTTGGTATAGCAATATTTTTTTGTGCAGCATTTACCTTTTTTTTGCAGTCACGAGGTTATGAGCATTTTCACATTTATAGACAAAATATTTCAAAAAGAAGCTAAGCTTGATAGCCGATCCTACAGGAACTATCAAAACCGTGACGATTTTTACCAAAATCTCTTTCGGGAAGATACTCTTGAGCGACTTTCTCTTCTTTTTCAAAATCAAAACAGCGCAACGCAGGACAATACTTTATCTGTTTGCTTCAGAAATATTCCTTTTAACTGTGATGAAAAGCAGGTAATTAACAGGCTGGGTAAACCCCGCTACCAGATTGATAATGAGGATAAAATTACCGGACATAAGGTTTTCTTTTATCGTACCGGGCTCTATCATTTTCGTGCTATTTGTCAATTACACTTTTTGCACAATCATTTTTTCCTCGGAAAATATACCTTCCGGAACACCAGCCCGGATCATATCAATAACGTGCTGTCAGTACTTCAGCAAAAATATTTTTCATCCACGCCATGTGACAATAAGCTTTCTCGGATCAAAGATCGCGAAGGCAATGCCATCCTGCTGGAGAAAAGCCTTCATCTGAATGTTTGTTATGTGTCCGGTAACCCTCAGTATCCGCAGCTCATCCAGAACATTGCCGATCAAAAGCGTACAGCATCAGAGCAGCGCCAGGCCCGGAGCTTAAAGGCCCTGGAGAATTATCTTTAACACCTATTTTTTTTGTTGCTGATTATTTAAACGTAGTATTGTAACAAGCTACACAAGGCAACGTTTCCTGTCTACACCATCCATATCATTTTATGAGACTGAAAGGTGAAAACCTGGTGAAGAAGTATAAAAAAAGAACCGTGGTTGACCACATCACAGTAGAAGTTTCTCAGGGAGAAATTGTGGGCCTTCTGGGTCCCAACGGCGCGGGAAAGACTACCTCTTTCTACATGATCGTAGGACTTATCAAGCCGAACGAAGGGAGAATTTTTCTGGACGATGAGGAAATTACCGAGTTACCCATGTACCGCCGGGCCAAAAAAGGGGTTGGTTACCTGGCGCAGGAAGCTTCGGTTTTTCGAAAGCTAAGCGTTGAGGACAATATCATGGCTGTGCTGGAAATGACCAATATGAGCAAAAAAGATAGACAGAAAAAGGTAGATGCACTCCTGGATGAATTCAGTCTCAAACATGTGCGCAAAAATCCTGGTATCGTGCTCTCGGGTGGAGAAAGGAGGCGTACTGAAATCGCTAGAGCCCTGGCAGTAGATCCAAAGTTTGTGCTGCTAGATGAACCTTTTGCAGGTGTAGACCCGATAGCTGTAGAAGAAATTCAAACGATCGTAGCACAGCTGAAGGAAAAAAATATTGGGATATTGATTACTGATCACAATGTAAACGAGACACTCTCCATCACTGATCGTGCTTATCTAATGTTTGAAGGCAGACTGCTAAAAGCAGGGAGCGCTGAAGATTTAGCCAATGATGAACAGGTAAGAAGAGTTTACCTGGGACAACATTTTGAACTACGCCGGAAGGTTTAGAGCAGCAACTTTTAATTATTTTTTGATTACTGATACGTCCCATTAACCCATGGAAATCATTAATTCCGTCATGAGCTGGCTGATGAAGAAAAGAGTTCATCAGATAGAGTTATTTATCAAATACCCGATTGATGTTCAAAAAGAAGTTTTACAAAATCTGCTGGAAACAGCGAAAAACACAGTTTTTGGCAAGGAACATAAGTTTCATGAAATCAAGAATTACGCATCTTACATAGAGCAGGTGCCGGTGGTTTCATATGAGCAGTTTTTTCCTTACATAGAGCGTGTGATGCGGGGAGAACAAGTATTGTGGCCTAGTAAAGTAAAGTGGTTTGC
>CAZZGE010000163.1:0-10557 GCA_964653665.1 uncultured Porifericola sp. | reverse complement strand
GGTCTATCTCGTCCCTCATTTTGAGACAATCAACCTGGCCTACCATCTCATCTACTGTACGGAAGCCGAGCTCAGCCATAATCTCCCGCAGTTCTTCAGCAAGGAAAGTAAAGAGATTGACCACGTGCTCGGGTTTACCAGTAAACAGAGCCCTCAGCTCGGGGTCCTGTGTTGCTACGCCCACAGGACAGGTGTTCATGTGGCATTTACGCATCATGATGCAGCCTTCGGTCACCAGTGCAGCGGTAGAAACGCCAAACTCCTCGGCACCAAGTAAAATTGCCACGGCAATGTCGCGGCCCGTCTTGATCTGGCCATCCGTTTGTACAGTAATACGACTACGCAGATTATTCATGACCAGGGTCTGGTGAGTCTCAGATAAGCCCAGTTCCCAGGGCAATCCGGCATGTCGGATGGAACTGATTGGTGACGCACCTGTACCTCCATCGTGTCCGGAGATTAGTACTACGTCAGCATGGGCTTTGGAAACACCGGCAGCGATGGTACCAACGCCGGCAGAAGCCACCAGCTTCACATTGACACGCGCTTCTCGATTCGCATTTTTCAGATCGTAGATCAGCTGTGCCAGATCCTCAATAGAGTAAATATCGTGGTGCGGTGGCGGTGATATCAGTCCTACGCCCGGCGTAGAATAGCGCACACGTCCAATCCAGTCGTCTACCTTGTGACCGGGTAATTGTCCACCTTCTCCAGGCTTGGCACCCTGCGCCATTTTGATCTGTAGTTCGTTGGCATTGGTGAGGTAGTGGCTAGTCACCCCGAAACGGCCGGAAGCAACCTGCTTGATGGCAGAACGTTCCCAGTCGCCGTTGGACTTGCGTTCAAAGCGGATTTCATCTTCACCACCCTCGCCACTGTTACTCTTCCCGCCAATACGGTTCATGGCAATGGCCAGTGTACTGTGGGCTTCATGGGAGATGGAGCCGAAAGACATGGCACCGGTAGCAAAGCGCTTGAATATATTTTCTCTCGGTTCTACCTCCTCAATAGGAATAGATGGGCGATTGCTCTTCAGTTCCATCAATCCGCGTAGCGTACTAGCTTTGCGGGTTTGATTATTAATGAGTTCAGCGTAACTCTTGTACTGTGCGTAGTCTCCTTTGCGGGTTGACTGCTGCAGCAGGTGAATTGTCTTAGGGTTGAGCATATGGTGCTCGCCCCGGCGCTTCCACTGATAAGCTCCGCCTACCTCAAGGTTAAGTGACTCTTGCGGCTCTTCAGGGAATGCCATCCGGTGGCGTATCAGTGTCTCCTTCGCAATGTCATCAAAATCTACTCCCTCAATCCGGGTAGTAGTGCCCGCAAAGCATTTGTCTACTACCTGCTTGCTCACTCCCAGAGCCTCAAAGATCTGTGCACCGTGGTAGGACTGTATGGTAGAGATACCCATTTTGGAGAATATCTTGAGCAGCCCGGCATTTACTGCCTTCACATAGCGCTTTTGTAGCTCTTTTGCCGAAAGTTTTACATGAATCAGTTTTTGCGCTTTCATATCTTCCAGCGTCTCGAATGCCAGGTAGGGGTTAACGGCATGAGCTCCATAGCCAATCAGGGTAGCGAAGTGATGCGTCTCGCGAACGTCACCGGCTTCTACTACTATACCCACCTTTGAGCGCAGTCCGTTGCGGATCAGGTGATGGTGAATAGCACCCGTGGACAACAGAGAAGGTATTGGGGCTTTTTCCCGGTCAAAATTTCGGTCAGAAATCACCAGAATATTGACGCCGCTCTTTACTGCTTCTACTGCTTCTTTGCTAATGCAATCAATGGCCGCTTCCAGTTGGCTTGGCTGACCACTGGCACTAAAAGTGGCATCAATGGTATGCGAGCGGAATCCATCTAGGCATAAGTACTTTAGCTTCTTCAGGGCGTCGTTGCTCAAAACCGGCTGCTCCATGTTAATCTGACGGGCATGTCTGGGCGTTTCATCCAAGACATTTTTCATCCCGCCCACACTGGTAAACAAAGACATTACGAGACGCTCACGGATGGGGTCGATGGGTGGATTACTTACCTGAGCAAAGAGCTGTTTAAAGTAGTTAGCCAAATGCTGGCTGTGATCAGAGAGCACTGCCAGCGGTATATCAGCGCCCATTGAGCCGATAGGCTCTTTCCCAGCTCGTACCATAGGTGCGAGAATTACCTTTAGGTCTTCGGTCGTGTAGCCCAGGGTCATCTGACGAGTAAGCAAAGGAAGCTCGTCAGAATTTTTCTTATCATGTCCGTTCAGATTTTGCGGCGCTGGCAGGTCTTTCAAGGAGAACTTATGCTCATTCAGCCACTGACGATAAGGCTTCTGGGAACAAACCTGCTGCTTGATCTCTTCATCGCTGACGATACGGCCTTCTTCTAGGTTAGCGACAAACATACGTCCGGGCTGCAGGCGACCTTTTAGAATGACTTTAGACTCGTCTACAGGGAGAGCACCTGCTTCAGAAGACATCACTAGCTTGTCATCCTCCGTGAGCAGGTAGCGTGAAGGGCGCAATCCGTTACGGTCCAGCGTAGCTCCTACAGTATTACCGTCGGTAAAGCAGATTGAAGCCGGGCCATCCCACGGTTCCATCATGGTGGCATGATACTCGTAAAATGCCTTTTTAGGATCGTCCATCAGGTCATTATCCTGCCAGGCTTCGGGAATGAGCATCATCATCACGTGCGGCAGAGAACGTCCGCCCAGGTAAAGCATTTCCACAATGTTATCCAGATTTGCAGAATCTGAGTAAGAGGCATCGCAGATGGGAAGCACCATGTCCAGTTCTTCCTGAGTAAATAAGGTAGATTCTAGCAGTGCCTCTTTAGAACGCATCCAGTTGACATTACCCCGGATGGTATTGATCTCACCATTGTGGGCTATAAAGCGGAAAGGCTGCGCCAGTTTCCACTTGGGGAAAGTGTTAGTAGAAAAGCGGGAGTGGACCAGTGCAAGTGCTGACTCAAAATGAGGCTTCTGTAGGTCCAGGTAATAAGGACGAAGCTGAAAAGTCGTAAGTTGTCCCTTATATACAACTGTATTGTATGAACAGGACGCTATATAAAAACCATCTTCAGTATCTTTTATATCTTTATGAATGACATGAGACACGTAGTTTTTCAAAACAAACAATCTGCGCTCTAGAGCTAAAGGATCAGTGATACTATGGTCTTTAAAACGAAGAAATGCCTGGTCTACGTGGTGCTCTACCAGTTTGGCAGAACGTCCCAGGCTGATATTACGGGTAGGTACTTTACGGTAGCCAATCAATTCCAGCCCCAAATGATCAACTGTTGCTTCCCAGAGTTTGATACAGTCATTCCGTTTATCGTCATCTAGCGGGAAGAAGATCATAGCCACTCCGTAGTTATCGAAGGCAGGGAGGTCCAGGTCAGGTAGTTCCTGCTGAAAGAATTGATGAGGTTTTTGTACCAGAATGCCTGCTCCATCTCCAGTATCGGGTTCACAGCCACAAGCTCCTCGATGCTCCATGTTTTGCAGCATAATAATGGCATCTTCAATAATCTGATGAGATTTCTTTCCCTTCAGATGTGCGACGAAGCCAATTCCACAAGCATCATGTTCAAACTCTGGCGAGTACATATTTTGTTGTTGAGAATCTTTCATTCAGCTTAATTATGGGTTACAAATGCAGCCACTACTAATATATTTGGAATATATCTTGTAATTTAAAATATTATTCCTGATTTTCAGATATATTAAAATTTTCCGTAGAATATTCTGAGGTTTAGCCCTTGTTCATATGCTTTCAACATTAAATATTTCAATGTTGTTTTGCTCAAAATAATATTTTGTAAACCTGTAATCTACTTAATTAATGTCACTTTTTAAAAGATGATTCCCTTTGAGTATGCTGTATGAAATCTACTAACAAGATAAGGGGTGCTTATTGTTTGGATCAGATAAGACAGAAAGGTTGAATTAATAACAATTTGTTAAGCTAGAGTAATATTTTCCTTATTTTTTAGGATTTTTGAAAAAAATGAATAGCAATATTTTTTTCAAAAAATTTAAAGGAATATGTTGTTTTATTATCTACAGTACTGACCTTTTCTCATTTCATTAGTTGTGATAGTATGAAATTGCTTTTTTATTGCATACTGTCTAATTAGGTGCTTTTGTAAGTACTGAAAAAAATCACCCAAGTGTTGGGTACTAGCTAATCCTACTCCAGTTTTTTGTCTGCCGATTTACGGCCGTAATATGTTTTTTTATGGGCTGATGCTCAGTATTATTCAAATCCGGATCTTTCTCAAGGATACTCAGGGCAGTATGCCGCGCTTCCTGTAAGATTTTCCCGTCTTTGCTAATGTCTGCGACCAATAGATCCAATACGCCACTCTGCTGCGTGCCTTCAATATTGCCCGGGCCGCGTAGTTTGAGGTCCACTTCTGATATCTCAAAGCCGTCATTGGTGCGAACCATGGTATTGAGACGCGTTTTACTGTCCTTGCTGAGCTTATACTCAGTCATCAAAACACAGTACGACTGCTCTGCCCCTCGTCCCACCCTACCCCTCAGCTGATGAAGCTGTGACAGACCGAAGCGTTCTGCATTTTCAATCACTATCACTGAAGCATTAGGTACATCAACGCCTACTTCAATTACAGTAGTAGCTACCATGATTTTGGTTTTCCCAGCTGCAAATCTTTGCATCTCGTAATCCTTATCGGCAGGTTTCATACGCCCATGTACCACACTGAGTGATACATCCGAAAAATGACGGCGGATAGACTCATATCCATCTTCTAGGTGCTTTAGATCCAGTTTTTCAGATTCCTCAATGAGTGGATACACAAAGTAGATCTGTCGGCCGGCGTCTACCTGCTCGCGGATGAATCCAAAAACAGACAGCCGGTTTTTCTCATAACGGTGAACGGTCTTGATGGGCTTTCGCCCGGCCGGAAGTTCGTCAATCACTGACACATCCAGGTCGCCGTAAAGCGTCATGGCTAGGGTACGGGGAATAGGCGTGGCCGTCATGACCAGAACGTGCGGCAGAAAGCGCTCATTTTTTTGCCACAGACGGGCTCGCTGTGCTACCCCAAAGCGGTGCTGCTCATCTATGATTGAGAGGCCCAGGTTTTTGAATTGAACATGTTCTTCCAGTAAGGCATGGGTACCAACCAGAATATGAAGGTCACCTAAGCGCAGCGTCTCATCTATGGCACGCCGGGCTGCAGTGCGGGTTGAGCCGGTCAGCAAGGCAATGTTTATACCCAGTTGCTCAGCAAAATCTTTCAGTCCGCGGTAATGTTGCTCGGCCAGAATTTCAGTGGGAGCCATCATGGCTACCTGCGTACCGCTGCTAATGGCGATGAGCATGCAGATAAATGCCACAATGGTTTTGCCACTCCCCACATCGCCCTGCAGCAGCCGGTTCATCTGTTTGCCGGAGCGTAAGTCTTCAAAGATTTCCCGGATGACTTTCTTCTGGGCACCAGTGAGTTCAAAAGGCAGGTATCGCTCGTAAAAAACATGCACCAGGCCAGTGTCGCTCAGTACCTGCCCGGGTGACTTCTCCATTTTTGACAGTTTGAGCTTAAGGATACGCAATTGTACGTAAAAAAGCTCCTCGAATTTAAGACGGAGCTGCGCTTTCTGCAGCCACTCCTGGTTATCCGGAAAGTGGATGTGCCTCATGGCATCCTGCTTAGAGATCAGGCGATATTGCTCAAGTACAGTGGCTGGCAGTGTCTCGTGTATTTTTGGGTAAGCCTGGGGTAGCAAGCGTTTTTGCAGTTTGGCAAGCGCCTTACTGTCCACCCGGCTGCGCTTCAGCTTTTCGGTCGTTGCGTAAACCGGCTGCAGGGGTTTGCTGAGCTGTTCCTGCGGCACAAAAGGCTCTATTTCCGGGTGAACGATGCTAAACCTGCTTCCGAAACGATTGGGCTTACCAAAGATTAGGTAGTCCGTCTGGAGCTTGATGTAAGACGCGAACCATTTGGTACCCTTGAACCATACTAACTCGAGTGTCCCTGTACCATCAGAAAATTGTGCCACCAGTCTTTTTTTAGCACCGATACCTACCGTCTCCATTCCCTGAATGCGGCCTATAATCTGGATGTAGGGCATCTGCTCTTGCACATCCGCTATGCGATGGAACTGGGAGCGGTCTTCGTGACGAAAGGGATAATGCTGCAGCAGATCTCCAAAAGTAAAAATGTTGAGCTCCTCCCGCAACAGTTTCCCGGTGCGTTCTCCTACTCCCTTTAGATAATCAATCTTGGTTGAGAAAAAATCAGGCATACGGCTAGCTGTTCACCTCTTCGCCCTCCCAGCGCAGCGTGTTGAGCATGTGTACCATGTCAATCTTGATATACTCTATCACGGGAGACAATGAGTCATTCTTGGTGGCAGTACGAAAGTACAGCGCCCCTCTCAGAAAGTGATCGGTAGAATCAGTGATGTAAAACTGAAACTGGCTGGGCACTTCGCCACTTAGTTCAGCTACCAGGGCCCTCTTGCCAGTGGGTGTACCAATAACGCGTTCTTCTATAGATGCGGCCTTGATCTGGTGGTTAGCAGTGAGCCGGTAAGCATCTTCCAACAGTGTTTCCAGTACTTTTTCATTCTGGTTGACATCTTTATAAGTAAGCTGTATGTTGGCTTCGTGCTCAGGATAATATACATTGAGCCAGTAGCGCTCAGCATTGAAAGAAGTATCGGAGTGAATCTCAGCATGCTCAGAATACTCAAAGTAGTATGGAAACGTATCCGGTAGGCTGACGTACGCATGGGGTGCCATATCAATACGGTTGTACCCCTTAGGCTTGGGCACAAAGTCGGTCTGGCAAGCGGCCAGCATCAGGCAGGACAGGAAGCTTATTTCGATCTTGTGTATTTTCATTAAACTTCTGATTTTGTCAAATGACATTCTATTTAATTAGCACGATGATTGCCAAGTATAGAAACAAAGCTTTATGCTTGTTTAACCCGGTTTGGCCGGAAAAAGCTCAGCGCATACTCAAAAGACAAATGCTGCATGTTATAAGCATTACGAGATGGCATAAAATCGTACTTTTACATTTTCTCAAATAGTACAAAAATATGAAGACTTCAAAGAAAATACTGATCACCGGCGGGGCGGGGTTCATCGGCTCTCATGTCGTGCGCCTGTACGTCAACAAGTATCTGGAATACCAGATTTTCAACCTGGATAAGCTTACTTACGCCGGTAATCTAGAGAATCTGAAGGATATTGAAGATGCACCGAATTACACTTTCGTGAAAGGTGACATTGCTGACGTTGATTTTGTCAATGCGCTTTTCTCTAAGCACCACTTTGATGCGGTCATTCACCTGGCAGCGGAGTCTCATGTTGATCGTTCTATCAAAGATCCGATGGCTTTTATTACGACCAATGTGGTCGGTACGGTCACGCTGTTGAATGCTGCTCGTATGACCTGGAAAGATGACCTGGAAAACCATCTGTTCTACCACATTTCTACTGATGAGGTGTATGGTTCATTGGACGATGGGGGTTATTTTGTGGAAACTACTTCTTACGACCCTAAGTCACCCTATTCGGCTTCCAAAGCAAGCTCAGACCATTTTGTGAGAGCCTATCACAATACTTATAAGCTACCCGTAATCGTGAGCAACTGCTCCAATAATTATGGGCCTTACCATTTTCCTGAAAAACTCATCCCGCTCTGTATTAACAACATTAAAAACAACAAGCCCCTGCCCATTTACGGAAAAGGAGAGAACATCCGCGACTGGCTGTACGTAATCGATCACGCCCGCGCCATTGACGTAATTTTCCACCAGGGAAAAGTGGGCGACACCTATAATATTGGTGGCTTCAACGAGTGGAAGAATATTGACATCGTACGCCTGCTCTGCAAGATTATGGATAAGAAACTGGGTAGAGAAGAAGGCACTTCCAAGCAGCTGATTACCTTTGTCAAGGATCGGGCCGGCCATGATCTGCGCTATGCCATTGACGCGAATAAGCTCATGAAGGAACTGGGCTGGGAGCCTTCTCTGCAGTTTGAGGAAGGATTGGAAAAAACGGTAGACTGGTACCTGGATAATGAAGCTTGGCTTCACAACATCACCTCCGGCGATTACAAGAAGTACTACGAGGAGCAGTACAGCTAGATCATAGTTCTCCGAAAAAAAGCCTGCTCAGCGCTATGCCGGGCAGGCTTTTTTTTTTGACATTACATCTCTTTAAGGAGTCTCAGGTTCTTTTTTGCTGATTGTAACTTCATCAATCACGTATCTGCCGGTACTTCCTCCTGCTTCATCATAGTACATATACAACGTGGGACGGCTTGTAGAAAGTGCTGTAGTGTCCAACACCGGCAGTGGGCCTATGCTACTGTTGTTGCCTCCTTGTAAAAAGGATATCCTGAAGGTTGCGTCTGCCTTGTTCACGTTGATAAGTACAAAATGCGCGCGATCCGGGGAGTAGGTACCGATTTGTTCAAATTCCTCATCCTGTCCGTAAGGAGAAACCCGTACTGAAATGTTATTCCCCTTAAAACGTAATTCGGCAATAGGTGCAAAATGTCCGTTTCCCAGCCACACTCTCAGCCCAGATCCGCTGGCAGGTAGATCAAGTACCCCTGACCAGTAAGTATATATGTTTCCATTATCAGCAATATTCCCTTCTTTGGAGAAGAAGCCTATATAACGTTGGTACAGTGGGGTGTTTACGTTACTGTATTCCAGCGCTTTAGAGGAAAATACCGGGTCCATGACTACTTGAAGCCCATCTGCCGGAACTGGAATGGCGGACCAGATCAAGTCATCATCCGGGGCTCCAGGTGGACTGTTTTGTGGCAGGTCACCGGTGATATCAGCATCGAAATTTGCGTAAAAAAGTTTGCTGCAGCCAAAAAGCAACATCAGTGATAGGATAAGGGTGGTAGTTTTCATAATGGTATAGTTTTAACATTGGTAAACACATCCTGAAAAATGTAACCTCAGCCTACTATAGTAATGTCCATCAGAGTTTTTCTACACCCAACCCAGGTTTATCCGTAAGGGACATCACGCCATCTTTGAGGACAAAGCCGCCCTTCACGACATCCCGTGCCAGGTCAAAGCTGCCGTCCAAATCAATGTAGCGGGTATTGGGTGCTGAGAAGGCAGTATGTAAGGCTGCCGAGATGCTGATGACGCTCTCGTCATTGCAGCCCCACATTAACTCAATATCGGCACCGTTGGCAATGGCTGCAATTTGCCGGGCACAACTGATGCCTCCACACTTCATCAGCTTGATATTAAAAATACCACCGGCGGTAGGCCGGGAAGCGAGTATCATTGCGTCATGAGGGGTTTTCATGGTCTCATCCAGGGCTACCAGTTTTTTGACTACCGAAGGCAGTTTTTTGTACTCATTCACCGCATCAGCGGAGAGAGGCTGCTCAATCAGTTCTACGTCCATAGAGAGCGTTTTGTAATAGAAGTCTTCCAACTGCATTTTGGTATAGCCCTGGTTGGCATCTACCCGGATCAGAACATCTTTCTTCAAGACTTCTTTTAGCTTTTTCAGCCGCTCCAGGTCCTCTTCCAGCGAGCGACCCATCTTGACCTTCAGGTGTTTGAACCCCCTGCTAACGTATTCTTTGGCTTCTTCCAGAGTCTCTTCAACGCTTTTGATGCCGATGGTGATTGAAGTGGGCATGGCAGTATGCTTTTGCCCCAGAAACTTAACCAAGGGTACATCCAAATACTTGGCAAACAGGTCATACAGTGCTATATCCAGCGTGCCTGCCGCACCTGGCTTAGCGGGAAATTGCTGGTATACCTCGTAGGTAAGCTGGTTCATCTCACGGATGTCACGTCCGATCAGCCAGTCAAAATCATGTTGCTTCAGCAGGTTGTAGGTATCATCAACATCTTCGCCGACCACCTGCTTGCTGGGATTGGCTGATCCCAGTCCATAGGTGCCATTTTCTGTGGTGATCTCTACAATACAGTTTGCAACGGCGTCTACACTCTTGTAAGCGATGCTGTAGGGCCGGATTAGCTCAAGATTCTCTTTGCTAACCCTGATATCTTTAATCTTCATATCGCTTGGTAATTTCTTGAATCAAAGGCACAATTCCTTTTACTCCCTCCTGCAAAGGCATAAAAACGGGGATACCCAGCTCCTTTTCGTACTGCTGCTGGTACTTTTTTAGCTCTTCATCTGTCAGATTCTGCCCGTTCAGGGTAATGGCAAGAACTTCGGCATCATACATTTCTACCAGTTGAATTTCACTTTCCAGGGAAGGAATTTCCAGCTGATCTTTTTCGTAGTGATGAAAATATTTACGGCCCGGAGCGTGCTGCAGGATAACATGGTGTGCATTGCCGGACATCAGAAACTCTGAACCTCCCGGTCCACTGGGATTGCGCAGCGAACTCTGCCCTTCCAGCAGGATCACATCGGGCTGTGCGGCCTCGTAGCAGCGTACTATGGCATCTTCCAGTTCGCCCGAGATAAAGTCGTTGAGCGTAGCGTCAAAGATAAATCCAAATTCGCTGCCCTGCATCCAGCCGGTTTGTCCGGTGTAAATCATCTCTGCGTTTATCTTGGCCTT
>CAZZGE010000162.1:0-10594 GCA_964653665.1 uncultured Porifericola sp. | reverse complement strand
GAAAATGACGTTTTGCTGAAGGACCAGCTGCAGTGCATTTGGTTGAAGATTTCTCACATCTAATGCTTTGCAAAGGATGCCGCGAAACGTGTCCGACTTTTGGCGACTTTTGGCGGATGACGGCGTTTTTTTAACGGGCTGCATTTAAATAAAGACTTCATTAGTAATAAATCATTTTTGACTTCAAAAAAACAAAAAGCGAATGTGTCCGACTTTGGCGGATGACGTCCAAATAGCCAGCATTCTAGCATTGCAAATGCTGGGATTTATGCATCCGGGTTACAAACCCGGACGAGCATCGTGTTTTTAACACGTTTAAATAAAGACGTCATTAATAGACATATTCATTTTTACTTTACTCTATTCATAACTAAATCCCAGCTTTTTTAATCCCTCCTGTACTTCCGGGGCTGACATGAAAAGTTTCCAAATCAACCCGCTGCGATAATTTTCTATCATTACAGGAATAGGTCCCTGGTCAATGGCCAGGTAACGGGGAGTATACCAACCATGCTCAATACTAAAAGCATCGTAAGGTCCATACTCACCTACTAAAGTATCCGCCTCAGTATACATCCATCTCAGCATGGCCAAACTTTCCTCTGGGGTATAGGGCATGGATGACAAAGCAGCAGTAGGTGAAATTACCCCTACATCATTTCCAGGACGGTGACCCTTATATCCTTTCAGTGAATAACTGGAAGTAAGTCCCCAGGTCTTCTCTCCATAACCTTTATATCCTTCCGGATTTTCCACCGCGTATTTATAGTGGATCAATGCATGGTTTTGGTTAAGCTTCCAGTATTCTCCATATCTGTCGGTTAATCCATTGGGATTCATTCCCAAATAAGAATAATGCGCCCAAAATAGCGGACCAACAGCCGCACCATTTCCGGAATAGTGATCCAGGATAGTGCTTAAGCCATACACGGTGGTATCTCCGGCAATTTTACCGCCCATGGCCCATCCTTCGTGGTAAACACCTGGTTCAATAGGATGTGTAGGAGAAGAAGCGGCAATAACATAGGTTATCAGACATTCATTGTACCCCTTAATTTCATGATCCATTTCAAAAGCATATTTAGGTGACCAGTGCCAGTGAAGGGTATCCTCACCCATGGTATACCATTCAAAGTCTATATTTCTCCAAAGTATATTGATACGATCAATCAGGGCAGCCTCTGTTGCATCCTCTTCATTGAGGTATTGTCTTACTGTAAGAAGACCCTGGGCAAGAAAAGAGGTTTCTACAATATCGCCGCCATCATCTTTTTTGCTGAACGGATAAACTTTTCCGGTGGCGCCATCCCACCAGTGAGGCCATACCCCATGAAAGGTATCCGCATTTTCCAGGAAATTAAGTATTTTATCAAATCGCTCAATACCTTCCTGGCGGGTAATGAATCCTCGTTCAATGCCCACTATCATGGCCATCAGTCCAAAACCGGAACCTCCGGAGGTAACCACCTCCTTGGGTGAGGTGGGATACACGTCATCCATGTGATATCTTTCCCGGGCCATTCCACTCATTTCTTCCGCTCCATCCCAGAAATACCGGAAGGTTTGGTACTGCACCAGGGTCATGAGGGAGTCATCTGAAATGGTTTCTTCCGATCCATTAGTTGAACGGCCTGTTTTTGAAGGATTGTTACTAGCTGATAGAATAACGATCAATAAAGCTAAATACAATAAATTTTTCATTTCATTTCAGGTTTAATAGTTAAAGCCAAGTTTGGTCAATCCATTTTTAATTTCCGGGGCAGTCATGAAATTTTTCCACAACAATCCCGAACGATAATTTTCAATAATGATGACGATCGGCCCCTGGTCGATAGCCAGATAGGAATCTGCATACCAATCTTCCGTAGGATTGAAAGCATCATAGAAACCGTAACTTCCCCATAGCCTGTCACCGATCAGGTAATAAAAATGTCTGATCGCGTCCATAGATGCTTCCGGAGTATAGGGTAAAGATGAAATGGCCGCTGTAGGCGTTATAACCCCCAGGTCATTGGTAGGGGAATGGGCAGAATAACCCTGGTGATTGTCACTTGCGGTAAGCCCCCAGGAATCGAAACTGTAACCTACATAGCGTTTGGGATTGGCGATGCAATAGGCCTGGTTGATCAGGCTATGATTGGTGGCCTGCGTCCAGTAATTGGCATACTGATCGGACAAGTTGCGGGGATCCAGGCCCAGAAAAGAATAATGCTCGAAAAACAGGGGACCTCCTAAATCTCTGCCTAATGGTAGTTCTATCCCATAGAATGTTTTACCGTTAACCATGCCCCCGCTTCGTGCCCAGCCCTGGTGGTAAACTTCTGCGGAAATGCCGTGGGTAGGAGAAGATGCAGCCAATACATAAACGATCAGCGCTTCATTCCAACCCCGCACCGGCAGGTTTTTTTCAAACCCAAAGTTGGGTGACCAGTGCCAGTAAATCACATTATCTCCCTGCGTGTACCAGTCCCATTCCACTGCATTGTACAATTGAGTGATCTTATCTATAATGGTCTTTTCAGGGGTATTCGCTGCATCCAGGTATTGGCGGGCAGTAAGCAGCCCCTGAATCATAAAAGCCGTTTCTACAATATCGCCACCATTATCTAAAGCGCTAAAAGGAATTACCTCACCTGTGGTACCATTCATCCAGTGCGGCCATACACCGTGGAAGCGATCGGCCTGAGCCAGAAAATCCACAATTTTTGCCAGGCGGTTGACTCCCTGTTCACGGGTAATGAAACCTCGTTCGATTCCTACCAAAATGGTCATTACTCCAAATCCTGAGCCGCCGATAGTAACCAGGTTGCCGGAGGTATTGCGCTCCCGGATCAAACCCGATTCGGGATGGGCAAAGTCCCAGAAATATTTGAAGGTCTGTTCCTGTACTTTGGTGAGTAATTGCTCATCAGTAATTTCGGGGAATTTATAAGAAGAGTCGAGGGTGGTGTAAAATGATTTGGCAAAACCAGTGAATGGTTCCCCTGAGGCACCCTGCAGCTGATCAGAAATTTCCAATTCATATTTTTGCCAGTAAGATAATTCTGCAGTAGTAATGGTTACAGTGTGGTCATCATTGGCGTAAGTGAAATTCACGCCAGAAAGCTGTGGCCCTGAAAGAGAAAAAGCCTGTTCGAATGAAGTTTTATCAACGGGAGCCGAAAAGGAAAACTGGGCCTGCACATTAAGAGGAGCGTTGATAAAAGAATTTCTTATCAAATTGATATCCTGTTGTCCTAGTCGGGCCTCAGTTATCTCCAGGTCACCAATTACAGTAGAAAAAGTAATGCTTACCGGGTCAAAAAAGGCACCATTGGCTCCTTTCAATTGTCCAGATATGGTAACTATATAGTTTGTGTTGTTCTGTAACAGGCCAATTGGTGAAATAGCAATCCTTGTATTATTATCTGTGAGGTTAATAATTCTGGGGACGGTATTTCCATTCGCGGATAATTGCACTGCTGTTTCTGCTATTGTCGGGTCAATCGAAGCTGAGAAATCCAGATAAATTTTTTTATCAATTGGTAAACCAGTATTGTTTCCCTGAAATTCCAGTGAAACATCACCTACTGTTACTTCAATTAATTTAATTTCTGATTTTTCTATCTCTTGCTGATTGCATGAGACAATAACCAAAAGGATAATAGTAGAAATTAGATAGAATTTAATCATATCAAATTTAAAAAAGAGGATTTCAGCTAAATCACTAAAACCCTCTTTTTCAACGACTTGCTAAGTATAAAGTTATTTTTCAGCTTCAATTATAGCCTTTATTTCATCCTGGGTGAGCGCTTTGTTAAATATGCGCAACTCATCCAATTGACTGCGATCGGAAAGATGGTCCCAATGTGAAAAATTAGGAGCACCAGACATGATCGACATGATTTCACATTCCTGCCAGCCAATGCCGGCAAAAACTCCCTGACTTACAATTTCTCCCTCAATATAAACTGTTACCTGATCTTCGGCGATGGTAAATGCCAGGTGGACCCAATCGGTGGCTACGGTTGGATCCAGGTCAGCAGCATCTCCACCGTCAAACCAACTGTTACCTGAACCGGTACCTGCATTTACTTTGAATCTTTGGTCGTCACCTCCTGCTTCACGGAAGAATTTGAAACCATTATTCAAAGTTTGCGGAGGCGAAGGATAGGGTGGTCCGATTACCAGAATTCCGGCACGGTTAGGATCGGCGTTCATTTTATACCACATCACAGCCGAAAATTCATTGTTCAACAGACCTGAAGCAGGGAAAGTCAGGTATGATCCTGCAGCGCCTTTATAAGCTGCCAGACCAGCTTTGCTATCAGAAGTAAGTGTTGGAGTACCATTTACTGTAGCTTCCTCCAGGGTAAGCAACTCCAGATAGTCACCATCAAAAGGCATGTAGAAGATTTCACCATCATAAATAGGCTTTGGAGGTTCCTTTTTCTAAAATTTTTTGGAGTTTGGGGTGTTTTCCCCCGCCATATCCTCTGCAATCACAGTAAACGTATGAGGACCATTAGTAAGATTGTCATAGGTATGTTCCTCAAGGGCACGTCGATAATCCATAAATTCAGTAAAGGTAACTATAGTAGTGCCATCCAATTGTAAAGTCACCGACTTAATTTCGATGTCATCGATTGCTTCTATATCAAAGGTAATAGAAGTCACATCTTCAACCACACGAATAAGTGTACCTTCCAAAGGAAAGTTGATATCTACTTCAGGTGCTTCTCTGTCTTCACCCGGTTGTTTGGGCTCTACATCATCGATATACCCGTCCTGACACGCAATTGTCAGGAAGAGCATTCCAATCATTAAAAATTTTAATATTTTCATCATATTTTGTTTTTTTGTTCTATTGATTATCAGGTTCATCTCTTAATTGGGGCAGAATTTCCAGCTGGGCTAGTGGATAAGGCAGAAATCGATCTGTGTCCTCATTATAATCCCTGCCTTCATGATCCAGTTCTGATGTTTTACCATGCCTTACCAGGTCAAAAAAGCGAATGCCCATTTCGGTAGCAAACTCAGCGTACTTTTCATCCAATACATCATCCAGTGTAACACTACCAAGATCAGGCAAACCTGCCCGGTTACGTACTTCATTTATAGCCTCTGCAGCTGACATTACCGTACTATTGGCACCACTTACCAATGCTTCTGCATGCATCAATAGTACTTCTGCGTAACGGATAACCACGAAGTTTTTATTCTCACCGTAATTATTTCTGCCAGGTGTTAACTGTGTTGTTGGTAAATAATATTTACCGCTTAGGAAATTATAGCGGGGATGATTATTAAACACATCACCGTCGCGTGATTCATTGGTAATGAAACCAGGTAGATTAGCATAGGCCGGGTCTGATTGCAATTCAGCTATACCATCGGGGGTAAACAGTACTGTAGTTTCCAGCCGCTCTTGTTCACCACGATCCAGCATAAATTTAATGTACTTTTCTGTAGGCTCCCAAAAACCCCAGCCACCTATGGCACCTTCAAGTACAGGCGTCCAGTTGGAAGGACCAAAGAAATTCCATAAATACCTGGTTCGTGTACCTGCCGCTGTACCAAAATCAGAATACTGCATTTCCAGCAGGTTCTCATCGTTCAATTTGCCGGGAATTTTAAACAACTGGTAGTAATTAGGTTCCAGTGTAAATAATCCGGAACTAATGATTTCACCGGTAGCATCAGCTACCGCCTGCCAGTTTTTAAGCTCCAGGTTGGCCATGGCTTTCACTGCTAAAGCAGTGTAACGGGTTACTCCTCCGGGAATATCTTGTCTCTGATTGGGATGTATAGAAAGCAGGTCAGGAATGGCTTCATCCATTTGATTTGAAATATGTTGCAGTACTTCTTCATAGGTAGATAGCGGCACATTAAAGAGCTCATTAGGTTCGGAAGTAGTGGGTATCAATACCGCTCCCCAATTACGTGCCAACTGTAACAAATCATGAGCACGCATTACTTTGATTTCAGCTATGTATTGATCAGCTTCAGCAGCATTAGCTCCTGCCTCTTTAAATTTGGCAATTTCTTCCATCATGCCATGATAATACAATATGTCAGTGTATAAATTTCTGAAAGTACTGTTGTAATTCCAGAAGTTTCTGTCATACCGAAATGAATCTGTTTCCTGCATGGGAAATTGATCTCCGGCCGCACTCACATCATCTCCTCTTACCCCAATGGTGGGTAAAATTTCCCATTGCCTGTCATTGAATTGTGCATAAGCACCCAGAATATACAGATCCATGTCTTCGGACTGAGTATAATCAGTCTTTTCTTGCAGCTGTATATTTTCCAGCGGTTCATCCAGCAGATCGTTACATGCCATCATTATTGTGGTGGCTATAAATAATGCTAAAATATATTTGATTTTAAAATATTTCATATTCTTTTTATTTATAATGTTAAATTAAGACCTATGGTATAAATAGCCGGAATAGGATAAACCTGGCGGTCAATTCCATTGGCAACTTCCGGATTAAAACCATTGTAATTGAAAACTGTCAATGGCCGTTCTGCAGTCAGAGTAATCACGGTTTCCGGCATTTCTGCACCAAATAATTCTTTACCGTAAATACCATATGATAATCTCACATTTTGTATACGGAAATAGGTGCCGCTTTCTACAAAATAATCACTCATATTCTGGTTCCAGCCTTTACGTAACCCAACTGCCGAAGGATAACGGTCAGAAGTTCCTTCCCCGCGCCATAAGTTGTTGATCAATTCGGCATCCAGGTTGGTGTCATTGGACCAGATAATTTCTCCACGTTTGCGGTTTAAAATTTCATGACCCGCCTGACCCTGGAAATTCGCCGATAAGTCAATATTCTTATAGGCAACGCTAAAATTGAAGCCATATGTCAGGTCAGGTAAGTAGGATCCCAAAATTACCCGGTCCTGGTCATTGATTACACCATCATTGTTTTGATCTTTGAAGAAAAAGTCACCGGGCTCGAGTAAACTGTTATCAATGAATTCCTGCGTATACCCACTATTATTGATATCACTTTCGTTTTGGAATACCCCATTGATCTCGTAGCCGTAGAAAGCCTCAAATGGTTCACCAATCAAAGATATTTGACGGAATTCACCCTGTCCGGCCAAAAGTTCTTCAGCACCACCCAGGCTTCGTACTTCATTGCTTAGCAAAGCAAAGTTACCACCAATGGAATAAGAAAAATCATCCGATAGGTAGTCACTCCAATTCATCATCATTTCAAATCCGGTATTTCTGATCTCTCCTCTACTTCTTCTTTCCAAAGAGCTAAACAATGGTGGAACTATGGTCACCACAACATCCCGGCTGTCTCGGATAAAGTAATCTGCTTCCAGGCTGAGCCTGCTGTCAAGAAATTCTGCTGTAATACCAAAATTTTGTTCTTCTGTGGTTTCCCATTGGGTAATCAAATCAAAAGTGGGTTGCAATCTTCTGCCATTAACAAAAACTCCATCGATGGCAGTATTTAGTACTTCAACTGTAGGAGCACCTTCTGCAGGTTGTATATCATCATTACCTAATTGTCCCCAGCCAGCTCTCAATTTCAAAAAATCTATGAAGTTTACATTGAAGAAATTTTCCGCGGAAACAACCCAACCTGCACCCACGGTGGCAAATGTACCCCAGGTTTTTTGGAATTTATTATTACCGTCGGCACGAACGGTACTGTATAGCAGGTAACGATTATCAAAATTATAGGCAATACGACCAAAGTATGATTGAAATAATAACCTGGAACCATTATCCCCTACTGCGTCTTGCACAATTTCTCCAAAGCCTAAATACCAGAGTTCCTCTGCATCTCTACTGGGTGGAGGATTAAGATTTTGACTTCTGGCTCTTAAAAATTCATTGTATTCACTTCGGAATGAATAACCTCCAACTAAGGTCAGATTATGTCTGCCAAAATTATCTTTATAAGTAAGGAAATTATCCAAAATATAATCAAAATCTAGTGAATTGCTACGCCCCAGTCCTGATTGAGAAAAATCAGTACCATCATTGAATTCAAAATCTACGCCTCTACTACTAATGGTGCTGATATTGTAATTAAAAGATGTTTCGAAAGTGAGTTTTTCTGGAAGAATATTAATATTGGCTTTAAAATTACCCAGAATCTTGCCGATGTGATTGCGATCGTCGTTGTAGAGCAGGGGTATTAGCGGGTTTTGACTTCCACGATAGCCTAATAACCTGGCGTTTCCCACCTGAAAAGGAGTTGCATCAACGTTGGTGTCATCATAGGGAGGAAAGATCGGTACCGCATGATAAGCACTGAACCAGGCAGCATTACTGCCATCAAACCGGCGAGCCAAACTCACATTCAGGTTACCTCCCGCTTCAAACCAATCGGTCAATTTAGAATCAAGTTTTAAACGAAAATTCAGTCGTTTATACTCACTACGGGTGTGCTGAAGTAAACCATCCTGAGAAAAATAACTGGCACCAATGGCATAGCGGGTTTTTTCAGTACCATTGGTAAAAGTAAGCGTATGGTTTTGCATGGAGGCAGGACTCATGATCACATCATACCAGTCTGTGTTCACTGCCGGAACATCAGGATTAACCCGGCTGCGACCAAATCGTTGCATAGCTTCTAATATAAAAGCCTGATCGGCCGGACTACCAGTTTCATCGATGTATCGGGCAAATTGCTGAGAGTTAGCCATTTGCATCACGTTTTGTGGATTTTGCACGCCATAATAGCCACTGTAAGTGATTTCTGCATTCTGGTTGTAACTACCAGATTTGGTTTCAATAATCACAACTCCATTGGCGGCTCTGACTCCGTAAATAGCGGAAGCTGAAGCATCTTTTAAAACAGAAAGTGTCTCAATGTCGCTGGGATTAAGAAAATCAATGTTGTCAAAAAACATCCCATCCACTACATACAGAGGCGTAGCGTCATCTTCGAAAGAACCAATACCCCTGATACGTACTGTGGGTGAGCCTCCGGGAGCACCGTTACTTACTACCTGTACACCTGCTACTCTACCTTGTAGGGCTTGCATGGCAGTGGCGGTAGGTGTTTTTTCAATTTCTTTGGCATCTACACGGCTAATAGCAGAGGTAAGATCCTTGGCTTGCTGGGTACCATACCCTACCACTACCAGTTCTTCGAGTTGGGTCACATCGGTTTGCATAGTAAGATAAATTACCGTACGCTCTCCAATTGGAATTTCACGACTCACATACCCTACAGAACTGAATACTAAAGTAGCACCTTCATTCACTTCCAGGCTATAGTTGCCCTGAATGTTGGTAACCGTACCGTTGCTGGTACCCTTTTCTACCACGTTCACACCGGGAAGGCCTTCATTGGTATCTTCGGCCAATACCTTTCCGGTGATAACCCTGGTTTGAATAATCACTTCAACAGTTTCTTCATGCTCTTTCTTGCGCTCTTTCTTCACTGAAATCAGGTTATTGTATTGCCTGAAGCTCAATCCTGCCTGGTTGGCAATTTCTTTGAGGTAATTATAAACTATCTGATTTCTTCCTCTCAGGTTAATTTGCTGATTGTCATCAACCAGAAAATTACCATCGTAAGTAAACCTGAAATCGGTTTTGGATTCGATCACTTTCAAAGCTTGAATCACGGTAACATCATTCAGGTTCAGGTCGATTTTAACTTCTCTTACACTTTGTACATTTTGGGCCGGCAAATCAGCCGCCCAAAGCACTGTCAGTGTAAGACACTGCACTAATGCAAGCTTGAATGAATATTTCATCATGTGCAAAAAATAACTAGTTAAGGTTTTTTTCATAATTTTGAATAGTTAATTACTTTAACACTTTTTTTAAATGAGAGGATCAAGGCCCTAATCTTGATCCTCTTCTTTTGTTGTTGTTGGATTTACTATCAGACTATTTACTTTTAATTCTGATCAATTTATCGTTTAAAAATTCATATTCAATGCCCTGGCTGTAGCTAATGGCCGCCAAAATGCTTTCCAGGTTGGCATTTTGATACTCACCATTCAACTTCCAATGAGGCCGCTGCCCCTCCAATATGATCTCTACACCAAACCATCTCTCCAATTTGGCAATTGCTTGAGAATAATTATTATTTTTGAAAAATAGCAGTCCGTCTTTCCAGCCAAACACCTCCTTCTGCTCAAAAAGTCCTTTTTTAATTTTATCTTGCTGATAATCAATATACTCGCCAGGTGCCAAAAAGTTAATTGACTGATTTTCAGCATGTAAGCTTCGCGTTTCAACCTTTCCAGAAGCCAATGCCACCTTTACTGAGGCTACATCCTGATAGGCTGAGATCACAAATGAAGTACCCAACACGGTGGTTTGCACATCCTTACTTATGACTGTAAAAGGTTTGGCAGGATTGTGAGTAACTTCAAAGTAAGCCTCCCCGTCTAAATAAACCTCACGAATGGAATCATTGAAATTGCTTGAGTACTGTAACGAACTTTCCGAGTTTAGTTTTACCAGCGAACCGTCGGGCAATATAGTTTCCAGTTTGGCACCAGCAGCAGCGGTTTTATCGATCATAGTAATCGCCTGCTCTTTGGGTGGTTCGGGAATAGCGGTAAAGATAGCATCCTTCAAAAAATAACCAACGGAAAGCATGATAAACAA
>CAZZGE010000161.1:0-10803 GCA_964653665.1 uncultured Porifericola sp. | reverse complement strand
GCTCGCAACGAAGACTATGATTATGGCGTCCATCTACGCCATTTATCTTCACGCCGTGGGCCGGTTGATGGGGGCAACTCGGGAAATAGTGATACTCGTATCGGACTTCAGGGTAAGTATTTTTCACTTGGTCATACACTCTTTGGTCAGGCCCGCTATCAGCGGGAGCGATACCACTTTTACGGATATGCTCCCGGAACGGAAGTTTCACGCGATGATATCAGGCAGGTATTTAATACTGTTGATATTTCGGGTGGTGTAGAAAGAAACGATGTGAACACTACTTTTGATTACCAGCTGCAGCTCAACTACCGGCATCTCAATGATGCCTACCAGGCTTCAGAAAATCAGTTTGAGCTAAACTTTGGCACTGATGTTCAGATTTCTGATCAGTTAGATTTTCAACTTGAAGGAGATCTTTGGTTCGCAAATCTGGAAGATGCACCTGCCCCGACCCCGGACAATACCAATATCATCAACCGATCTTTATTCAGGGTTAATCCTTATTTTACCTATTGGATCGGGGCCGACTCACAGCGCGGACTTGAACTAAAGGCTGGTGTAAATCTGGTGTATGAGAATGATACTCTTGCCAATGCAGATCGCCTTCATTTCTATCCCTTTGCCCGCGCTGACTACCATTTCACCGAATCATTCAGTGCGTATGCCAGTCTGGATGGAGATATTGAAAGAGTAAGTCTACTTGATCTGACCAATATGAATCCTTGGCTAAGGCCTAATGTACCGGTATTCCATACCAATAAAAGTCTATCTTTTGGCGGGGGAATCACCGGTAAAGTTAACAGTGTGTTAGGCTTCAATGCAGGATTATCTGCATCTAATTATAAAAACATGTATTTTTTTGTAAATAATGCAAATGATTCTACAAAGTTTGATGTCCTGTATGACCCGGGAAATGTTTTTTTGCTTAATATACACGGCGAATTAAGTCTGAATAGCCAGGATCGTTTCCGTACCACACTTCGAGCTGACTATTTCGTCTACGACATGAATGAGTTAGATCAACCCTGGCACCGCCCTAACCTGAAAATGAGCGTGTTAGCCTCATACAATCTTTATGAAAAGCTGTTGCTCAATACAGAATTTATGTTGTTAGGCGGTCTGAAGGGTTTAAATCAAGCGACCGACCAGTCTCAGGCTTTACCCCTCATCACCGATTTGAGCTTCAAAGCTGATTATATATTTTCACCCAGGTTCTCTACTTTTTTACAATTTAAAAATATATTTGCCCAGAATTATGAACGATACCTGAACTATCCCACCCGCGGATTTATGGTGATGGGCGGTATTACATACAGCTTTTAAATGGTATTTGTCCATAGTAGTTATCCGCTTTGGTTACCTGCGTAATTAATTCTTTATTTTTAGTATGTGATTCTTGGCCTGCCGCCGTAAATCGCAGAATATTAGAAAATCACAAAGCTTTGTTTAGTATTATGGAAGACAATGAAAAGCAGTCTTACGATCAGGATGATTTTGGTTTACCTGAAATAGAGTACGAGCCGCTTGACAGGGAAGACGATACTCCCCCAGAATTTGAAGACGATACGTACTACGATAAAGAAGTGGAGGAGGAAGAAACAGACAATAGTAAGAAAAAACTTATCATCATTTCCCTGATATCTATCCTGATCATTGCAGGTATATGCCTTTATCTTTTTGTCTTCGGAGGTATGGATCAGATTAGTAGCTGGTTCAAGGATAAGCCCCAGCCCCAGCCGGTCACCGATGTAGTAGCTGAACCAGAGCCAGAGCCGGAACCCGAGCCAGAACCCGAACCTGATCCGGTTCCCGAAGTTGATCCTCTGGCACCCTACAGCGATATCACTGCAATTTCTGAACCTATCGGGCGTTCATTTATCGTTGTGGGTAGTTTTATAGATGATGACCTGGCGATGGACTATAGTCAGGAACTGCTAGCGCAAGATGTGGGTAGCAGAATTTTAGCCCCTACCGACCGGGCACCGCTGATGCACCGGGTTGCTGTGGCCGATTACGAAAACTTCCAACAGGCCATGAACGAAATATCGCTCTTCAGAAATAAGTATGGTGAACAAACCTGGGTTCTTAAGTACTAACATGCAATTATTACAAATTCAAACACAGCTAGACACTGCTTCAGTAGACACAACCGCCGCCGAAGCCCTAACAGTAGGCGAATTACTTTTGAAGGGAGGCTATGTCATGCTTCCTTTAATTATTTTGTCCATCATCGCGATATACATTTTTGTAGAGCGCGTCCTCACTATCAAAAAAGCCTCTAAAGTACCTGACCAGTTTACCGATAAGATCAAGAATCTGGTATCCAGCGGAGACATTAACGGTGCACGACTCATCTGTTCACAGACAGATTCACCGATAGCCCGGATGATTGAGAAAGGAATCAGCCGAATCGGTAGCCCCCTCAAGACGATTGAAGCTTCCATTGAAAACGTTGGTAAAATTGAGTTATACCGCCTGGAAAAAAACCTCAACCTGATGGCGACCATAAGCGGAGCGGCCCCCATGATTGGTTTTTTGGGTACTGTAACTGGTATGATACAAGCCTTTATAGCCATTGCCCAGGAAGAAGGAAATGTCAGTCCGCGCCTGCTTTCAACAGGCATTTACGAAGCCATGATCACTACGGCTACCGGCCTGGCAGTGGGTATCATCGCTTACCTGGGGTACAACTATCTGGTATCTCAAGTGAGTAAAGTGGTACACAAGATGGAGTATACCTCTATAGAATTTATTGACCTTTTACAAGAGCCAAGATAATCTGACACTATGAACCTGGATTCTAAACATAAGATTGAAACATCTTTCAATTTTTCTTCTATCGCAGATATCATTTTTCTATTGTTGATCTTTTTCATGCTTACATCTTCGTTCGTCACTCCTTCCGGATTACCGGTTAATCTTCCTTCTAGTAAAACCTCCAGCATTGTGATGCAGCGGGTGAGTGTGACTATCACACCGGACTTACGGTACTATGTCAATGAACAGCTTACTCCCCGCCAACAGTTGGAAACAGCATTGGCAAGCAGCCTCAGTGGTGCAGACGAAGGCGTAGTAGTATTAAATGTGGATAAATCTGTGCCGGTAGAGTATTTGGTAAATGTAGCAGGAATTGCTACCGCTCTAAATGCTAAAGTTTCTATAGCAACACGACCCGAGTAGAATTATTACCAAGCTTACTACGTTGAGGGCTAGTAAGTCATTTAAGCTATGAATCAAGAACAGGAAAAAAAGCATCGTAAGATAGGCCTGACAGTAGCACTTGCACTGCATGTTTTGATCTTAGGTATGTTCTTTTTCATACTTGCCTGGAAAGAACCTGACCCACCTTTACCCCAATATGGTATAGAGCTTAATTTTGGCTTGGATCAGACCGGGTCAGGAGAGACTGTGCAGCCCCAGCCTAACCCGGTGGTAGAAGAAGCTACGCCTGAAGAAAGTGCTGAAACCGAGATAGAGGAAGTAACAGAGACAGACCCTGCTGAGCCCGTTGAGGAAGTGACACCCGCAGAGGTAGAAACGCAGCCTGAGCCAAGTCCTGATGTTATAGAAGAAGTTCCCGAAAGTACGCCTGAGGTCATAGAGGAAACCCAGCAGGAGGTAGATGAACCTAAGATACCTGAAGCACAACCCTATCCTGGCAGTAATACAGCCAACCAGGGAGATGATGCTAGTGAAGCAGGTGATAAGGGTAAAGAGGAAGGAACCATTGATGCCCGGGCGATTTACGGAGCCCAGGGAGCCGGACAAGGTGCTTCTCTGCAGATGGAGGGCTGGAACTGGGATTATATTCCTCGTCCTGACGATACTTCCACCGAAAATGGTAAGATCGTATTCCAGATTACGATTGATGATCAGGGTGAGGTCATACGTGTGAGAACCTTGGAAAAGACGGTGAGCCCTGCTGTAGAGCGGCTTTATCAGCAAGCAGTTGAAAGCGTTACCTTCAGCAGAACTGCAGACAATGTGAGACCCACACCAACCTCCACGGGAAGAATTACCTTCATTATCAAGTCAAAATAAAAGTAAAACAATTTTTTATCTTATCTTATTACCTGAATATCCGGTAAACTATACAACTTCATGGAAAAAATAAGAGTAGCCCTGGCTGACGATCATGCCATTCTTACCGAAGGCACTTCATCTATCTTAGCAGAAAGAGACTTTATAGAACTGGTTGGTACTGCGTCAGATGGCGGTGAAACTGAAAGTCTAGTGGAAGAAACAAACCCCGATGTCTTAATATCCGATATCTCTATGCCGGGTAAGTCAATTTTTGATATTGCAGAAGAAATAAATAGCAAAGATCACATCAGCACCAAAATCATCATTTTCAGTATGCATGATTCTCCCAATTATGTGTACCAGGCACTGAACAGCAATATTTCTGGCTATTTAACCAAAAATGCCGAAAAGGAAGAACTTATCAGAGCTATACAAGCTGTGGCTTATGGTGATGAGTACTACAGCCAGCCGATCACACAAACCGTTGTAAGAGGTTTCAAAAACCGTAAACACGTAAATAGCGAAAGTGAGAATCCTATAGATCTACTTTCAAAAAGAGAAATGGAAGTACTGGAGCTCTTGATTGAAGGCTACAATTCAAAGCAGATAGCTGAAAAGCTATACCTTAGCGAGAGAACAGTTTCCAATCACCGCGCTAATATGTTAAAAAAGTGTAAAGTCAGCAACACCGTTGAATTGGTTAAGCTATACCTGGATAACGCAAGTAAGTGGTGATACTCTTTTCCGGCTTTACTTCTACAACTGAGTAGGTTACCTTTTTTTCTTACATCTATTATTTTCATCTCCAATGCTTCGGGTTTCTGATCTCATTTTTTGCTAATCTTAGCGTAAAATCACTGCATTGAAAGAGATTTTTTTACAATACATCTGGCAAAACCAACTTTACGACAAACAGCATCTCCAAACAGTTTGTGGAAAACCGTTGGAGGTTATCAGCCCGGGATACTGGAACTACGAATCTGGACCTGACTTTTTGCAGGCTCAGATCAAAATTGGTGACATGATTTGGTTTGGTGCCGTAGAAATCCACATTGATGCTCGTGATTGGAATCATCACCGTCACCAGCAAGATCCGGCATACAACAATGTGGTACTCCATGTTGCCTGGCATAAAAATATATCCCTATCAAGGCATGATGGTACTATACTGCCCACTCTATTGCTACAGTCAAGGGTAAGTAACCAACTTGTTGACCAGTACCAGCGGTTGCTGCCTGCCAAAAAACAGCATAAAAACCTATCCTGCGCTAATTACCTGGAAGCAGTGCCGAAAATCTACAAGGCTTCTGCACTGGAAAAAGCAGCTATGGACAGGCTAATCCGAAAAAGTAAAGAGGTTGGCCAGATGTATCTGGAAAATGATCGGGACTGGTATCAGACGGCTCTGCAATGCACAAGCCGGGCCTTTGGGTTCCAGGTGAATGCTGCAGCCTTTGCAACGCTGGGATCAAAAATCTCATATCAGACGCTTGCCAAGGAATCACATCGTTTTGAATCTGTATTAGCCCTGTTGCTGGGCGTTTCGGGTATGGTGCATCAGGAAGACTTCTCACCTGAACTTACGAAGCTTTCTTTTCACCTCATTAATAAATATAAGCTACAAACGATGGCTATGCAGGGGCATGAGTTCCGTAAGGCCAGGGTCAGACCGGCAAATACGCCGCGCCTCAGGATAATTCAACTGGCTGCCTTTCTGTATTCAGTACCCCAACTGCTTGATTATCTCATATATTCATCAGAACCCCAGGGGTTTTACCCAGCATTTGACAGGACTAACCTCCTATTAAAGAAACACCAAGACCACCTAGGCCAGGTTTTAAAACTGGGTAAATCCAGTGCAGGAAGCATTCTTATCAATGCAGTTGCACCTTTTCAGTTTGCTTATGCTCAGCATACTTCAGATGAGATGTTACAAGAAAAGGCCCGTGAAATTTGGCAACAGCTTCCGGTAGAAAAACATCGCTATGCCCGCTTTTTTGCCAGCCACGGATTTGAAATGGCATCTTCTATGGACTCACAGGCAGCCATTGAGCAACATCGTTTTTATTGCAATGCAGGCCGCTGTTTGGAATGCCCGATTGGTAATCACATTATGAAAAATCATCAATTAGTCATAATTTGAGCAAAAAAAGCATTGTCCTTTGCTCTATTTTTTGCCCAGTCTTTTCTTTTACTCTTTATCACTGCCCAGTTGTTCAGGCAAACACGTTCAATTTTGCCCGCCAGACTGTTTATTCCAGGACTGTGTCTCAAAATTCTGGCAGGTTGGTTAGTAGGTTTTTTGTACAAATATTTTTACGCAGGGGGAGACACTTTTCTTTATTATCAGAATGCACTGGAGTTATCAGACCTTTTTATTTGTGATCCTCTGGCTTACATCAAAGCTTTAGCCGGGTTAGAAGAAGTGTCCGGACTTACGCTGAGCAATCAGCCCCGGGCTTGGTTATTTGCCAGGATGGCGAGCCTCTCGGCTATTGGTGCTTTAGACAATTACTGGTTGATGTCAATTTCTTTATCATGGGCAAGCTTCCTGGCTTGCTGGTGGTTTGCCGCCCGGTTAAAAGCTTATTTTGGTCTGCAGAGTTTCCAGGTTTGTATTCCTTTCCTGTTTTTTCCCTCAGTAATATTTTGGAGCTCCGGTTTACTCAAGGAGAGTATCACCACGGTCTTCATACTTTATTTGATCGGCTTTACCCTGGATATTTATAAAAAAGGGGTTTCAGGCCAGGCCCGAGAAATGATCAAGATAATTGTTGGGGTCATGTCGGCTATTATGCTGTGGCAACTCAAGTACTACTATGCGGCAGTCTTACTGCCTGTTATCCTAATTGTAATCATCATGAGATGGATGCGAACACAAAATATTTTTAGTAGTAGCGGTATGCGGTTCGTGGTGCTGGCTTCGGGTTTGGGCATATTTACATGGATTATCATGCAGGCACATCCCAACCTGCAACCTCAGCGAATTCTGCACGCAATCGTCAGGAATCATAAACTTACAGTTGCTGCCTCACAAATTAATGGGTATGTCAGTTTTTCTGATCTACAGCCCACCTGGCTGAGCTTTATCAAGCATTATCCGCAAGCCGTATTTCACGGTTTGTTTGCCCCTTTACCTGGGGTGCAGGGGTATTCAATACTTCATCTGGTCGCGGGGCTGGAAAATCTGTGCATATTGCTGCTTTCACTGTTTGCTGTTTACAACTTGCTGAAGAATCGCAGCAGTAAAAATCATCATGCGGGGCTTTGGGTGCTTTGCTTTCTTTATATCATATTACTCGCCGGACTGATCACACTAGCATCACCAAACTTTGGAAGCTTATTGCGTTACCGGGTAGCTTACGAGCCATTCTGGCTATTGCTCGTACTCCTGACGTTTCCGAGAGACCTTAGCTTGAGTTTTCCGAGGTCAAGAAAGAAGACATACACGAATATCCAGGGAGAAAGATAAGCACCAATGCCTATCAGCCAGGTAGTACTCCAGTGAAAAGCGATGCCTGCAACGATGAAAGGGTAACGAAATCGGGGATAGAAAAGAACGGTGATACTGAATAGTTGAAAAATCAAGACCAACCAGGGAAGAACGCTTAGCAGTAAAGGCTGCTCAATCAGCCACTTGCCTGCTTCCTGAGAGTGCATTTTTAGATAGGTACTCAAGGTGTCGGTACTCGTCCATTTAAGACCGTTGTTCAAGAGTTTCTCAGCCCCTGACAAGAAGTAAGCTCCGGCAATAGTACATTGAATTAGAAATAAAATGAATGATTGTTTTTGGCCTTCACCCTCGTGTAGATCAATTTCAAATAACAACCAAGGCATAAGTATACAGGCATAGGTGAGCGTAGCGTGTCCATGCTCAATTTTTTCAAATGAGAACAAATACCCTTGCAAAAAGACTAGTATCACTGCCGTGAATAATGCAAAAATGACTTTGCGGTAATTGCATAGTACCAGCATGATACTCAGTATATACACAGCGAAGAGTGCATACAGTACCTCTAATGGTGGAATGTTAATCTGGAGTAAACGGAATAGATGTACCCCTTTATAAAAGGGCTCCATTTTTACCAACCCTGGAAAATCCTGGTACCAATCCCAGGTAAAAAATAACAGACCTAGATAGAAAATTTGACGAAGCTGATCAAGCTTTACTTTCGTAACAGTTCGGCTATTTTGTGCAATAAAATGTTCGGCGTTTACAGCACGTACCGCCATACCTGCCAAAAACAGTACGAAAGCCAGCCGTATGATGACCTGATCAGCTTTATGTTGAAAAAAGGTAAGTTCAAAGCGTTGTTTCTCTACCTCAAAACGAGGATACATATGCTCAGTTAGCGACATGAACCAAACTGGGGCATTCCCATCATAAGCCTGCTGTACCAGGGAACGTAACCAAAAAAAGTATAAAGAGGCGATCATCAAAGCCGTGATCACCAGCACAAAAGTAATATGTTGACGTTTCACTTCCATGCAGGGTAACGGGCCACTACACTGGTATCCTGCTTAAGAATGCGCAGTATGGCAAGCGTGTCAAACGGGGACTTATTCACGAGGTTGGCTGTTTTACGCAAAAATTCTTGGGCTTCGCCCCGGTAATAGTAGTTGCGGAGCAGATAGTCAAGGTTACTCTTACTGATGCCGGTGTAAACACTGATTTCTACTTCAAGGCGTCCATCAGGGCGAATGCCTGACAGAGCAAACATTTCTTGCTGAATATCTCGTTGGATAGGCTCGGCAAACATTCCGAAACGGAAAAATGGATAAAAAGTCTGCTGTAATATAAAAGGGCCCAGTAAACCGGAAAAAACCATAATTGCGGTTATGATCCGGTACCTCTTTAGGAAATTAGGATATGTATTGGCAAAATTACTACTTTTCAACTGCCTGAATAGGAAGATGGGTGATATCACTAAAGTTTTCGATTTCACTAAGCATATGTTCATCTTCCTGATCGAGGTACCAGGTAACATCAACATCTTTACCATGCTTTTTGAGTTGGGCCACTCTCTTCAGTACTTCGTACAGCGACTTGGACGAAGCGGTGTTGTAGTATTTAAATTCCAGTTCTACCTTGGTATGAGACGGAGCGTGACTCTGATACGTATCCAGCCATTGCAAGACGGGAAAGTAAAAACCCAGAGCATCTTCCTCATCGGAAATACCCTTCACCTGTATGAGTCCTTCAGTAGGATCTAACAGTATGTACGGTGTCTTATCAGTTGCGTCAATGATCAGTTTGTCCATAAAAAATCTGTATCGTCTGCTTATGAATGAAGCAGTTTATTTGCAAAAATAAAGTCTCTTAGTTCTTGTACATCGGTGTCCAGGATGACTTTGTTACTTCCTTCCCAGAGTTTTTTTCCTTTATAAAGAAATAATACATTATCACCAATGCCTACGACCGAATTCATATCGTGTGTAACGACGGTTGTCGTTATATCCAGCTCGTAGGTAATCTCCTGTATGAGCTCATCAATCAAGATTGATGTCTGCGGATCAAGTCCGGAATTTGGCTCATCGCAGAAGAGATACTTTGAATTATTGACGATAGCCCGGGCAATGCCCACCCTTTTTTTCATACCGCCGCTAATTTCGGAAGGCATACGTTTGTTAATATTTTCCAGTCCGACTCTTTTCAGACAGAAATTTACGCGGTCCAGTTTTTCATCTTCTGACATTTCGGTGAGGATATTAAGCGGGAATTTCACGTTATCCTCCACATTGAGTGAATCAAAGAGCGCTACCCCCTGAAAAAGCATACCAATCTCCCGGCGAATATCGGACATGTCATCTTTGGAAGCATGGGTAAAATCACGTCCGTCGTAGAAAACCGTTCCCTGGTCCGGGGGGATGAGCCCTACGACGCACTTTAACAGTACACTTTTGCCGGTACCACTAGCCCCTATGATCAGGTTGGTTTTACCTTGTTCAAAAACGCCACTGATATCATCAAGCACTTTTGTGCCCATGAACGACTTAGAAATATTCTTTATTTCAATCATTGGATCAACACTCAAACCAGAATTTCTACTACGAGATAATCAGCCAGGAGAATAGCAATACAGCTATTGGTCACCGCACTCGTACTGGACTGACCTACTTCCAGTGCACCTCCCCGGGTATAGAAACCTTTGTAAGCGGAAATGGAAGAAACCAGAAACGCAAAAACGACTGACTTTACGATAGCAACAAAGATATTGTACTGTTTAAAGTCAAACCTGAGTCCGTAAATGTAGTCTTCAGCAGAGATAGTAGCTGTGATCGTACCGATGAGATACCCACCATAAATGGATAAGAATCCTGCCAGTATAACAAGCAAGGGGAACATCAACATCGCTGCCAGAATTTTAGGGAGCACCAGGTAGGAAGAAGCATTGATACCCATTACTTCCAAAGCATCTACCTGCTCAGTAATACGCATGGTCCCCAACTCACTGGCAATGTTGGACCCCACTTTACCAGCTAAGACGATAGAAGTGATGGTAGGTGCCAGTTCAAATACCGTCATATCCCGCACTACCGTACTGATTACAAAGTCCTGAATGAAAGGGCTTACCAGGTTAGCAGCCGTTTGTACAGTGGTCACCATTCCTATAAAGGTTGAGACAATCGTCACTAAAACCAACGAATTAATACCGATGAGTATGGATTCATCCAGGGTACGCTTAGCATATGTACCGAAAGCTTCCATCTTTCTAAAGAGCGATCCGACAAATAAGAGGTATTTTCCGAGACTTTTCATATAAAGATATAATATAA
>CAZZGE010000160.1:0-10809 GCA_964653665.1 uncultured Porifericola sp. | reverse complement strand
ACACCACAAAACTAACCTCTTTTCTCTTTATCTAATTTTTTCTCATGTAGAGTGGGGAAAAACAGTAAATTATATCAGTCAGAGCCTTCTCTGTAGGCTGACTGTCCAATTGCTGTCGGCTTAGTTCTTTCTGACCTTTCGTTGTAATAATTAAGTAACACAATCTGGTCACCGATGTCGTAAGACCTGAGTTTCTGCTCTTTCATGTAGCTTTCCAGGCTTTGCTCGTTTAGGAGGAGTTGAGGCAGTACTTCCTTTTTGAACTTACGAGCCTTTACTAAGCGGTCGTTTACCAACACATAGTACTGGTAAGCTACTTCATGAACATTAGTGCTTCTGTGGGCCAGGTAACCTTCCCGGGACTGTTGTACGTCGTAGCGGTTACGTTTTCTTATGAAATCTACTTCACCATCCAGTACAATCTCAAAAAAAGCTTTTTGGGAGTAGAAGCTATTTTGAGCCAGTTTGTAGACCTTAAACCTGTGAAAAAGATTTTTTTCTTCTTCGTAGTACCGAAAGGAAGCAGCCTGATGGGGCCCAAATGTTTTGATCTTACCATCCTGCTGGCACATGATCAGGTCATTGGCATAGTCATAACTAAGATCTCCCTTAATGATTTGGTCATTATTCAAAATGACGATTCCCGGATGCCAATGCTGCTGATTGTTAAATTGTGCTAAACATACAGTCGTCAGGAGAATAAAAATGATACTAAAAAAATACCTGTTCTTCATATCAGTAAGTGTTAAGGGTGGAAATCCAAACAATATTTGGAATTAGAGAGGTAAATTTATCAGTCCACCGTGAAAAAAATCAGGCTTACCCTTACCAAAGTTGGGTATGTAATTAATACGTAAAAATTCAATAATTGTTAAATATATATCTTAAATCATGGTTGTTATTTAATTTTTTTTATAAAAAAAGGAAAATAAAAGTAAAGACTAAAAAAATATTTTTTATCAAAAGACCTTTTACTTAAAACCTGATTTAGATAAGTTGACAAAAAGTCGGAATAATATTTTGCATAAGTTATAAAAAGGCAAATTGCGAAATATAATTATCACTCAGAAAAGGCTAAAAAAAAACCGGGCAAAAAACCCGGTTTACATCTAAAATCTAACGCAACCTTTAGTACTGTCGGATATTTATCCGTTTTACATTCATCTTACCAGGATCACCGTTAAAAGGCATTATGACTCTCAGCATATCCTCTTCATATACAGCATCAATTTGATCACGATCAACAATTGAAGGTATTTCAAACACCTCGTTGAACAGGGGTATCATATGACGGGCTGCTTTGCTTGCATCACTTTCTTCGTCCCCCAATACATTGTTGTCATTCAATACCGAATATACAATCAGCTTATTACCCTGCAGGAAAATGTTAAATGATTCACTGCTTAGCGTAGGAGCTTTGATTTTGATGGTAATATTATCGGTATGCTTATCTATATTGACAGCAGTAGTAGCCACACCACCACCTATGGTATTCATCGTATCAATCTGATGAACAAAATCTCTTAATTCATTTTTCATTTTTCCTCCGTTTTTGTTCAACCGTTCATAGTTCAAACTGCATACCACAAGAAAAATCAAACGGAAAAGGGAAAAATACAGGACATAATGGCAGTAATTACTGACGGTACAAGACGTTATGTCATTTTTGGGCTAATGAAAACAAATATAGATCGTGGTCATCAGCCTAAATTTACTTACCCTGATGAGGATAAGTTGGTTCATCAGGGCAACTCGGGTCTTGAGTCATTTCCTCATTGCGTAAGAGATTATACTAAACAATCCCAACGAGACCAGTAAAAACAGATCCATTCTAATCGGCCCTATTTCACCAGGGATAACCCCCAGTAGCGAAAGAATAAATGTCGCCAACGCAATAGCAGTAACGATGATAATTTCGTTACCCATAACTTTTTTAGATAAGACTCCGGTCAAAATCATGGGTGCCAGCATAGCAGTACCAGCAAAGCTCACCCTGGCCAGCATCACCAGTTGGTCGCTGGCGAGAATGGAGAAAATCATAGCAATGGTAGCAAAGCCAAAAATACCCAGGCGAGCTACTTTCAGTACTTTTTTCTCATTGCCTTTCATCAGTGAGCGTAGCTCAGTACCCAGTGCGAATATCTGTGAGTCAGTCGTAGAGAGGCCGGCAGCCAGCAAGCCTACGACTGCAATTGCTGCTATAAAATCTGGCTGCTCATACAGCAATACCTGGGACAAAAAGTCTGAAGTTTCTGCATCGGGATAGCGTAGGGCGCCATACATTCCGATGAAAGCCGTAGGCAGGATGATTAGTATGGCAAATATGCCTACGGCTACCGCCATCATGTGGGTTGTTTTCAGGTTCCGCATGATCACCAGCCTTATAGTGAGCTGTGGTTGCGTAACTGGTATCATCAGAATGACCAAGAACGATGCTATCAGAAACTGTGGTGTAAATAGGTTGTTGGGGCCGGGCACCGAGAGCAGGGCGGCATTGGCTGCTTCCACCTGCTCAAACATATTATCCAGGTTACCAAAGTACTCTACGCAGCCGATACCAATGATCCAGGTAACCACCAGTAAGGTGAGGCCCTGAATTGCATCGGCATGCATGATGGCTTTCAGACCACCGGTTTCACTATACAAAAGCATCAGGGCTATAATAGCCACGGACCAGCCCCAGGAGGGGAGCGCCTCAGGAAAGACCGCCGTCATAAAGATGGCGATCCCTCTGATCTGAATGGCCACGTAGGGGATCAGGAAAAGAAATACACCGATAAAGCTTACGTAGCCAGCCCAACGATTGTTGTAGCACTTGGTGATGAGTCCTGCTACACCATTGAAGCCTTTTTCAGCCACCTTTTTACGTAAATGATAGCCCCACCATAGCACCAGGAAGATCATACCCCCATCGGAAACGGCTAGGAAAATCCACGCACCGATGCCATTGAGCCGGAAAAAATCGGGCATGCCCAGTAGCGTAAAGGTACTAAAAAGTGTTGCAGCAAAAGTCAGAAAGCCCAGGATGATCCCGATATTAGAACCTGCCAGTAAGTAATCCTCGGCTGATTTATTTTTTTTGAAAGAACTCAGAGCCACGTATGCCAGCATGCCCACGTAAACGGCCCCCAGTATGTATATCCAGGTTTGCATAAGTTAGTCTTTGTCGTTTCCGGGATGAACTTTGGTTCCGATAAAGGTCAGTACCACGTAGCCGATGGTGATCAGTATGGTGAGCCACAGGGTGTAAGGCATACCAAATAATTCAGGTTGGTAAACACCTTGAGGAATGACAAGGGGCGTAAAAGTGATGATAGTAAGCAAAACTACACAGGCAATGAGGATATACCAGGTGGTTTTGTTTTTTGGTTGAGCCATGTTTAAAGTTTTAGGGTAATAAAAAATGAACGCTTTGATGTGCAGACACTTCGTCGTAAGAATAAATTCAAGGATTTACTAAAGTGTAATTCATCGTTACATTCTGGGAACGGTAAGTCCACCATCTACCATGATGGTTTGTCCGGTAGAGTAGGGGAAGTATCCCTGTGCGAGCGCAGATACCGCTTTACCGACATCGTCAGGAACGCCCCATCGGGGTGTGGCACAGAGCCCCTCAGCAATGAGCTTATCGTACTTTTCGGTTACCCCGGAGGTCATATCCGTTTTGGTGACTCCTGGCCTTACATCATATACTGGAATGTCGTATTCTCCCAGGCGGCTGGCAAAGAGTAGTGTCATCATGCTCATACCTGCTTTAGAAATACAGTACTCACCGCGGTTAACTGATGCTACGGTTGCAGAAATAGATGAAATATTGATGATGGAGGCCCTGAACTGCTGGTCGGCTTTTTTCTGTTCTACCATCCAGTTGGCTATCTGTTGCGTTAGGAAGTAAGGGCCCTGCAGATTGGTTTTCATCACCCATTCGTAGCTCTCTTGGCTGGTTTCCAGGATATCCCTACGCTCTTTGGGGGCTACGCCTGCGTTATTAACCAGTACATTCAGCATACTGTAATGATCTTTGATCTTCTGTATCATCTGCTGCCGTGCCTCGGTATCGCCTACATCACCCTGACAGTAAATGGCATCCACACCATACGTTTTGAGATGATTCAGTACATCCGTAACGGCACTTTCGTCACGCATACCATTGATGGCCAGGTCAAATCCAGCTTTGGCCAGTGCTTCGGCAATGCCCATCCCAATTCCCCGGCTTCCGCCAGTGACTAATGCTACTTCTCTCATTAACTTGAAGGTTTCGGTTTAAAAGGTTTGTGTTAGTCTTTTTTTAAAAGTAAAGCTACGGTTAAAAAGGGAATACACCATTCACCCGTTATCTCTGTTATTTAACTGATGGCAGGAATATCTACCCAGCAGCGCTTTTCCCAGCTTTCCAGTCCTTTCTCTGCCAGTTGTACCCCTTTAGCGCCCTCGAGCAAGGTGTAGGGATAGGGCTCGTCTTTGACCACGTGGCGCAAGAACATTTCCCACTGTACTTTAAAGGCATTGTCATAAGGCTCTTGTTCGGGTACTTTGGACCAGCCCTCAAAGAACTGGATGGGCTGGGGAACATCGGGATTCCACACCGGCTTGGGGGTGTTGCCATAGTGCTGTATCCAGCAGTCACGCAAGCCAGCTACTGCCGAGCCCTTGGTGCCGTCTATTTGCAGCGTCAGCAGGTCATCCCGGCGCACACGCACCGTCCAGGAGGAATTGAAGTGAGCTACGATGTCTCCTTCCAGCTCAAAGGTGGCATAGGCAGAATCATCGGCGGTGGCCTTATAGCGGTTGCCCTGCTCGTCTACCCTCTCCGGAATGTGGGTAGCGCCCAGGCAGGAAACTGCTTTCACATTTCCAAAAATATTATCCAATACATAGCGCCAGTGGCAGAGCATATCTACGATGATACCACCGTCTTCTTCTTTTTTGTAGTTCCAGGAAGGGCGCTGAGCAGGAATAGTATCGCCCTCAAACACCCAGTAGCCGAATTCACCACGAACTGAAAGAATTTTACCGAAAAAGCCATTTTGGATGAGACGCTTGACTTTCATCATACCGGGTAGAAAAAGCTTATCTTGTACGACGCCGTTTTTGACGCTTTTGTCCTGGCAGAACTTGTAAATTTCTAAAGCAGTTTTTGTGTCTACGGCTGTAGGTTTTTCGCAGTAGACGTGCTTACCCGCTTCAGCTGCCTGCTTAACGGCCGCTGCCCGGCGACCGGTAGTCTGTGCATCAAAATAAATGTTATACTGGTCGTCCTGCATCACACTGTTGAGGTCAGTCGTGTACTTTTCTACCCCCGACATTTTGGTCAGGTTTTCCAACTTGGCCGCGTTTCGTCCTACGAGTATCGGGTCAGGCATGATGACTTCTTCCGGGCTAATCCTGACGCCACCTTGTTTGATAATCTCCACAACAGATCGCATCAGGTGCTGATTGGTTCCCATACGACCCGTTACCCCGTTCATGATAATGCCCACTTTGTGTTGTTTCATTGGATGCTTAATTGGTTAGTTTGATATTAAAATTATCTGGATAATAAATAAAAACTGAGTGAAAAGCTAGCTTTCGTCAATAAGGTATATTGATATGTGAAGAGAGTATATATCATAAAAAAACCCGTCTAATCCAGTCCCGATACTTCAGGTTCGCCTTCGGTCAAGGGCACGTACAGGCCGATCTCTTCGTCCTGCATTTTCACTTCCAGCCTGATTCCCTCACCATCAAGAGCACGTATTTCAACTTTCACTGGCTCTACCCTTCCCCTGTCAGGAATAAGCAGCCAGGCAAATGTAGTAGGCTGGTTTGCCTGTAGCCGGTAGATGGCTGTGGGATTAGGCTCCTTTTTGCCGTAGGTCTCACTATACCATCCCTGTTTATAAGGCTCTTCTTTACCTTTTACCAGTTCTATTTCCCAACCATAGTTACTCACCGGTACAATGCGAAGATTGGGTATATCCGAATTGACAGAAGTAACGGACTGCCCATCAATCTGTACTTCCAGATCGGGGTGGTAGTGCCATAAAACCTGTAAGTCATGGGGCTGGTCCATTTTCACGTGATCAACGACGACCCAAAACTTATCCCTGACGTACAGCACCGCCCGACTGTGCTCAACAGCGTCGGGAATGCCATTGTAACCACTGCTGAAAATGCCGCGGGCATAGTCAAATGTATCGGTATTTTTATAGGTATTTTTATTAAGAGAACTACTGGCCCTGAGCGGACCTGCATTTTGTCCGCGATCGTCTACTAAAATTGTGTTGTGAGACAGTGTACTGCGAAAATAACCCCGCCAGATGGTTGGATCAAAGCTAAAGTAGTTTTTGTGGGTATAGCGCCCCCCGTCTACCAGCAGATCTTTGCCGTAGGCGGCAATAGATATGTGCAACATATCACTATGTTGATGCCCTGTACCAAATGCTCCCGTATCAAAGAAAGACCAGTGGGCGTCATCGCTCCAGTCACTGCGCATGATGTGGATACCTGCCCAGGGAAACACGGTAGTAGCTGTCCCCTGTGGCGGTATGCCCGCACTGCCGTTGGTGGCTATCCACGTCCAGTCGGGACGATCATACGTTTCGGCGGCTTTCAGCACACGGGGTCGCAGGTCTTCACGGTCGGAGTCGTTATTAAGGGGCTGGTGTCCATCGGGACGCATGGCGTAAGCCAGGTAATTGTACATTTCTTCTATCCTTTGCATAAAGCTGGGCTTTACGCTGCGCCCAGCCTTACGAAAGTTCTGGGCGATGGACTCAAAGCGCTGCAAAGCCACCCACTGGGTTTTGGTAGATAACTCGGTCTGCAAGCCATCCGGATATACCTGCCGGTTGATTTCCAACTCCATTACATCCATTGCGTAGCTTGCCCACTTCTCGGATGCTTTAAACTCCGGCAAGGTAAGTCCTACCAATGCCAGCCCGTTCATTTCCATGGTTGTCCAGTTATGCCCCTTCTTGTGATAGTTTCGCAGATACTCGGCCTGCTCTGCCATACTGGCCAGCATGAGCAGCCGGGTGGCAGGAGAAAATGCATCTGACTCCTGTAAGCCGTAGAAGGCATGAGGCCAGCTGACGCCCAGGCGATTACCAGCCTCCAGGTCGCCCCAGATCACCTCTCCAATGTCCCGCCAGTCCAGCGGATTATCGGGATTGAGTACGACGTAAATTGAATCAGGAGGAAGGGGAAGGGGATTATGTACGATCCAGTCACGTACCAGCCGGTCATATTTAGCGGAAAATTTTTCATCCTTTGTTTGATTCCAGGCATGTAATAAGTCAATCATGTACTTATGACCATTCAAGGAATAGCCAAACTCTGCGTCGTACTCAGGTCCCTGAAAATCCCACTGCCAGCCACCGTGCTCCTGACGAGGTACCTGGGCAGTCACTCCGCTAAAAGTGACGGTATCATGAAGGAGCTGTCGGGCATGTTCCAAGTACTGTGATTCGTTTTCCTGAGAAAGCGATTGAACGAGCCAGTCCCCGTGATCACTCTGCCGATAGTGTTGCAAAAGTGCCTGTGCTGCCCCCAGGCTATCGCCGCTGGCTAAATGTCTTTGTACAGCTTCCAGATCGGGTCTTGATAGGTCTAGCTCCGAAAACAGATACTTCATGCGTTCAGGATAATGCTTCAGTACAGCCTCTGCCGAAGAAATTGCCTGCCAGCCATCATCCGTTGACGGCAGTTCTCCCAAATCCTGTTGAAAATCCGGCGATAGGGCGAAAGCGGGTAAAAAGAGAATAAGTTGAATAATTGTGATATATGATGTTTTGCCGTAGTACATCAGAAGTGTTTTAGGTAGTTGTGTATTTAAAAAAATGTTGTTATTCAAGTCGTAGCATTCAGGAATATTCCAGATAGGCTTTGACGATTCTTTCTAAGAATTCATTTTGATCCATGCTCCAGTAGTGATTAGAAAAAATTTCTACTTCGCACATATCTGCGAAGCCTGCTTCTTCTACCCAGCCACGTATTTCAGGCACATTGATACAACCTTCACCCATGAGGCCACGATCCAGAAGCATATCATCAGTAGGTGATTTCCAGTCGCAGATGTGGAAAGCGTAGCAATTATCATTGCGCCCACAGCGCATGATCTCGCTATGTAGCAGATCATCCCACCACAGGTGATACACATCTAAAGCAATGCCCACCCACTCAGAATTAATACTCTCGGCCATATCATTAGCCTGGGCCAGCGTGTTGACAGCCGAACGCGTATCCGCGTACATAGGATGGAGAGGTTCTATGGCCAGTTTTACGTTGTTCTTCTCACAATAGGGAATCAGGCTTTCAATACCCTCCTGTATTTGTCTGCGCGAAGCAGCTAGTGGTTGACTGGGGTCGGCACCACAAACCAGTACAATCATGGGGGCACCCAGCGCAGCTGCCTCATCAATGGCTTCGCGGTTTTCGTCCAGGGCAGCTACTCTTTTTTTGGCAGAGGTGGACGGGAAAAAGCCTCCCCGGCAGAGTGAAACTATCTCCAGATGGTGCTGCCGTAGCATATCGCCAGTTTGCTGAATATTTCGGCCTTCCAGTGCATTCCGCCAGACCGTAATGCCGCTCACGCCTGCCTGGGCATACTTTTCAGCTGCTTCTTCAATAGTCCAGGGCTTAGTAGTAATGGTGTGTATGCAGAGTTTGTCAAGATTTTCCAAGGTGAAAACAGTTTGGTTATGTAAGCTTATTGTGAGCCTGAAAGTAGTAAAAAAATCACGTTTTCCGTAGGATGAACGCACTAACTAGAGCAGTATTGGTATATAATCTGCACGGGGTAGTTATTATTCCATCCTGCTTTCTTCTTCTTACTTTGATACTGTGCTTATCGTCCGTCTGCTTGAGTAGTTGTAAAGCTCGCTTTCGCAGCGTGTTTCGGTTATCAAACCCGACTTTAGTATAGGTGCTGCACCGGTCCTCGTCAAAGCTCACGTCCAAATGCCAGTGAAGCTGATTCTCTACACTCCATTACTATCAGGCCAGCAACAGCTGTTCATCTGAGGCCAATGTTGTGGTTTTGCGCTACCCCAACAAGGAATAAAAAACTGCAGTTGGGAGGGAGATTCACCATTCAACCAGGGGCCACCATGGAATGGCAGCCAGTATGTAGATGTAGATAGAAACTATGTAGGTCTATCACAGCAACACGACATAGAGATCAGCATGTGCAGGGAGGCATACCAAATTGCTTATGCCGAAAGAGAAAAGGGCATGATCAGGAATGAATATCTTAGTGAGTTGAATATCAAGGCATAAAAAAGCTTTATGCCAGGTTCTCAGGTAGTTAGTAAGACATTACAACCTGAAAAGACCTCATCATGCTTGGGCATACCAATCGGCAGCGCAATTTGAACGTAAGATCAAAGGATGAAAGAAGAAGATGAACCTAAAATAGCGCTATCTTATCAGGGTAGGGAAAACCCTCGGCAGACAGGCCTGCTGAAGGTTCTAAGAACTTATCCATGCCGTATTTTATGTAATTTATTGTTAACCAAAACGGTCAACCTATATCAGGAATTTACATACTTAAGTGTTAGCACGTTATGGTTATGACTAATCCAACCTTAACACCTCAGTATTATGATGCCTAAACACTATAATCCTTTGGCTACTTGTTTGGACGAACCAAGCCCCTCAATACCCAGTTCCACTTTGTCACCCGGCTTGAGGAATTGCGGTGGTTTAAAGCCTAAGCCTACCCCGGCTGGCGTTCCAGTTGAAATGATATCACCAGGCATCAGCGACATGAACTGGCTCAGGTAGCTCACCAGATGTGGTATTTTAAAAATTAAATTGGAAGTATTTCCATCTTGCTTGGTCTTACCGTTTACCTTCAGCCAGAGGCGGAGGTTATGCACATCAGGAATCTCATCCTTGGTGACAACGCAGGGGCCCAGGGGGGCAAAACTATCACAGCTCTTACCTTTGACCCACTGACCAGATCTCTCTAATTGAAACGTCCGCTCGCTGTAGTCGTTATGGAGCACATATCCGGCTACGTAGTCCATAGCTTCTTCTTCGCTGACGTAACTGGCCCTTTTGCCGATGACCACACCGAGTTCTACTTCCCAATCTGTTTTTTCGCTTCCTTTGGGTATGATAAGATCATCATTAGGCCCAACGATAGACGAGGTGGCCTTGAAGAAAATAATCGGCTCAGTGGGTAGGTCCATATTACTTTCTGCAGCGTGATCACGATAATTAAGCCCAATGCAGACGATTTTTCCCGGCTTATGGATTGGCGGCGCCAGCCTTTCAGATTCGCCAATTTCAGGGCAATTTTGCTGATTATTTTCCAACCACTGTGATAGCCGACTCAGCCCGTCACTGGTAAAGAAGTCTTCGGTATAGTCCTCACCGAACGCACTGACGTCCAGGTTTTTGCCGTCTATTTGTACACCAGGTTTTTCGGTGCCGAGCTTTCTAAAACGTAGTAATTTCATGAGTTTGATCAGTCTGGTTGTATTGTGTTAAGGATTGTGTCAACTGTTGAGAGAAATAAATCCGCCATCTATAGGATAGTTAGAGCCTGTGATGAAACTCGCTTCGTCTGAGCAGAGAAAGAGAGCCAAGTAGGCTACCTCCTCGGGCTTACCCATCCGGCCGATAGGTTGTGTTTTGGAGAGTTTTTCAAATATCTCCTGTTCTTGTCCAGGGTAATTCTTCTTCAAAAATCCGTCTACAAAAGGTGTATGCACCCGTCCGGGCGCGATACTGTTGCAGCGAATATTGGCGTCTAGGTAATCTTTGGCTACTGACTGGGTCATGGTAAGAACGGCGCCTTTGCTCATGGAGTAGGCAAAACGA
>CAZZGE010000159.1:0-10843 GCA_964653665.1 uncultured Porifericola sp. | reverse complement strand
GTATCTACAGGAGAAAAATATAACTGGATCAATGATTATATTTTAAGTAGCACTGTGGTTTTGCTGTGTAAAAAATAGGTGGGGCAAATAAGGTTTTAGTAAATAGAAGTTATCCAATAACTTAATCTTTACCACATCCTGCCAAGGTATATGGCTGGATGACCACACTTCAACGTAAGTGTTGCCTAAAGTATAAAGCCTGACATAATAGTTCTCGGTTGTACGGGTAGCGATGTTGCTTCCACTTTCCTGAAGCATCACAATTTTCTCTCTCAACGTGGCTCTATTGAATTTTTGCAACTTCATCATTATAACGTTGGGTTTTCTTTTGTATTTGGTTGAAATTAATAGGGGCAGAACTTTATTAATTTAGAAAAAAAAATACTACCAAAAAAAGATTGATGATCAATTTTGTCAAATTGATATTTACTGACCATATCTGACCGAAAAAATACCCAGTCTTGTAAGATTATTAATAGATAAAACATTTTTAACTGGGTATTTTTTTAAAATTTTCGGGATATAAATATATTAAAGCTACTTAATATGTATGTGTCAACAAGACATAAAGAAACAGCAATAGTACGTTTTTAAATAAAAAATACTTGCTTATATCGTGGCTATTGTACTTTAATTTTTTCTTTTCCTCCAAACAAACCTGTAGAAAGACAGGGTACGCTGAACAATACCAATAGCTTAAAGATTAACTCTGTGTGAAAACAGTTTTTAATCTATCAGTAAAATCATTTTTTTTCAAATATGGAAACTTTATACACCAGCGAAGTAATTGCAAGTGGAGGTGTGCACGGACACATAAGTGCTGAAGGCGGTGCATTAGATATAGATATCTTTGCTCCTTCGGGAGTGAGAGGTGATGAACACAAAAAAACCAATCCCGAACAACTTTTCGCCGCCTCCTACGCATCTTGTTTTGATGCCACCCTGCACCATTTGGCAGAAGCCAAACAGCTTGACTTAGAAGAATCTGAAGTAAAAGCTAAGGTGAAAGCAGTAGTTGTGGAAAAGGGTGATTTACGTTTTGCATTGGACATACACGTAAAGTTACCGAATGTACCTAATGAGAAAGGAGAAAGGTTACTTGAAGAAGCCTATGCCAATTGTCCGATGAGTAAAGCCACTGACGGGAATATTGATATTACCTTAAATCTAACAAAGTGATGATTTGATGCACTCTTTTTGAGCGGATTTCAGACACGAATATATTGAAGAAGACAGTTTAGGCTGACCTCTTTTTTTTAGGGTGCCGGGGCGTCAGATACGCAGCGAAAACCTACGTGCGACATGCCAGTATCTGGGCTGGACTTCATACGTGATGCGACCCTGTATCCTGAACAGTAACTATCATTACAAAGAAAAGAACCGCCTCTCTGCACTCTTTTAGGCACACTAGTTTCCATTGGATCATAACTGCTACGAGGGCCAGTAGGATTTGTCAATAAGTCTTGATCGGCGGTCATTTTATAATAGTCGTAGTGATACCAGTCAGCACACCATTCCCAAACGTTACCGGCCATATCAAACAGACCATATTCATTAGGTTGAAATGTTTGAACAGGTGCCAGACCAAAAAAGCCATCACGCTCGGCGTTGTAATTCGGAAACTGGCCTTGCCAGGAATTAGCTTTTACCGCCTTCATGTCAATGTGTTCGTTTCCCCACGGATAGATCTTTTCTTGTTGCCCCCCCCGTGCAGCGTACTCCCACTCAGCTTCAGTAGGTAACCTTTTACCGGCCCATTCGGCATAAGCCTGTGCATCGTACCAGGAGACATGCACTACTGGGTAATTATCTTTACCCTCAATGGAGCTTCCCGGGCCTTCAGGCTGACGCCAGTTGGCACCGGGTACCCACGTCCACCACTGGCTGTAGTCATTCAGGTTGACGGCCTGTTGGGTGGGTTTAAAGACCAGTGAAGCAGCTACTAATACATCATCCGGTGGTTTAGGCGTACCGGGAGGCAGCTGTTTTTTCATCTCTTCCCAATCAGGCTTTTTTTCAGCGGTAGTTACGTAACCGGTAGCCTCAACGAATTCTCGGAACTGGGCATTGGTCACTTCGTGTCGGTCAATCCAGAAGCCGTCCAGTTTTACTTGATGTTTGGGATATTCGTCCGGTCTTGCCTGATCATTGTCTGCTCCCATTGCAAAAGTACCTCCTGCAATGTAAACCATCCCTTCGGTCTTCTGAGATACTTGTATTGAATCAGACCGGTCAGCTGCGTTAGATTCCTGCGTTACCGGAAAACGAGAAGGTATATTGTTACTACAGTCTGCAATGCTATCTGCATTGGCATGTTGAGTTAGGGTGGCAGTTTCGCGGGAGGTTTCCCTTTCGTAGGTGCATGCATTAGTGAAGAGAAGACATGCATATAAACAATGAAAAAATATAATACGGTTGTGCATGTGTATCATTAAGGTTGTTATTCGCAAAGAGTAACTTCCTCCAATAAGTTCAAATTATCCCTTAAATGCAAGAAGCTGTGTTGAAAGATATCCGCTACTGCGCGGTTGAATGGATTATTGGGCGCTTTGCCTTTTCACCAACATCTTTCCGAAAAGTACTAATTTTACCCTATCACTCCTTTTAAAATAACCTCTTGAATTCATGAAAAGTGAAATAATGAATTGAACAAAACTATTATATAAATATATTTATTTAAAATATAATCATTAGTGTAATAAATGATATGATTGTAGTGCGCGTATCAGGTAGTGATCATCTACTTTTGAGCTATTATCAAATGATTTGATCTCTATGTTTTGCAAAATAGGTATCCTTACTATCACTTGCTTGCTTATACTCAATCCACTCGTAGCTCAGCAAGCTGATGAATTCGAATTAGTTAACCTGGGTAAAAAGGTAAATAGCATTTACCATGACTCTGCTCCGGTCATTTCACCCGACGGGCAGACACTCTATTTTACAGTTTCTAATCATCCCGAAAATACCTACGGTGCAGAAAAAACCCAGGACATATGGTACTCAGTTAAAGGTAAAGATGGTCATTGGTCCAAGGCTATTCACATGGACAAACCATTCAATCGCAATCAATACAATCAGGTGATGAGCGTTTCCATGGACGGAAAAAAACTACTGATTCGGGGTGGAAAAGGAAAAGACGATGCAGGTTTTTCCATCTGCGAAAAAGTAAATAACGAATGGCAAAAACCTACTCATCTTGACATAGAGGACTTTGAAAAGATGAACGAAGGATACTTCAACGGTGCATTCATGTCTTATGACGAAAATGTGCTCATCATCTACTTCAGTGAAAAGCCGAAAAGTAAATACAGTGATCTTTATGTCAGCTTTCACCAGGAGAATAATAACTGGTCTCGTCCCCAACTGATTAGCTGCCTGAATACACATATGGACGAGTTTGGCCCTTATCTGGCTCCCAACAACAAAACCCTGTACTTTGCCAGTAACCGGGGAGGAGGTATGGGCAAAATGGACGTTTACGTTACGGAAAGAAAAGACGACAGCTGGCTACAGTGGTCAGAGCCGGAAAACATAGGTGAACCCATCAATACGGGAGGATTTGACGGTTATTACGCAGTGGGTTTAAACGATACTTTGGTTTTTACAACCAGGGCATTCATGTCGGCAGACGGAGGGCATCTGGATATTTATTCACTCAAAAGGATTATCAAAGAAGAGCCAAAAATTACGCTTTCGGGCGCAGTGATCAATGAAAAAAACTGGGAACCAGTGGTAGCCAGTGTGATATACAAAACTTCAAAAAATGAAATAGGCAAAATTGAAAGCGGGGCTGACAACGGTACTTTTAGTACACAATTACCCGACACAGCACTCTATATATTAGAGGTCAAAGCCGAGGGATATTTTGCCAAAACTGATAGTGTTTTTGTAAAAGGACCCATTGAAGCGGACACTACAGTATATCAGGAGATTTTTCTGAAGCCTATTGAAGTAGGAGTATCGGTACGATTGAATAACATTTTCTTTGATTACAACAAAACAGATCTCAGACCCGAGTCTTTTCCGGAACTAGACAAAGTGGTTGAGTTTCTAAAAGAAAACCCTAAACTAAAAATTGAAATTGGTGGCCATACCGATGACCGGGGCACTGATTCCTATAATCAGCAACTCTCCCATGGTCGGGCAGAATCCGTAGTCAATTATCTTTCGCAACATTGGATTGACCCATCTCGCCTGACCGCCAGAGGTTACGGCGAGTCTAAGCCGGAAGTGCCTAATGATAGTGATGCAAACCGGCAAGTCAATCGACGAGTGGAGTTTACGGTGCTTGAAAAATAAATGTAGTATTACGTGTTTAGGGAGCTTTCAGGTGAGCAGTTTCCTTATTACAAGCAAAAAATTCTGAAGAGTCCCTATTTCCCATTAACATGTAAAGGGCTTATCAGAGTTTAGACTTGTTAGGCTAAAAAATGTGTTACCATTTCTTGCCATTCATCCTCAAAAGAACCTTCAAAACGATTCCGTCCGGCACGCCTGTACCAGTAATCTGCGTTGAATTGATCTCCTTCTTTACGATGAAGATAGGCGTGAATCCAGGATCCATCGTTGCTAAGTATATTTTGGGCGATATCATGGGCTTTCTCCCAATTATCCTGAGCATCCCACCACAGAGCTTGCAATAAATAGGAATATTCCGTTCGGGGTTTCTTCTCACGCAAACTTTCTTTAAAGGCTGAAAGGCTCGTCATATCTTATAATTTTTTAGGTCAAAGATCAGGAACAAAAAACAAGCTCATGAGCTTATTGTATTGTGTATGAGTTAGTTAAAATTCAACTCACATAACAGTTTTTTACTGAAAAGTAGCTTTCTTTCAAGCTGGTAATAAAAAGAAACTCAGTAAATTATTGATAAATTATCTCCCTTAAATTTTTTTTATTATGAAAACTTACAAAGATCTTCAGTACAAAATTTTTGGATACTATGATGCTCATGTCATTCCAGGGAGCTGGAAAGAAACTATTCTAAGTACAGCCCGGGACCTGGAGGAAATGCACCTCCTTACCGATAAAATGACCGGAATGATTAAAGAAAATAAACTGTACGCCATGCATGGCATACGTGAGCATCCTGATAGTATCTTCAGAATGCGAAGTTTACATATTTAGATTTCACAGGCGGGTATTGACTATTGAGTTATAAATTGATCCAAAAGTGTAGGCCACACCTACCCGAAACTCAAGCCGGAAGTTGGTGGCGAGCGCTCGCCGCTGTAGCAGTATCTCCTCAATAGAAACATTTCGCTGGGGTAAATAAATCTGATCGTTAATCAGTTCAGCTTCTCCTCCAATGCGGAAAAATAATCCTTTTATTATCCTTATGGACAGATAAGAAAAAAATTCCAGCCGATTTTTACTAAAATCATGGAAGTAGTGAGATCCAATTAGCCGAGAATCAATCTGACCCCATGGCTGTCGCATTTCAAAATTTATACGAATCGCCTGACTCATCAACCTCTCTCTGGTCTCTTCAAATATAGTAGGCTCCCAATAATCAAAAAAACGAGGGCCAACCAGGTAGGCAAAAGTGAGCTCTTTGGTAGCCGAAAGTTGATAGGGAAAATAACTATATTCTATGGCACCCTGTAGCCTACTGCCGAATTCAATGTTGTTAAATGTACTGGAACTGGCACCTAAAAATAAACCTGCCGACCAGTGATCTGTAATACTTTTGACTACTGAAACATCTGCTCCTGAGCGTTTGAGACTGGACACCAGCATTTGTGAATCCTGTTGTACTTCATTGACTTCGTACTCAATCTCAAATTCACTGCGAATCCGCCATATTTCGGTAGTACGGTCAATTTCTACCTGACCATCCAGTTCATACTCTTTTTGATTACTTTCTTGTTCCCAGTCCAATGATCCAGCTACCTCAAAGATCCAGTTGTTCCAGGGGTCATCAACCGAGTTTTCAGTTGCCTCGGCGGGGGGTGCCTCCCGTTCTACGATCAACTCAACCGGTGTTTTACTCACCACATAGGGCATAAGACCCGACTTGATAGCATTGGTCAGTTTCTGTTGGATTTCAATTCGGGTATCAGCTGCGTAAGTTTGAATGGTATAATCAAACTGCATCTCGTAGTCATCATTCAGGCCTTTATAGTCCAGTTGGTACTCCCTGCCGCCTCCACCCAGGTACTGCCGGGTGATCAGCAAATGAATGTCAGCTACCTGTCTGTCTCTAACAAAATCAACAAAATCTACATTTTGCCGAATAAATTGCTGTGGGCACACATTGCAATCAAGAAATACTTTGACAGTGCGGTTAGGGTATGTGTTTTGGGCAAATACGAAAGATTGACTTAGTAAAACAAAAGTTAATAAGACTGCGAACTTGAAATTCATTTGAGCGAAAATAGATTTGGTTATTGCAAATTGCGATACTGAGCTACGAAAGCTTTTGAATCAGAATAAACTAGAAAACTAATATGACAAATTACCAGAAAAATATACTTATCTCTACCTATTTATATTTCAAACACACCTGCATATTGTAGTTGTGAAGCTACATTTCATGAATACTTTTATTTACACCTCACTTAACACGAAATTATGCATCTGTAAATGCTTTCTTATTTTAGCATAAAAAAAGGTAAATGAATCGAAGAAGTTTTATCGGGACGATGCCTGCCGCAGGAAGCTTACTGGCTTCTTCGCCCTTTAGCAGGCTATACGCCGATTCCTCCTCAACTGTAAATGCAATCAGAGAGATGTCAGCGGATGTAGTAGTAATTGGAGGGGGTATGGGAGGTTTTGCTGCTGCCATGGGAGCCCTAAGAAATGGCTTGCAGGTCATTCTTACTGAAGAAACCGACTGGATTGGGGGTCAGGTGACGCAACAGGGCGTACCTCCCGATGAACATCAGTGGATAGAAACTCACGGTGCCACCCAACTGTATCGGGACTTCCGAAATCAGATTCGTGATTACTATCGCGACCACTATCCTCTGATTACCTCTGCCCGCAATAAAGAATATCTAAATCCTGGCGACGGAGCGGTTTCGCGCCTTTGTCATGAACCTAAAGTGGCATTAGCGGTGATGGAGGCCATGCTGATGCCCTACCTCAGTGCCGGGCAGTTGAAAATGCTGTTGCATCGTAAGGTCTTAGGGGCCGAAGTAAATGGCGATACTGTGCAAGCAGTAACACTGCAACACCAGCTTTCCGGAGACGAAGTATCCTTGACTGCTGATTATTTTGTGGATGCTACCGAACTGGGTGATCTGCTCCCTTTGAGCGGAACCGAATATGTAACAGGGGCTGAGGCAAAAAGCGAAACCGGGGAACTACACGCTCCAGAGGTGGCGAATGCTGCAAACCAGCAGGCTTTCACCTATTGCTTTGCAATGGACTACGTTCCGGATGAAGAACATGTGATAGAAAAACCCAAAAACTACGATTTCTGGAGGCAACACACTCCGGATTTGACGCCTCCCTGGCCGGGCAAAATTTTATCGCTTTATTACTCCAATCCTTCTACGCTTGAGCCAAAAAAGCTGGGTTTTCATCCGGAAGGTATGCCTACCGGAGATATGCTTAATCTCTGGAACTATCGCAAAATTATTAACAAAAATAACTTTACCCCTGGCTTCTATCCCGGGGATATCACTATCGTTAACTGGCCCCAGAATGATTATATGCTTGGCAACCTGATTGATGTATCAGCAGATACCTTTCGTAAGCATATTGATCAAAGTAAGCAATTGAGCCTGTCACTGCTGTATTGGCTGCAAACGGAAGCTCCCCGTCCGGATGGAGGAGCCGGTTGGTCAGGAATACGACTGAGACCCGATATGATGGGCACCCAAGACGGTCTGGCGAAATACCCCTACGTGAGGGAATCTCGCCGTATCAAAGCACAGTTCACAGTGTTGGAAGAGCATGTAGGGAAAGCCAATCGAGCCATGGTAGCCAGCGGTGAACAGGCACAAACAGCCGCCAGTTTTTACGATAGCGTCGGCGTGGGCTACTACCATATTGACCTGCACCCCAGCAGTGCTGGTAACAACTACATTGATTTTGGATCACTGCCGTTTCAGATTCCTTTGGGAGCTTTGCTACCCCAGCGAATGACCAACCTACTACCTGCTAACAAAAATATCGGTACCACCCATATCACCAATGGGTGTTACCGTCTTCATCCCGTAGAGTGGAGTATCGGAGAAGCTGTCGGGTTACTGGTCAGTTATGCCCGTAAGAAAAAAGTCATGCCGTCGGCTGTGCGAGAAAAAAGTGAGTTGCTAAAAGAATTCCAGAATTTTGTGAGAATGCAGGGCATTGAAACCCACTGGCCGAAAGCTTAGTTTTTAACGTTTACTAACCTTTAATTTTAGGTAGGTGATTTAGAATTTTTCTTCCAACCATTTTCTTGACAACCGGGTCACTGACACAAAAGATAAACCTACTAGTCATGAAAGTAAAGGCAATATTTTATGGATTTGTAGTATCCGTGATGCTTCTTGCATCTTGTGAGGAAGAGCAAATAGCCAACCGATCGCTATCAGATTCTTATCTTGTTTTCGGAACCTTTGCTGGTCTTTGCCAACACAATTGTGTGAATTATTATTTGCTGGATATGCAGGAAAGAATGCTGTATAGACTGAAAAGTCAGGAAAATCCATCTACGGGAAAGGATTTGGATCTACTAAATGCAGAACGGATGCAGCTACCAGGTAAAGACTTTCAGTTAGCGAAACGGCTTGCAGATACACTACCCAACCAAATCATTGAAGAAAGCGATGCCACCATCGGCTGTCCTGATTGTCTTGATCAGGGAGGTATTTATCTTAGTTTTAGTGAGTCTGGTGTTATTTATGAATTCTTGTTAGATACCAGAAAAGAGGCAATTCCTACCTATCTGCAGAATTACGCAGATGATTTAAAGAATGTTCTTCGCGAAATAAGTCCTGAGTAGGTTCTTAAACGAAGGCCCCGAAGCAAGTCGTGCATAGAAGTAATCTCTAATTTTTACTATGTCTTATTTGCTTTAGATTGACTGAAGAGGGACTTACATATTGTCAGATGAAGGAAACTTTGTTTGAAGCCTACCGGTTATTTTTACCTAAATTCAAATTGCATAAATTTGCGAAATGGAAAAACAGCCTCGTTCAGTCTCCTTTTACACCCTAGGTTGTAAACTCAACTTTTCTGAGACTTCCACCATTGGGCGCATGTTTGAGAAGCGCGGATACCGTAAAGTGGAGTTCCATGACCGGCCCGATATTTTTATCATCAACACCTGCTCAGTAACTGACAACGCTGACAAAAAGTGTCGTAAAGTGGTACGAGAGGCTCGTACCATTTCTCCTGACGCATATGTCTGCATCATCGGCTGTTATGCTCAACTCAAGCCCAAAGAAATATCAGAAATTCCGGGCGTGGATGCAGTGCTGGGAGCCGCCGAAAAATTTCGTTTGCTTGATTTGCTGGATGGCTTTCGTCACGACGGTCAGACTAAGATTATCGCTTCGGAGGTGCAGGAAGCCAATACTTTTCAGCATTCTTATTCCATCAATGATCGTACACGCACTTTTCTAAAAGTGCAGGACGGCTGTAATTACCATTGTGCGTTTTGTACGATTCCGCTGGCCAGGGGTAAAAGCCGTAGCGATAGTATAAGCTCCATTGTAGCATCTGCCTGGGAAATTGCAGCTACCAATGTAAAAGAAGTAGTGCTGACCGGCGTTAACATTGGCGATTTTGGTATCATAGAGGGCAAGCGTAAAGCAAGGTTTACTGATCTGGTCAAACAACTGGATGCTGTAGCGGGAATTGAACGAATCAGAATTTCTTCTATTGAACCCAACCTGCTGAACAATGAAATCATTGATTATGTGAGCCAGTCACGTCGTTTTGTTCCTCATTTTCATATTCCTTTGCAGTCAGGGTCCAACAAGATTCTGCGCCTGATGCACCGGCGGTATTTACGCGAACTATATGTAGACCGGGTGAAAAAGATTAAACAATGCATGCCGCACGCTTGCATTGGCGTAGATGTCATCGTTGGGTTTCCTGGTGAAACAGAAGAAGATTTTCTGGATACTTACCATTTTTTGAATGAACTACCAGTCTCGTATCTGCATGTTTTTACCTATTCTGAACGCGTCAATACTACGGCGACCGAAATGAAAAATGTCGTTCCCAGGAAAGAGCGGAGTCGTCGTTCTAAAATGCTGAGAATTCTGTCCGAGAAGAAGCGACGTCGGTTTTATGAAGATAACCTGGAACGTGAGGGCACTGTACTTTTTGAGGATGATGTGAGTGATGGTATGATGCAGGGCTTCACCGAAAACTATGTACGTGTGGTGGCCAAGTATGACCCGCTTCTGATTAATGAGCTGAAAAATGTGAAGCTAAGTCATATCAATGAGCAAGGACTGGTAGAAGTGGTAGAACCTGAATTCATCTACGAAACGCACTGATTACTGCTTTTTGAGCATAATGGTAGAAATGATAATAAGGCTCCCTCCCACCATGATATTCCAGCTAAGTGTCTCGCCAAACAGAAACACTCCAAACGATGTAGCTACCACGACTTCCAAATAAGACATAAATGAAATGGTAGAAGCTTTGAGCTGCCGGAGTGCAGAAAAATATAGCCCAAAAGCTACAATGCCTATTAAAAAAGCATACACAATGCCCAGACTTACCTGACCTACACTGTAATGAGCCTCCTCATGCCAAAGAAATGGCAAAAAAAATATACCTCCTATCAGATTTTGGAAAAACGTAGTTTCGTATCCTCCGTATTTGTTTGATTCTCGCTTAAAAATAATGATGGTAAGGGAATAAATCATAGCAGAAAGAACCATAGCACTCA
>CAZZGE010000158.1:0-10852 GCA_964653665.1 uncultured Porifericola sp. | reverse complement strand
TCATTTACCAGCTAAGATCCATGCCGTAACCCCAGAAGGGTTTCTGCTCAAGGTCATACTGTTCATCTTTGCTTTTACTTGCAGTAAATCATTTTCCGCAACTTGAATTATTTACTAGTCTAGAATAAATATTTCAGCATATCCCATTAATCCGGATTTGAGTAAGGGCTGGTCGGCATCAAACCGGGAAGTTGCGTTGGTATTGGTGTAGCTTTTAGCCTCAGAATTTCGCATATCGCCTACGATACGGTTGTTCCAGGTATTGGTAACCTGTACGGTGATTTGGTTTTCGCCGGGTTGCACATATTCCGTGATGTTGGCTTGGTAAGGTGGCGTCCAGATAATACCACAATCCCGACCGTTGACATACACCCGGGCAATTTCCTGGATATCCTCAAAGCCAAGGTAAATCTCTTTCGCCTGGGAGATAAGCTCTTCTTCAATAGTAACTGTCCTGGTATATTCGGCGGTACCCGAATAGTACTTCACTCCTTCCAACTCGCTATCGGCCCAATTCGATAGCTGTGGCATGGCATAAGATTCAGGCCCACCCATGGCTTTGTCAAAGCGAAGCTGCCAGTCGCTGCTAATGTCAATAGATTCGGAGGCATCGGTTCTGGTAATGGCAAACTGTAAATGGTTGACGTTGTCACTTTCGCTATTTTTTGCTGCCTTGTTGCGGAAAATCACGAAGCGAGAGGAAAGCGGGGAAAGTAGCAGGTCAATACTGATTCCGTTTTCGGTTTCAGTATAAGCTACATCGCTCTGTACCAGGCCAGTCTCAGCATCCCATAGTTCAGGAACTCTATCCTCAGATACCCGGAAAGTACAGGTCACACTTCCTGCTGCCCGGCTGCTGTTAGAGACAAAGTATATATCTTCTGTTTCTGTCTGTCGGTGAATGTAGTCTATATAATGCTGACTGGCATCAGAACCTTCTACTATGAAATCAGGACGTACGCCCAGTTCAACCAATACGTCTTTGAGGGGCTTCCCCCAGTAGACTTTACCGGCTCCGTAGGTATTTGAAAATACCGTCTGTCCGTCTATCCCGCTCCACAATTCATCGGCGATGGCTTTCACTTCCTCGTCACTGGCCGGATAGTTTTGTAGCGAAGTTGTTCTTTCCGGTTTTCTACCGACGATTACTGCTCCAGCGTTGACCAGTTCTTTCAAACGCCTCAGCACATCCAGCGAAATATCCACACGGTCAGGCAGTTGCATCACTCGATAAGATTGACCGGAAGGCAACACCAGCCGACCATCTTCTACCTTCATGGCGTTCACGATGATGTCAGCGTTCATATAATCAAAGTCATAGCCTTCCATATCTCCTGGGTCTACTGGTTTAGGCTTTCCACAGTGCAGACAGGTATGCTCGCTAAATCTGGGGGTAATATTGGGATCTATGCGCTCGGGTGGCACCAAGTTAGGCGCCTGATCACCGTAGTACAGGCAGGCGTCGCCCACAAAATTCCCCTGCCTCAGCAGATAAGAACTACGCGCGATGTAATCCATAAAAGGCCGGGACATTTCCCACCAGGTAGCATTGACATTGACATGCTCTCCGGCATGGTACACAAAACCCGGTTTGCCGGCGGTCTGAGGATTGTGGGCAAAGGTGTGAAAAACCACCTGATTCAGGCCCTGGCAAAAAGCGATATCAATGAGCTGCTTAAAATCTGCCGGACCCTGTTGCCAGTGGTTCCAGCCAGTAAGCGACTCTGAGGCAACCACTTTCAGTCCATAAATATGGGCAGCACTGGCCGCTTCTTTGGTTACCCAGAACCATCTGCGGTTCCAGAATTCGCCCATCGGGATATGTGAATGCCCCAAAGCTTTCAAAGGATCCACCCGGGGATAACCACCGTGCCCTGCCTCAGTCAACATTTCTATTCCATACTTATCCGCAATATCAACGGACTGGCCAAAATGGTTTTCTATCATCATATCACTGACCAATCGGCTATAGTCTCCTCTGAATCGCTCCGCAACGATACTGTCCTTAGCATGATGCTCCAGCAGCAGGGGCAGATACGGACGGGGATCATATTCATAACGATCCGTAAACTCAGCAATGAGTTGTGGCGACCAATCCTTCATCGGCCATACTTCGTAGCTATCCAGCATCAGGAACTTCAAATGCTTTTCAGGCGTACTGATTTTATCCAATCTGGTCAGCATACTATCAAAATGAAGCCTAGTGGCTTTTTCGCTCAGGTGGTCAATGACCAGCCCGCTGGAGTTAGGACTGGGGACCACCAGATTTTGCCCAGTATTAGCCATGAAGAATGAGAGAACCTCCCACCTGCCTTCGGGCACCTCCCAGACGATTTGCTGGCTGTTGGTTGTAAATTCGTCCAGAATAACTGTGTTCTGTTCAGGGTTACCAATCAATTTATCTTTAGAATGGGGTATCGCCAGGGAGGTGAGCAGCGCGTAACGACTTGCTTCTCCTCTTTGGCTTGAAGGCACGCCTATGTCTATGGTTTTGCGTGAAGGCCCTTGTACGGTCTCACTGGTGCTGAGTAACTGCATGCTGGCATCTGCTGAATCCACCCATACCCCGCCAGCATTCCAGCTACTGGATGCTACCATGCCCAAATCCAACCCCAGGCGGTCAGCGGTATTGAGTGCCAGTGACACATACTCCAGCGACTGCTCTCCTAAAAATTCAGGCCCTTCAGGAATTATACCGTCCGGGTCGGCCAGAGCACCAATGTCCCAGATGATGGCTCCCCGCATGCCTTTCTCTTTCATCTCTTCCAGTTCATAGACGAGCTGAGTCGTATCTACATATCCATTCAGCCAGGGCCAGAGCGCCAGGGCCCTGTTTTCAGTAGCCAGGTTTACAAAACCTTTTTCCAAATCACTTTGCAGGACTTTCTCTTCAGGAGCATCGCACCGGGTAAAGCCTACCATTGCAATTAGCGCTAACACGCTGAGGATGTTTAATCTTAAAAACCGACTAACTTTGGATATATGCATCATTTGGCTGATTAGGTACAGGGGCACTTATTGCTTGCTGCCAGTCAATTAACTGGTTCAGTAATTCGTCTCTTTTCTCAGGCTCACTGGTAGCCAGGTTGTTAGATTCACTCAGGTCATTTTTCAGGTTGTATAGTTCTACAGCATTGTTGCTATCCAGATTTTCTCTTCCTCCATCTAGTACCCACTCTTCGTGGAACATCAATAATTTCCAGTCACCTTCACGAATGACACTAACGGGACGCGTTCTGAAAACAGTATCCCGCGAGTCAGACTGCAGACCTTCGTAGGATTCTAGGTAAGCGGGAAAGTGCCAGTAGAGGGCGTCTTGGTCGTCAGATGGATTTCCTTCAAAAAGTGGCAACAGGCTCTTTCCATCCAGTTGATAATCGTCCGGGGAATTGGTTCCGGCTATATCAAGGAAAGTCGGGTAAAAATCAGTGCTAATCACCGGCTCTTCAGTGGTTGATCCGGCATCAATCTGACCGGGCCAGTAGGCAAACATGGGTACGCGAATGCCTCCCTCGTAGTACATACCTTTACCACCTCTCAACGGCCGCTGACAGGTGTAAGTGCCGTGTCCGCCATTGTCAGAGTAAAAAATAAGAATTGTGTTTTCGCTGATACCCAGATCTTCCAGGGTTCGGTTGATTTTGCCCACACTCTGATCTACACTTTCTACCATAGCCGCGTACTCGGGATTACTGTGGCATCCCTCTGCTTCTTTTTTCTGATACTTGGCAATAAGCTCTTGCTTAGCTTCAATCGGGGTATGTACAGCGTGGTGGTTCAGATAGAGGAAAAATGACGTATCCTGATGCTCAGTGATAAAATCTACTGCTACATCGGTAAGCTTGTCAGCCAGGTATTCCCCATCTTCATTAAAGTGCTCCCAGCCGTAACCAAAATCTCCTCTGTCCAAACCTACATCAAAACCCTGCTCTTCGGGAGAATTACCTACGTTCCACTTACCAATGGATGCACTGGTATATCCGGCTGACTGCAGTGCTTCGGCGATGGTAATTTTGTCCAGTGAGATTTTTCTGGAGTTTTCAGTGGGTATAAGCCTCCGATCTTCGGCCTCACCCCGGTCGGGTCTGGCCACGGTAAACACGCCATGACGCGGTGAATACTGACCACTTAGTAAGCTAGCCCGGGTAGGAGCACAATTTGCGGCATTGGAATAGGCATTGGTAAAAATCATTCCTTCTTGTGCCAGAAGATCAATATTGGGGGTTTCGTAATATGATGAGCCCATGTAGCCGGTATCTGTCCAGCCGAGATCATCAATCATAATAAATACGATATTGGGCTTCTGCTGGGGCTGAGTATCATTATTACACCCGCCTAAAGCCAGGATGATAGCGGCGGATAGGAGGAAATTCAGACTATTTTTCATGATTTGAGATTGTTTTAATGTACACGCTCCGAGACGAACTTACGAGCAATGGAATCACATGCCTGTTCAAAATCCTTTACTTTATCAGCGTAATTTTCATCATAAGCCAGGTTATTGGTTTCCATAGGATCTTCCCGGTGGTTGTAAAGTTCTATGAAATCAGGATGATCGTCGTAACGGATAAATTTCCAGGTATCATCTCTTATCCCATCGGTCTTGATCAGTAGTGGATTACCTTCCAGGCGGTGCTCCAAAAATATCTGCTTGCGCCATTGCGCTGGCTCATCTCCATAAAAAGCCGTCAGGCTTTCTCCATGATAGCTTTCGGGCACCTCTACACCTGCCAGATTCAGAATCGTCGGCGTTACGTCTACGTTCAACACCATTTCGTCAAAGGTTTTTCCCCGTTCGTCTAAGGGCTGCCGGGGATCATAAATCATCAGCGGCACCCGGATGGAATGCTCATGCAGCGTCCACTTGCCGGCATAGCCTCTCTCCCCCAAAAAATAGCCGTTATCGCCCATAAATACAATCACAGTATTATTGGCGAGGCCTTCTTCCTCTAAGGTGCTTTGTATTCTGCCCAGCACATGGTCTACGGTACTGATCATCTTGTAGTAGCCCTTGACCATCCGCTGTCGCTTTTCCAGGCTATCGTAGCGCCAGTACCAGCGTTTGCGGTTCATGCTGGTTTTTAAAAACTGCGGAAGCGCTGCAAAGAAAGCTGGATCGGCTGTCTCCGGTAGCGGGATTTCATCATCCACGTACAAGCTATCCACATAATTAGCCCAGAAATATTGCTCCTCGGCTCCATCGTCGGCATGAGGCGACCAGAAGGAGAGCGACAGGCAAAAAGGCGCTTCTTTGCTGCCTTTGATAAAATCAATGGCGTGGTTTCCATTGATATCCGCCAGGTGTACCTGCTCTCCATCAACATCTTTATGGTAAGGAAAATAGGTCTTGACGCTGGTACTAAACAGTGAGTCTTCAATCCCTTCATTGACTTTGACGCCAAACTTACCCACAAAACCGGTGCGATATCCTGCCTTCTTCAGCAAATAAGGATAGCTGTCGTACATGTAACGATTGTCCAACTCGGGTTTGCCGAAAGTATAATCATGGGTGCGCTCGTAGAGGCCGGTCAGTAGCGTAGCGCGACTGGCCGCACAGATCGGAGTTGTGGCAAAAGCGTTTTTAAAATACAGCCCTTCACTGGCCAGTTGATCCATATGCGGCGTCTGGATAATCTCGTTACCCGCGTAGCCGAGGGCATCCCAGCGCTGATCATCAGTGAGGATGAAGATGATATTGGGCTGCTTCTCTTCTACTTCCGACGGTATCTGATTACAGCCTTGAAGCAAGATTATCAGGCTGGCCACGGCTGCCAGCATTGGCGCTTCAGAGAATGATATATAGGGCTTTCTCAACATATATGATTAGGTAGTTGATTATCTTAATTAGTCTAAAAATCTTTTCGCGAATTCTTCCCGGAGCGGATCCTGACTCCTCTTCATTTCTCTGAATAGTAACTCCTTCAGATACTGCTTCTCTTCTTCCAGTTCCGGATGATCTATCAGGTTCGTTAAAGCATCGGGGTCTTCCTGCAGGTCATATAATTCTTCTTTCACCCTGTATCTCAACAAGTCTACTCTGTCCCTGATCTGATCATTGGCATCGGCAGCTTCTCGCATGGCCCGGTAAGTTCTGCCACTGAGGGCATCGCCGGTAAATATAAATTCATCATCAGCCCAGAAATTGACGATGTATCCGTACCTGCCCTGCTGTACGGCACGCATGGGATACTTTCTACCGGAGAACAGTTTATGGAGCTGGGTAAAAACTTTATCCCGGCGGGGCTGCTGCCTGCCCTGCAAAACTGGGAGAAAAGAGTAACCATCCATTCCGGAAGTTTTGGAGAGATGAAGGGCATGCAGCACCGTAGGCATATAATCTATGCCTGAAACAAAATGGGTACTATCCACCGTGCCGGGAGCCAGTTGTCCGGGCCACCGCACGATCCAGGGGGTTTTATTACTGTTCAGGTAGCAATTTCCTTTGGCAAAGGGTATGGAAACACCATTATCACTGATAAACAGCACCAGGGTATGATCGGCAAACCCGCTATCCTCCAGGGCTTGTAGAATGCCGCCTACTACCTGGTCACAGCGATATACCGAGGTGTAGTACTCAGCCATTTCCTTTCTCACCTCGGGAAGGTCAGGAAGGAAGTCAGGCACAGTGATGTCTTCCGGAGCAATGGTACGGGTTACAGAAGGTAAGTCTTCACCCCACTGCCGCATTTCCTGCTCACTCCCCGCAAACGGGCGATGGGGATCATGGGCGTTCGCATTCAAGAAAAAAGGCTTCTTCTGATCTCTGGCACGCTTGAGAAACTTAAGGGTGTATTTATAATACAATGCTGAGTCGCGGCCTATTCCCAATCCATCGGCCACATCCTCTTCCCTGATTACGTAGTCCCAGAAAAATTTATCCACCGGTTTATAGTGTTCTTCCTTGCCGATAATGGCGTTCAGGTAACCGACTTTGTGCAGTTCTTCCGGTAAAGTAGGGACGTCACGAGCAATAGGGTCAAATCCCGGGGCACCATTCCTATGCGGGTACCTACCTGTCAGAATAGACTGCCGACTGGGCTGACAAATGGCAATGTTCACGTAAGCATTGGTAAACCGCATGCCCTCACTGGCCAGTTGGTCAATATTGGGTGTAATGTCGGGAATTTCGCATCCGTAGACGCCCACTGAATTGTAGTTGAGATCGTCAGCAGTGATAAGCAGTACGTTGAGTGGCGCATGTGCATCCGGACCGTTGTCCAAGGCTGGATTTTTACTGGCCTGCTCCTGTTCCAGATTACAGCCTATGATAAGTATTGTAAGCTGGCAAAGGACAGTGCTAAAGCATTTAATTATTGTTTGATTCATTGACTTGACTATTCTCAGATCGTCTGCTGGCTGGCTGTTTCAGTAACGGCGACACTTTCTTTTTGCCGGGCAGACCTAAACATGACGGCTGCAGTATAGAGGATCACCACGATTACTACCCAGCGGAGGGCGTCCAGTGGTAGTGACTTTACCACCAATGCAGCAATCAGCACTGCGATAGCCCCGGGTATCGCCATTGCAACAGCTGCTTTTCGGTTGTAGGCTTTCTCCCTGATAAATTTGGCGGAGGCAGGGGGCATCAAAAAAGCGCATGACCCCATCATAATAGGAAAAGCTACCAGGGGTGACATACCCAAAGCGTATACCAAGGCCATGCAGGGAGCGTATAACCCTATACCTACCGTCATCAGGGAGCCCAGCAGGAAATTGACGCTCACGGCTACAGCTAACTTCCCACCAGTCAGTGCTATCGCTTCTCCTCCACCCTGTATCCAGTTCATTTGCCCGGCCAGCATAAAAAAGGCCGTCACCAGCAGGGCTATGCCCATGGTTATCTGAATTTTCTTTACGGCTAAGCGAGACACGATGCCAGCCCCCAAAACGGCACCAGCCATGGCAGCCAGTAGCATACTCACCAGTGTTACAGACTCTACTTCCACGATCTGGATAAAGATCAACGCTTGTATAAGAACGGGTATCGTGTTAGCAACATTCAAAGTACCGGGGAGTGCCCGGTCTTCGGTTTGTCGGGTAAATTTTAGTAAAGCGGTCTGGGGTGCAAAAGCGCCGATACCCAGCACATCAAAAAAGTTGACTACAAAGCCAATGATAGCGGTTTTCAGGGTGCTGATATTCTCGAGTAATTTCTTATGCTTGATCACGTCGCTATACAGGACGTACACAAAAAACACCAATAACAGCACCAGGATAATCCAGATTACGGTAGTCATAGACGAAAAATATTCCATCACTTATTGTAAAGCTCTATGTATCTTTCATCCAGTTCTTCCGAATCCTTGTACTTGGCTCTTAGCTCATTGAGCTCCTTATGGAGGCGGGCCAGTTCTTCGGAATATACCGGATTATTATAGACGTTTTTCATCTCCTGCGGATCATTTTTCCGGTCGTATAGCTCCCACTCGTCCACATCGTAGTAGAAATGGGCAAGTTTGAAGTCTTTGGTGACAATGCCGTAGTGCCGCTTCACTGAATGCGCGCCGGGATATTCGTAATAGTGGTAATATACGGCTTCACGGGTCCAGCTATCGGTATCGCCTTTCAGCAGGGGCATCAGGCTTTCTCCCTGCATATCATCAGGGGCAGGTATTTGAGCCGCCTCCAGTAAGGTCTGGGCAAAATCCAGGTTCTGCACCATTTCTTCAGTGGTGGTGCCGGCGTCAATTTCGTTGGGCCAGCGGATCAGAAGAGGCGTTTTAAAAGATTCGTCGTAGATAAATCTTTTGTCAAACCAGCCATGCTCACCCAAATAAAATCCCTGGTCGGATGTGTAAACAACAATTGTATTTTCAGCCAGTCCGCTCTCATCCAGATAGTCCAGCACACGACCTACATTGTCATCTACCGAAGAAATACAGCCCAGGTAGTCCTGCATGTAACGCTGGTACTTCCAGCTCGTTTTCTCCCTATCGGTCATTTCTGGCCAGTTCGTCTCAAAGGAATCCGCGATAGAGTCCAGAATAGGTTGGTATAATTGGCTTTGCGCTTCGTTGATTCGGGGATATTCACTGCCCTTAAAATATCGTACATTGCGAGAGTCATCGTTTACTGCAACAGTGGAGATGGCTCGGGGTAGCACCTTATTATCGTAGCTCAGCAGCATTTCATCCGAGATGGTCATAGCCGCTTCTTTGGCAGCAGTACCCCGGTTGCTGTAATCGTCAAACAGCGTTTCAGGTTCGGGAAACGTTTTGGTAGAGAACTCCTTGAACTTTTCCGGACTGGGCCACCAGGCGCGGTGCGGTGCTTTGTGCAGGTACATCATCATAAAGGGCTTTTCTTCATCTCTTTTGTTGTCCAGCCAGTCAATGGTCAGGTCGGTGATGATATCGGTGACGTAGCCCGTAATGGTAGTGTCGCCTTCAGGAGTGATAAAACGGGGGTTGATATAGCTGCCCTGCCCCGGCAGGATCATAAAATCATCTACGCCTTTGGGGTTATTGCCAAAGTGCAGCTTGCCATACATAGCAGTTTCGTAGCCTGCTTGCTGAAAAAGCTGGGGAAAGGTAATCTGCGTAGTATCAAAGGGCATGACATTATCAATCTTACCGTTGATGTGGGTATGCTTCCCGGTCAGGATCGTGGCCCGGGAGGGAGCACAGATTGAGTTGGTCACCGAAGCATTGGTAAAAAGCATCCCTTCGTCAGCCAAACGGTCGATATTGGGCGTCTCTATCAATTCATCCGAATAAGCACTGATCGCCTGGTAGGCGTGATCATCGGACATGATGAATAGTATGTTAGTTCGCTGCGCGGTCTCTGGTTCTTCTGCTTCTGAGCAGGCGGCAAAGAGAAAGATTGAGAGCGTGATGTGAAGTAGGTTTTTGGTCATTGAGGTGCTATTTTTTTCTATTGGTTTATCCATTCACTGGCAATATAGTAAAAGTATATTCCCCACCCTTCAATCTGAAGCTTCCAGTTTCCAGTCCATCAAGGGTACCAGGATCAATATTGTCCTGACTGCTGGTGAGCAATATTTGTTGATTAGGCTTCAGTGGTAGTTGTACATTGGCCTGGCTACCGTCAGGCACTGCGAGGGTATAGCGAAAAGTATCAGCTTCCAGTTTTTCCCAGTTAGAGACTATGGCACCGTACGGGGAATGATAGGTACAGCTTACCGAATCAAGCCCCTGGGGTGTGTAGGGGTCCAGGGTAAATATTTCAAAACCAGGATATTCGGGATCAGGCCGTATGCCCGCCAGCCAGCGGTAGTACCATTCGGTCACTGAGCCAAACATGGGGTGATTGTTGGAGTACACATTATCGCTTTCCTTCCAGGTTTCCCAGATGGTAGTAGCTCCGTTGTCAATCATATGGCCCCAACCCGGGTAATCAGTGCTATTGACGATCTCAAACACTTTGTTTGCAGAGGCATATTCAGAAAGCGTCTCCAGCACGTACTTGGTACCGAAAATACCGGTGATAAAGTGACCGGAAGGGGCATTGTTGACCGCACAGAGCAAAGAATCTTTGGCGGCTTCCAGCTCGCTTTCGGGTACAATGTCATAGTAAAGCAGGGTGGCAAACAAGGTTTGCCGGTTGATGTCTTCTTTGACGGGCTGCTCCCAGAATCTCTCTCTGACCAGGGTCTTCAACTTTTCTGCTAGTTGCTGGTACTTTTGCTCACTTTCCGGGTCTTCCATTACCCTGGCAAACTTCTGCATGATACGGGCGCACTGTAGGTAATGAGCAGTACCAGTTAGCTCTACCGGTACCGGCTTGAGTGATTCGTGATCGCTAAGCCCCTCTTTGACCAGCCCTTCCGGATGAATCCGGGCCACCTTATCCATCCACTGCTTATCCAGTTCGTAGAGTTCCCGGACAATCT
>CAZZGE010000157.1:0-10901 GCA_964653665.1 uncultured Porifericola sp. | reverse complement strand
AATTTAAGTTTGTAAAAGATACTTTTTTCTTTGAAATGCAGTTAAATAATAAAATACTTACATCATTAATGAAAAAAGTATACATCATTCTATTTTTCATAATTATATCAGCTCAGTTTAACAGCTTACGGGCACAATATTTCCCTTCTGAAGTATGGCATGAAGGGCAGGTCACTTTACTGTCAGGAGAAAAGCTAGACGGTAAAATCAAGTATAATTTTGAAGCAGATCTGATTCAGGTCAATGTAAATAACCGTATCCGTACTTTTAGCGCCCGTAAAATTCTTTTCTTTGAAATTATGGACGAAGAAATAGGACGCTATCGCCAGTTTTATGCACTCCCGTTCAATATACGACCTAACTACCGAGTACCCATGATTTTTGAGGTTTTGTACGAAAATACGCTTACGCTCATCAGCCGGGAAAAAGTTGTACAGGAAACCACTCCACAGTACGGCTATTTTAACTACTTTGGTAATGGTCCAGCTACCCGCTATCGTTTGGATTTTGACTATTACTTCCTTAATTCACAGGGTGAAATCATCCCGTATAATGAGAAGAAAGATGATCTTTACCAGATTTTAAGTAAACACCGCGATAAGGTAGAAAAATATATCAAAGAAAATCGCTTAAAACACGATCGGCATAGAGATCTGGTACGGATCACTGCTTACTACAATTCACTTCTTAATTCCTGATGTTTACGCTACCCATATACTATGAGTCAACCACTTATTATGGTCTCCAATGATGATGGCATAACAGCGCCAGGTATAAAAGTTTTGGTGGAAACCATGAAAGAAATCGGAGAAGTAGTAGTTGTTGCTCCGGATAGTCCTCAGTCAGGAATGGGACATGCTATTACCATCGGTAATACTTTGCGTCTAACCCGCACTGATATATTTGGCGAGGTACAAGCGTATAAATGTTCCGGCACGCCAGCTGATTGTGTAAAGCTTGGTAAGTTCCATATTCTCAAAGACCGACGTCCTAACCTGGTGGTTAGTGGTATTAACCACGGCAGTAATACATCCATCAGCGTGTTGTATTCGGGTACCATGTCAGCCGCAGTGGAAGGTGCGATTGAGGGGCTACCATCCATTGGTTTCTCACTGTGTGATTATGATATTGACGCTGATTTTTCTCATACTAAAAAATATGTACATAAGATTGCCTCTGAAGTACTGGAAAAAAATTTGCCAAAGGGTATTGCACTAAATGTAAATTTTCCCCCCAAGCAAAACGCAAATATCAGAGGCATTAGAATTTGTCGTCAGGCCCACGCCAAATGGCAAGAAGAGTTTGACCAACGATTTGATCCGAATGGAAGGCGTTACTTCTGGCTGGCAGGTAATTTTGTCAACTTTGATAAAGGTGAGGATAATGACGAATGGGCTATTGCAAACAATTACGTATCGGTAGTACCCTGTCAATACGATCTCACTGCGCACCATGCAATCACACTTCTCAATGAATGGGATTTAGATGCTTAGCATCTGTATATAATTCCGCTTATCCTAGCCGCAGACTTTCTTTGCCATATACATTTTAAGTTTTTTTTGTTACAATCTTCTTTAGGTAAAAATCACTTTTTTAGCATAGAATAATTCTTAGCAAAAAATTTAGTATCTAATATTAGTAAATATTTATAACTATATCATAATCAGTGTTTTGTGTAAAAAATTGAATCTAAAACTTTAAGTAATTTAACCTCTTCCTGATCCCAGTAAATATCATCGGGAATTCCTTTTTTATAAAAAGTGCGTCTGCTGATTTGTTCTGCAATCTGGTGGGCATCAAACTGATTAAAGTCAAGCGGTATACAGCAATCCCACTGATTACAGTAGCCAGTCCATAGAGTATGATTCTGCAATAAAAATGGTTTGCGCATGGCCATAAATTCATATATACGCGTAGGAAAGCAGTTCCTAATACTTATTGTAGGCTGATGGGCAACAATCCCCATGTCCGCTTTTTCAATTTCTTGTAGTATACGTTCATGTGGGATTGGGAAATTATCTATTATAAAATTAAAATGCTTACCATGAATACTAACTAATTTTGTTAGTAATTCTATGTTCGGCACATGCCCAATGAATGTGATTGTAATATTAGGAAGAATCTGAATCATTTTATTTACGAAATGTATGGCCTGTTGCACACCATAATCTAGACTGATTGTACCGCTGAAAACCAACTTTAAACACTCTATATCTAGTTTTACAGGAGTATCTCTTCGATCATAATACTTCATTCTTTTCATTTTATTGAGGATGAATTCAAATTTACTAAAATAATTAGTTTCATTAGCATAACTTTTTTCAGCTAATATATTTAGTAACACATGGGCCTGTAATCGTGTCTCTAGCCATCGAATGATACTTGCACACCATTTAGATTTCAGAGATCCATTTCCATTGCTCATTACATTCAGGGCATAGTTCTCACGCACATCATAAATCAATTTACATCCCTGTCTAATTTGCTTGTACAACCAAGCAGCCGGTATTATTTCATAGGTTGAGATAATGATTAAAGTCGGCTTAATTCTGATAAACAGCCGAAGAAGCTTGAAGGTAGCAATGAACCTCTTTAAACTGGATCGTTTCATTGAAAAGGCTGGGTAAAAATGTATGCCTTCTGTACACGGTAAATTTTTTGATACAAAACCTATGATATTTATCTCATATCTGTTTGTTTGATGCATTGAAAGCCCTATTTTTTCATACATTCTAGTGTCATCCACTGGTTTCAGTACTGAGGCGATCACTGTTTTTATTTTGTCACACATTTAAATTCTTTTAATCCTTCATGGAACTTCGTAATCTGATTGAAAAGGCTTGGGAAAACCGCCAGCTTCTCAAAGATAAAAATGTTAAAATTGCTGTTAAATCTATTATTGATGAATTGGACAGCGGTACCAAGCGTGTGGCAGAGCCTGTTGACGGAGAATGGATTGTCCATGACTGGATTAAAAAAGCTGTCATCCTTTACTTTCCTATCCAGAAAATGCAACTGTTGGAGCTCGGACCTTTTGAATTTCACGATAAGATGAAACTCAAAACCGGTTATGACAAGATGGGTGTAAGGGTAGTACCCCATGCCGTAGCCCGCTACGGGGCTTACCTAAGCCGGGGTGTGGTAATGATGCCTTCTTATGTCAATATTGGAGCGTTTGTTGACGAAGGAAGCATGATTGATACCTGGGCTACCGTGGGCAGTTGTGCCCAGATAGGTAAGCACGTCCATTTGAGTGGAGGTGTGGGTATTGGTGGGGTGCTGGAGCCTCCACAAGCAAAACCAGTTATCGTTGAAGATAATGCGTTTGTTGGCTCACGCTGTATTCTCGTAGAAGGTGTTCATATCGAGTCAGAGGCAGTATTGGGAGCAAATGTCACCCTAACGGCTAGTTCAAAAATTATAGATGTGACTGGTGTAGAACCGGTCATCCACATCGGAAAGGTTCCTGCTCGTTCGGTAGTGATCCCGGGTTCATACACTAAAAAATTTCCCGCTGGAGAATATAATGTCCCTTGTGCGTTGATCATTGGCCAGCGAAAAGCCAGTACGGATTTTAAAACCTCCCTCAATCAGGCTCTCAGAGAAAATGATGTGGCTGTTTGACAAGAAATCTCATTACCTTAATGATAAAATCAGCCATCCGATTCCTTTGCCTTGACTTATGATTCATAATTAAAAGTCAATTTTTTTAAAAAAACTCCAAGATTTCTCGCTTTATGCAATAAACCTTTAGACATTTGTTGATGTTTTATGAGATATTTGCAAGGAAACATTTATAACATGAGCGTAAAATATTGGATACTTATATTCTGTATCATACCTGTCATTTTTGCTTCCTGCGAGGGAGATGAATACAAACAGGCAAATCAATTTTTTGAGCAGGGAGAGTATGAAAAAGCCATCCAACAGTATGATGAATATTTGGAATACAAGCCCAAGCATATAGAATCTATTTACAACAAAGGGAGAGCTTATGAGGAAATGGGTAAGTTTGAGAGGTCACTGGATAGTTACAGAAAGACGCTGGAGTTAGATCCTGAAAATATGAATGCCCTCATGAGTATGGGGAAATATCATTTTAGAAACGAAAATTTTGCTGATGCAGCGTTTTATTTTTCCCAAGCTGCAGAAAGCAATCCCAACAGTGCCCAGGCACACTTCCTGACTGGAAGGGCTTACCATAAAGTCGGGAAAACTACTGAAGCCATGGATGCTTACAATGATGCTATTTCTAGTAATAAAGAACTGGGAGAAGCATACCTCTACCGGGGGGCTTTAAAAGTGTACCTTGGCAAAAAAAACAGCGGTTGTAGTGACTTTAAATTAGCCAATTCTTTAGAAGTGGCTGATGCAGAGAAGGCCATACAGGAGTACTGCCAGTAAGTTAATCATGGGTAAACTGGCTAGCCAACTTTGGGTCCTTCGGGTTTTCACGATAATCGTAAAATCCAATACCTGACTTGACACCCAAATTTCCTGAAGCGACCATATTGACAAGTAAGGGGCAGGGGGCATATTTTGGATTACCAAAACCTTCTTGTAAAACCCGCATAATGGATAAGCATACATCCTGACCAATGAAATCTGCCAACCGAAGGGGGCCCATAGGATGCGCCATACCCAACTGCATAACCTGATCAATTTCTCGGACTCCCGCTACCCCTTCGTATAGGCTGTACACGGCTTCGTTGATCATCGGCATAAGTATCCGGTTGGATATAAATCCCGGGTAGTCGTTTACAACGAGTGGAATTTTTTGAAGAGTATGGGATATATTAACGACCTCTTTGACTATTGCTTCACGGGTTGCATATCCCTTAATGATTTCAACTAGTTTCATTACTGGCACCGGATTCATGAAATGCATACCAATAACCTGTTCTCTGCGCTGGGTTACGGCAGCTAGCTGAGTAATGGAAATAGAGGAAGTGTTGGTTGCAAGAACACACTCAGAAGGAGAGGTGTTGTCAATTTGCTGAAAAAGTTGCTTTTTGATTTCAAAGTCTTCCGTTGCGGCCTCAATTACCAAATCAGCGTTGGCTACACTTTCTGGTAAATCCACCGAAGTACGTAGCCGCTGAAGCGCCTTGGCTTTATCATCTTCGCTAATTAGTTCCTTTTTGATTTGGCGGATCATGTTTTTTTCTATGGTAGCCACCGCACTAGTAAGCATTTCCTCTTTCACATCGTGCAGGTGCACCTGGTAACCACTTTGAGCAAATATATGAGCGATACCATTTCCCATGGTGCCTGCACCAATAACACAAATATTTTTCATAAAATACTGATTATCAATTGTTTATATAAATCATTTCAAATAAAAGCTGCGATGCTTATTCTGGACAGTGGGAGTCAGTTTGCATAATCTGAATGATCTTTGCACGTTAATACCCCGTATATTGATTGCAATGAAAAAATAGTTATTGTATCAAACGCAAAATAATTTAACTAATTTTTAAATGAGGTTGATTGGTTTATTCTTTTTACTATTATACACATTTACCTCTCAGGGTCAGGGTTTTAATCCCGGATTGGAGGAGAGGCATCCTTATCCCCTAAGAGCTTTTTTAAACAAATTTTCTGTCAATTTAAGCGGAGGCTACGGACGCACATTTTACCAGCATGACTTTACGGAACTCGCGTATGTTAGAAATAATCAGGGATCCTTTCTAATTAATGCTGAAGATGCTTCTGAGGGCAATATCGTCAGCGGTCTGAGTGACTGGTTTTCAGCCATAAACACACAAGAAAATATTGCCCTGAGCGATGAGTTTGCTGTGGTTCCTTTCGACTCATTGGATACCCCGCTCCGCAGTAGGGGATATTCCATACCTGTCAATATGCTCATTTACCTTAATTTGTACCGAGTTCGCATTGGAGGAGGAGGTAGCCTGGCATTCCATCAAGCGAATTATCCCGAACCGGTAGATTTTTTATCAGCCAATCCATCTCCTGAACCATTTAGCACGCGTTTAAGCCGCTGGTATTTTTTGCTGGGATACAGCGTTCATGAATTCTACGACATTGCCCTGGGGGTGGACTTCAGAGCGGGTAAATATTTCTTAGGCGCTGGTTTCAGTAATCAGATGTCACCTACCACGCCTTTTATCAACGTGGGTGTCAGTATTGAAAAAGTATTCTCTGAATATTTTAGAGTATACCTCCGGCCCTCCTACGAGATCAAGAGTTTCTCATCACCCGTTCCGGAAACTGCCGCTTCAGGTAACCTGTTAATTAATAACCATGCCTTGACCTTTACGCTTGGAGTCAGTATCAACTATCCGGATTTACCCCGATCACCAATACTAAATGATAAGACACAAATGAAGCATTACGTATCAGATTCGCAGGGAAACCGGATGCTGGTGAGGGGACAGCCCTTTTGGAAAAAGCAGGATCCCAAGATCGGAGAGCTATATCCAGAGTTGATCAAAAGCAAAAGAAAGCGTAAAACTAGGTTTTTGTTCTTTAAAAAGAAAAATAAAAAATAATCATATTCATATTATACAAAAAAACATACATTTACCATTTTTGTGTTCTTTTAAAAAAGTGTACCTGTTAATTATATTTTTTAAATTGCGTCATTAATGGTTAATCCAAATTTTTAAAGTAAATCTTAGCAGGGTGCTTTTTTTATATGAGTAACCTTGCTACGTACAAAAATATTTATGGCAGAAGGCGCAAATGAGAATATCATCCCTATCAATATAGAGGATGAAATGAGAGGTGCTTACATTGACTATTCCATGTCGGTGATCATTTCTCGGGCCCTACCTGATGTTCGTGATGGGCTCAAGCCCGTGCACCGTCGGGTACTCTATGGCATGCTGGAACTTGGCCTCACCCACAATAAACCTTATAAAAAATCAGCCAGAATTGTAGGTGAAGTACTGGGAAAATACCACCCACACGGTGATTCATCGGTTTATGATTCTATGGTACGTATGGCCCAGCATTGGTCTATGCGTTACATGCTGGTAGACGGACAGGGTAATTTTGGCTCAGTTGATGGCGATTCACCAGCTGCCATGCGCTACACTGAAGCGCGGCTTCGCCGACTGGCTGAAGAAATGCTGGCAGATATCAATAAAGAGACCATTGACTTCCAGACTAACTTTGATGACTCACTGGAAGAACCAGTTTGTCTGCCCTCTAAAGTTCCTAATATACTTGTTAATGGTACTTCTGGTATTGCTGTGGGTATGGCTACTAATATGGCCCCCCACAATTTATCTGAAGTTGTGGAAGGCATTAAGCTCTATATTGATAATGAGAGTGTTAGCATTGAGGAGTTGATGCAATACATTAAAGCTCCTGACTTTCCTACCGGAGGCTTTATTTACGGATACCAGGGTGTTAAAAGTGCACTAGAAACCGGCCGTGGCAGGATAGTAATGCGCGCCAAAGCAGAAATCCAAGAAACTAAAACCGGCAAATCACAGATCATCGTCACTGAGATACCTTACCAGGTCAACAAAGCGACTATGATTGAAAAGACAGCAGTGCTGGTTAATGATAAAAAGATAGACGGTATTTCGGATATCCGTGACGAATCTGACCGCAACGGATTAAGAGTCGTCTACGATCTTAAAAAGGATGCTGTGCCAAACGTTGTGCTAAACAATCTGTATAAGTACACCCAGTTACAGTCGTCTTTTGGGGTTAATAATGTGGCGCTGGTAAAAGGGCGTCCCCAAACGCTTAATCTTAAGCAAATTATTTCCCACTTTGTGGACCATCGCCACGATGTGGTTATTCGCCGCACTCAGTACGAACTGCGTGAAGCGGAGCGACGCCTTCATTTACTGGAAGGCTATCTTATCGCGCTGGACAACATTGATGAAGTTATCAATATCATACGCTCTTCTCAGGATCCGGAAACTGCGCGTACGCGATTGATGGAATCTTTTGAGCTCACAGAAGTACAAGCGCGTGCTATTCTGGACATGCGCTTGCAGCGATTGACCGGACTGGAAAGGGGTAAGATTCAGAAGGAATACGAAGAAGTACAGGAGCAGGTCGAGTATTTACGTCAGGTACTGGAAGAGCGCGAACTGAGAATGCAGATTATCAAGGATGAACTTGATGAAATTAAAGATAAATACGGCGATGAGCGTCGTACGGAGATAGTACACAGTGCTGAGGACATCAGTGCTGAAGATATGATTCCTAACGAAGAGATGCTTATCACTATCTCTCATAATGGCTATATCAAACGAACTAACTTGAGCGAATACCGTACTCAGGGCCGGGGTGGCGTTGGCTCCCGAGGTGTTGCTTCGCGTGAGGGTGACTTTACTGAGCATCTATTTATCGCACATACTCACAACTATTTGTTGATTTTTACTGAACTCGGTAAAGTCTACTGGATCAAGGTGTACGAGATTCCCGAAGGAAGTAAAACAGCCAAGGGAAGAGCGGTACAGAATCTCATTAATATTACTACAGACGATTCGGTAAGGGCTGTGATCAATGTAAAAAACCTGGATGATGCCGACTATGTCAATAATGCATTCCTGCTTATGTGTACTGAAAACGGTATGATCAAAAAGACCAGCCTTGAAGCCTATTCAAGGCCCCGGACCAATGGTATCAATGCCATCACGATCAATGAGGGAGACAGCTTGCTGAACGTAGCGCTTACCAATGGTAAATCCGAGATACTGCTAGCTGTCAAATCTGGCAGAGCCATCCGGTTCCACGAAAGTGAAGTACGCTCCATGGGGCGTACTGCTGCGGGAGTCCGGGGCATCGCCCTGGATGATGGTAATGATAAAGTGGTGGGCATGGTTTGTGTCAATAACCTAGAAAATCAGCTGTTGGTAGTTTCTGAGAAAGGATACGGAAAGCGATCCGACCTGAATGAATATCGAGTGACCCGAAGAGGAGGAAAAGGTATCAAAACTATGAATGTAACCTCCAAAACGGGAGCGTTGGTTGCAATTGCTCAAGTCACCGACACTGATGATCTGATGATCATAAACAGTATCGGAGTTATGATTAGAATGAGTATTTCCGAGCTCAGGGTTATGGGACGTGCCACTCAGGGCGTTAGACTTATTCGTCTGGCAGACGACCACTACATAACCTCGGTAGCCAAGGTAGAAAAGCTTCCCGAAGATGAAGAGACCACAGATATCAATCAAAAACCATAAGTTAACTAGAACCTGTAAATTATTTCATGAACCTAAATAACCATTCATACTACACGATTATGAAAAAATACACGCTAACATTACTGATGTGCGTAGCTGTTGTAGCTACAGTTTTAGGACAAAACAAAAATGTAAGAAAGGCTGAGTCAGCTTTGGATAAAGGTGAACTGGCTGAAGCTAAGGAATGGATAGACCCTGCTATTAACGATGAGAAGACAAAAGACGATGGCAAAACCTGGTTTATTTATGGACAGGTATACCAGGCCATCGCTGAAGATTCAACCAATTCCGTGCAGGCCGAAACTCCTTATGAGACTGCTTTAAACGCCTATGCTAAAGCGCAGGAATTAGAAAAAGAAGGTTCAGTCTATTACACTTTCGCCGATCAGCAAATTCAGTCCGTATGGGCTATGAACATTAATAAAGGTGCGGAAATGTATTCTGCCCAGGATTATGAGAAAGCTATTGAGCTTTTTGACATCGCTAAAATGGCGGTACCCGAAGATACTACTGCCTACATCTATGCTGGAATTTCTGCGCAGCAATCGGGTGATCTTTTGACTGCTGCCGAAAACTATACCTACCTTATGGATGAGTTAGACTATCAGAGTGAGGACTTTTACAACAGTCTCATTTACATTTACCTGGTAGATCAAAAAGATACTGACAAAGCCCTAGAGTATTTAAGAAAAGCACAAGATGCTTTCCCTGAAAATTCAGATTTTTTGAAAAGAGAAATCAATGTTTTGATCAACCAGGAAGATTACGAGGGAGCCGAGCGAAAGCTTACGAAAGCCATTGAGGCTGAAGAAGATAACCAAATCCTTTATTACAACCGCGCTTTCCTTTATGAGCAGATGGATCGCGACGAAGATGCCATAGAAAATTATAAAAAGGCCATAGAACTTGATAGTGACTACTTTGATGCTAACTTCAATCTTGCGGCTTATTACTTCAATGAAGCAGCTGAGGTACTGAAAGAGGCCAATGAAATGGATCTGAAAGAATACCAAGAGCGTGGCGCCGAAATTGAAGCGAACGCTAAGGTTCTCTTTGAGAAAGCATTGCCTTATCTGGAAAAATCAAAAGAGCTTCAGCCTGATAACGAAAAAGTACTGGGTACACTGCAGACAGTGTACACGCGTTTGGGCATGGATGACAAGGCTGAAGAAATTCAGTCAGAAATGAGTGGCATGTAAAGTCTATAATTTTTCAAAAACTACAAGAGGAGCACTGTGCTCCTCTTTTTTAGTAACCTCATTTTTTAGGTTAACAAACATTGCTCAGTATCAAGTGAACTAGCTATCTTTAGATCATAAAGAGTCGTATAACAATTAGTAAATCTGACCATGACGAGGCTTAAGCTTTGTCTAGCTCTACTAAGAGAGGTGTTTTTCGCCCTTTGTAAGCCTTTATTCATTACTCTTTTCCAGTTCTTATGCGGCTTACAAAGTTTTTACACCATATCCGTCACGCACTTCGGGGAGACTACGATCAATGTACTGAAGGCAGCATTCATAAGGCAATATTTTACCTGACAATACCCATGATTTTGGAAACGATCATGGAATCTCTCTTTGCCATTGTAGACATATTTTTTGTAGGTCGCCTTGGGGTAGATGCAGTAGCCACAGTAGGACTTACTGAATGGCAGCCACCGCTATTGTAGCACGTAGAATCGGAGAGAAAGACCTTAACAGGGCTTCTGCTGTGGCCTTTCAGGTT
>CAZZGE010000156.1:0-10993 GCA_964653665.1 uncultured Porifericola sp. | reverse complement strand
AAGATATACCTGCCAGTACATCAGGCGGCGCGCATTCAGAAAATTCTCAATACTGTAGATACCTTTTTCTTCCACCACGATTTCGTCATTTCTAACATCCAGCATCTTGATGATACGATCAGCCCCAATCTCTCCTTCGGATACACCGGTGTAAAAGCAATCACGCTTTAGGTAGTCCAGTCGGTCAATATCCAACTGGCTGGAAACCAGTTGATGCAAAAACCGACGCTCGTACTGATCGGTAAATATCTGGTATGCCAGATGCGTATTACCGCCGATGGTTTTACAGAGGCTGCGAATCAACAGCTGTGACATTTGCTCATGACCAACGCCCGGCAGTAGCACATACTCCAGGGCATGCGAAAAAGGACCATGCCCAATATCATGTAGCAGGATCGCAATCAGCGTGGCCTCAAACTCATCATCGCTGATGTCCTGCCCCTTGGTACGCAGGCTGTTAAGTGTATTTTGCATCAAGTGCATCGCACCCAGGGCATGATGGAAGCGGGTGTGGAGCGCTCCGGGGTACACAAAGTCGGCCAAACCCATCTGCCGAATTCGACGTAACCTTTGAAAGAACGGATGTTCTATGATGTCAAAAATTAAATCAGAAGGAATGTTGATAAACCCATAAACAGGATCATTAAAGACTTTTCTTTTGTTCAACTTTTTTTTCGTAACTTTTAAATATTTACAACTTGATTCTTCGCAACTTTGGCGTTCCTTCATCAGGAAGTATTGGCAGTTTGTACTTCAAACAGCGTAGATACAGATTAAGTTTAACCCCCTAAAACAGAGGAGCATTAATGCAAAGGTACAGTATTTTGTGGGCAGATGACGAAATTGACCTGCTAAAACCCCATACTCTTTTTCTTGAAAATAAAGGTTATGAAGTAGTAACTGTAAATAGCGGGGCAGATGCTATTGAAGTTTTTGAGACGAGGCATTTTGATATTGTCTTCCTGGATGAAAACATGCCCGGTATGAGTGGCCTGGAAGTGCTGGGATATATTAAGTCATCGCGCCCTAACGTGCCAGTAGTGATGATTACCAAGAGCGAGGAAGAAATGATCATGGAACAGGCTATCGGCGCCAAGATCAGCGACTACCTTATCAAACCGCTAAATCCTAATCAGATTCTTCTTTCGGTCAAAAAAATCCTGGAAAACCGGCGCCTGGTGACTGAGCAGACCAACCTGAGCTACCAGCAGGAGTTTCGTAACATCAGCATGGCGTTTGATGAAAAAATGAACCACGAAGAGTGGGTAGAGGTGTACAAAAAGCTAGTATACTGGGAGCTGGAAATTGACAATACCGAAGAGAAAAGCATGTCGGAAGTGCTGGATATGCAAAAAGAAGATGCCAACAAAAACTTCGCTCGCTTCATCACCGATAACTATGAGTCGTGGCTAAACGACGTTAATGCTGACAAGCCCCTCCTCTCTCACCAGTTGATGACCAAAAAGGTACTTCCCCAAATCAGTGATGATGAGCCTCTGTTTTTTGTTGTGATTGATAACCTCCGTTATGACCAGTGGAAAATCATAGAACCTACGGTACTTTCCTACTTCAATATGGAGGAGGAAGATACTTTCTACTCCATTCTGCCTACGACTACAGCCTATTCCCGAAATGCTATCTTCTCAGGTTTACTTCCCTCAGACATGGAAAAATACCATAGCGATATATGGGTGGGAGAAGACAAAGACGAAGGTAAAAATAACCATGAGCACGCCTTTCTAAAACGACAGCTCAAGAAGAAAAACCTGAACCTCAAGACCAGCTACCACAAGATTACCCAGACGCACCAGGGAAGACAGTTGGTAGATAATGTGCCCAACCTGCTGAATAATCAGCTCAATGTGGTCGTGTACAATTTTGTGGATATGCTCTCCCACGCCCGCACCGACCTGGAGATGATCCGCGAACTGGCACCCGATGAATCAGCCTATCGTTCCATTACCCACTCCTGGTTTATGCACTCCCCTTTGTTGGATTTCTTCAAACGCGTTGGGCGAGAGCGGGCCAAAGTCATTGTGGCTACTGACCACGGCACTATACGAGTACAGCATCCGGCCAAAATCATTGGTGACAGAAATACCAATACCAACCTGCGCTACAAGCAGGGGAGAAATCTCAATTTTAACAACAACAAAATTTACGCAGTAAAGAAGCCGGAAAGCCTGCATCTACCACGACTTAATGTCTCTACGACCTATGCATTTGCTACGCAGGACTATTTCTTTGCGTACCCCAACAATTATAATTATTACGTAAATTACTATCGGGATACCTTTCAACACGGTGGGGTATCTTTGGAAGAGATGATCGTACCGGTAGTTATGCTGAGCAGTAAAAATGGCTGATGCACTGGGAGAGGTTGTTGTAAATGGACTGGAAGCACTACCGGAAGCTGCTCAGAAAATAATTGACCTGGTATCAGAAGAAGATAAGCTCTGGTGCTTTTACGGTGATATGGGAGCAGGAAAAACCACGCTGATCAAAGCAATTTGTAAGGCTTTGGGAGTGAAAGATACGGTTTCCAGTCCTACATTTGCCCTGGTTAAAGAGTATGGTAATACGCAGCAGCCGATCTATCACTTTGACTTCTACCGGATCAAAGATGAGGAGGAAGCATGGGATATAGGTACCGAAGACTACTTTTACAGTGGAGCCCTATGCCTGGTAGAGTGGCCGGAGCGCATAGAAGGGTTGCTTCCCGATAATTTTATTCGTATAGATGTTGTAGTAGAGGCTTACAACAGCAGGAGAATTTATATTTCCAAACATGAGTGATCAACAAAAAACAGGTTTTAAGGAGCTAGCCAAAGAACAGGCATTGTATCCGCAGGAGCAATTGCTAAAGGTGCAGGAAGGTAGTAAATCACTGAATATTGGCATTCCTCAGGAGGTTTCCATGCAGGAAAACCGGCTGCTACTCACCCCTGAATCAGTCGCCGTGCTGACCAATAGCGGACATGAGATCATGGTAGAAACCGAATCTGGAGACAGTGCTAAATTTTCGGATAATGAATACAGCGAATCAGGGGCTAAAATTGTTTACTCTGCCAAAGAGGCCCTGGAAGCAAATATTGTCCTAAAGGTGGAGCCGCCTACCCTGGACGAGATTGAGATGCTCAAGCCTGGATCTACGCTCGTTTCGGCACTCCAGATGGGTAACCAGTCAGCCGAGTATATTCATGCCCTCAACAAGAAAAAAATTACAGCAGTAGCCTTTGAATTTCTGGAAGATAAAGTAGGTGGCATGCCCGTAGTACGGGCCATGAGCGAAATAGCTGGCAATACCGTGATGTCCATTGCCTCGCACTACCTAAGCAGCGTGTCAAACGGCCGCGGAGTGATCCTGGGAGGGATTACTGGTGTCCCACCCACCCAGGTAGTTATCCTGGGAGCCGGTACAGTGGGTGAGTATGCAGCGCGTTCTGTACTGGGTCTGGGGGCGCAGGTGCAGGTGTTTGACAACCAGCTCTACAAGCTAAGGCGTATCAAACATGCCCTGGGGCAACAAGTGTATACGTCTACTATGGATATGTCTACGCTTGGGGAAGCCCTGGAGAGCGCTGATGTACTGATTGGAGCCATTCGGGCCGAGAAAGGGGCCAACCGAGTAGTGGTCACCGAAGAAATGGTAGCCAATATGAAAGAAGAATCCGTAATCATTGATGTAAGCATTGACCAGGGGGGGTGTATCGAGACCTCAGAGCTTACTTCCCTCAAAAAGCCGATTTTCCGCAAGTACAATGTCATCCACTATTGTGTACCCAATATCGCATCCCGAGTAGCCCGTACTGCTACTACGGCCTTTAGCAATATTTTTACCCCTATATTGATGCAGATTGCTGAGGCAGGAGGCGTAGACGAAATGATCTATCACCATCGGTGGTTTATGCGTGGTGTGTATACGTACCGGGGCAGCCTGACCAATGCGGCTATTGGCAAAAAATTCAATATCAAGTTCCGTGATCTCAACCTGCTGATGGCAGCTAGAATCTAAATTTCATCCTAACCTTATGACCAACATCAAGGCATCCGTAGCAACGGCGCTGTTGTCCGTGCTATTTCTATTATCCGACACTGCTCTAATTGCCCAGCAAATCTATTTCCCTCCTGCCCACGGGGAATGGCAGCGCCGTAGTCCGGAAACTATGGGCCTGAACGCCGACCAGCTACAGACTGCAGTAGCCTTTGCAATGAATCATGAGTACGGGGGTGCTCGCGACCTACGTATTGCTATCCTCAAAGGCTTTGAACGGGAGCCTTTTCATAAATTAGCCGGCCCGGTGAAAGAGAGAGGAGGCCCAGCAGGCGTCATTCTCAAAGATGGCTATATCGTGGCTCAGTGGGGCGACACGGAGCGTGTAGATATGACTTTTAGTGTCACTAAAAGCTATCTTTCTACCGTGGCGGGTCTGGCCCTGGATAATGGACTGATACCAAGTGTTGACGATACCGTCGCTCATTACGTCTGGGATGGCACCTTTGAGAGTGAGCATAATCAACACATTACCTGGAGTGATTTACTGGATCAGTCTTCTGACTGGTCGGGCAACTTGTTTGGCATGTACGACTGGGCTGACCGGCCTCTCCGAGAAGGAGGGATTGATGAATGGAAAAACCGCTCGTTACGGGAGCCAGGAACTAACTTTGAGTACAACGATGTACGGGTAAACGTACTGGCCTACTCCCTGCTACAGGTGTGGAGACAACCGCTGCCCAAGGTGCTCAAAGAACATATCATGGATCCCATCGGAGCTTCCCCTACCTGGCGGTGGTACGGCTACGAGAATTCCTTTATCAATGTAGACGGACTGATGATGCAGTCAGTCAGTGGGGGCGGACACTCTGGTGGGGGCGTATTCATCAGTGCCCTAGATCATGCCCGTTTCGGCCTGCTGTTTATGAACCAGGGTAACTGGAACGGAGCGCAGCTTATCTCAGAAGACTGGGTAGAGATGGTACAGCAGCCGTCCGCAGCTAACGAAAGCTATGGCTACATGTGGTGGCTTAACCGGGGGGGCAGAAAGTGGGAAGGGCTGCCCGAGCATTTGTACTATGCCGCTGGCTTCGGAGGCAACTATATTGTGGTAGATGATGAAAATGACATGGTCATCGTAACTCGCTGGCTTAATCCGCCCCAGCTCGGCGAGATGGTGCGACTGGTGATGGAGAGCGTTGAGTAAAAAAACTACCGAATTCACTTAATCAATCCGGTAGTTTAATACTTTCTTTTACATCTGATCCTGCTCTATCGGCACACGGGTGTAGACATCCACACCCATACCATTGGGGTCTTTCATCACAAAGTGTCGGTCGCCCCAGGGTTCGGTCTCAGGGGCGGTAAGTACAGGAGCATGTGACCTGGTAAGCCGCTCATATTCAGCATCTACATCTTCCACCTCTAGGGCCAGCCAGGCCCCTTTTTTAAATACTGGCCGAAAGAGCCGATGCTGACCCGGCATCTCCGGCTTGAGGAAGCCCAGTTCGTAAGGGCCTTTTTTGAGCAATACAAACCAGTCTCCTTCGTACATGGTCTCAAAGTCAAAATACTGCGTGTAGAAAGCCTTGCTCTCCTGCAGTTTGGGCGTAACAAATCCGGTGTACATCTGCATAAGTTTAAGGATTTAGGTGATACATATCCCAAATCTACGGGCGGCTTGTGACAGCCCCATGTCAGTGGGGTGCAGAAAAATCAGAAGTAATTTTGCTGAAGTTCCCGGATAAGCTTTTGCACGTTCTGCTTCAGGCTTACCGGTTCCAGTACCCTTGCTGCATTGGTGAACATAAGCAGCCAGCGCGAAAAGTACGCTTCCGAAGCCACCATGAACCACATTTCTGTACCACCTTCTTTGGTTTCTTCCTGCACAAAACCATGGTGATAGCGATCATGATAAGTATGCTGCACTACTTCTTGGGAGAATAAAACTTTTGTCAGGTGCGCTTCGGTGGTATGGCTTTGTTGCTGCAGATACTGCTCTAGCGAGAGACGGTCCCGAAGCTGGTAGCGGGCTTTCAGTATCTCTACTTTACTCATCCGATCCAGCCGGAAGTCACGGTAATCCTGCCGGAGGCGGCACCAGGCGATCATATGCCAGGCATCGCTGTAGTAGACCAGGCCGATAGGCTCCAGCTGCCGATGCGTAAGAGTGGCACTAGCCGGGGAGAAGTAATCCGTCTTTACCACTTGCCGCTGCATGAGAGCCTGCTGTATTCTGGCCAGGTGAAACTGGTCTGGATGCTGCGCCTGTGACGGGGGAGGCACTACCCTTACTTTGTCCTGCAGATCTTCCAGCATCTCCTGCTCATCACTTTTTAACACCGACTTGATCTTAAAGAGCGCATCTTCGTAGGCCGATTTCAGGTGGTTATCGGTTAGTTGGATAATAAACTGCCGCGCCGTTAGCAGCGCCCGGGCTTCTTCAGGCGTAAACATAACCGGGGGCAGGCGGTAACCCTCGGCCAGAAAATAGCCAACACCCGCTTCTGCACCTAGCGGCACCCCAGCTTCTTCCAGGGCTCGCATGTCGCGGTACACGGTCCGCAGGCTGATATCAAAGCGGTCAGCAATCTCCTGTGCCCGGGTAATGCGCTGGCTTTGTAGTTGGATAAGGATAGCAGTAAGACGGTCAATGCGGTTCATAGTAAATTATTAATCACATAAGCTGAAGCTACGGAATAAATGACCAGTATCTCAATTCGGGATATCTCGCCAGCGATGGACAATTTTAAGTCATGCGAGCAATTATTTTTTCATAACTGAAATAAATTTGGCCGCACCATCACTAAATTACCAAACCTAAAATAATTTATTGGCCATGATAAAAACACTAACCTCACTTCTTAGCCTTTGTCTTGTCACTGCGCTCAGCCTAAAAGCTACCGCCCAGGATGAAAACAGCCTGCTATGGAAAATTAGCGGTAAGGGGTTGCAGCAACCTTCTTACCTCTTTGGCACGATCCACCTAATGTGCCCGCAGGATATCAAAATAACTGAGACGATGCAGGTAGCCATTACTGCGTCCGATCAGATGGTACTGGAACTGGATATGGACGAACCGGGCATTATGCAGGAGATGATGGCTACTTCCCGGATGCAAGACGGCACGACTATCAAAAGCCTGCTTAGCGAGGAGGACTATCAGCTGCTGGAAAAGTTTCTCATGGACTCGCTCGGCATGCCGCTACAGTCGATGGCCAGTATGAAGCCTATGTTGCTAAGTACCGTAGTCATGCTACCTGTGCTGGAGTGTCAACCGGGTTCTTATGAGCTCAGCCTGGTTTCTGCTGCCCAAAAGCAAAATATGGAAATTTTTGGTCTGGAAACTGTAGCTGACCAGATTGCAATTTTTGATGCTATTCCGCTAACCGAGCAGGGAGCGTACCTGGTAGAGAGCATTCGTGCGTACGAAAAAACTGCCGAAGAGACCCGCAATATGATCCGCTTATACCAGGAAGAAAACGTAAGCGAACTTTACCAGATGATCCACGAAAACATGGCCGAGATGGAAGGAGGTGAAAATACATTACTTACTGACCGTAACCGGAAGTGGATTCCCAGCATGGAAGAAATGGCAAAAGAAAAACCTACCTTTTTTGCCGTAGGAGCTGGTCACCTGGGTGGCCCGGAAGGCATTATTATCCTGCTCAGGAAAGCAGGCTACAAAGTAGAGGCGGTCAACGAAACTTTGTAGCCTCCTTAAAAAATCTTGAGCAAAATTATGCCCAGGCCAATGGCTATAAGGGAATTGATCCTGCGAATACAGACACAAAAAGAGCCATACTCTCTCTGGCATGGCTCTCTCTTAACGCGACAGGTATTTACTTGGTAAAGTTCATCGTTACTTCCATCTTCATCGTCATATCACCATCGGTATCCTCCGGAAGCAGGTAAAACACAGCCCGGCTGCTGGTCAATGATCTGACATCCAGTGTCAGAGGTTCATTACTTGATGCATCGCTAACAGTCACGGTTTTATCAGTTGCTGTCTTTTTATCCGTCCCAGGATCATCGTCCCCGGCCTCCGTCAGCGTGTATGTACTGTCTTCAGCAAACGCTATGGTAGTACTAGCCTCAAAATCACTGGTATCAAACTTTTCAGCTACAGTTTCCTCAGAGACATTCAGCAAAGCAGTCAGATCTGCAATGAATTCCTCCAGGCTTTGGTCGTTGGTTACAACATCGGCAGACGGTAGTGTCCAGGTACCTACCAGACCAACAGTAGCAGGTAATTCCTTTTTGGTATCGTCGGTGTAGGAAGAAAAAGATACGGCCAACAGGACTGCCATCAGTACTGATAAAAGAGACAATTTCATAAGGGATTTCTTTGATTTTGAGCAGTGCAGCGTACAAAAACTTATCAGAGTGTGACCATGACCAAAATGTAAAGCAATGATGGCAGCACCATTGATATACTGAAAACCAGCACTAGATACAGGAACCTTACTCTTCTACGTAAAACTCCGCTACCCGTAAACGGGCTTCCTGCGAGGCACTGATGCTATCCATTTGCTCCAGTACTTCTCCTCTAAGCAGATGTACTTCCCCAGCCAGGTAGGAATCGGGGAAGGAACGGGCAGAGCGGGTAAGATAAAAGTAGGCACTATCAGTGTTGCCCTGCATCAGCCATGCTTTCCCTGCTTCGTAGTCCTGCTTCCACAGGCGGGCTTCCGGACGCATCCGTTCTGCTTCCTGAAACGCCCGGAAAGGCGGCAGCTGAGTACGGCTGTATTTTTTCTCTATAGCAGGAGTTTCTTCGGTGAAGAAAGCTTCCAGGGCAGCTAGGTAGGCAGCGGCTTCCTGTCGGTTGTAGCTTTCGTTTTTGAGCCGTAATTCTTCCGGTGGATGTGTAAAAAAAGTAGCTTCGCCAATGATGCCGGGAATGCCGTACGAATGCCGCAGCACAGCAGTGCCTGCCTGAGGGAAAATCGTATGATCCGAAGCGATACTGACATGTGTTTTTCCTTCAAAAAGGTGTTTGAGAATTTGATGGGCTACCCTCCTAGCCAACGTTACACTGGCCCGGTTTTCTGAGGCATTACCGTGAAAATAAATGATCGGAAAGTTGACAGTAGTATCGGCAGTCGCATTATGATGAATGGAGAGGAAAACATCTGACTGGGCTTGTTTCGCCATTTCGGCCCTTTCCTGCAGCGCTACCGCACTGTCAGCAGTTCGACTCATCACTACCTGGGCACCTTTATCTTCCAGCATATCACGTAGCATTAGAGCTATCCGCAGGTTGATCCACTCCTCGCGCTCGCCGGTAGGCCCCACCCGGTATTGGTCGGTATCAGCAGTACCGCCGTGCCCGGGGTCCAGGAAGATGGTCTTTCCGTCCAGTGAAGAAGTTTCTTCCCCCGACGGCTGCCTACTGCTGCAGGCAGTTAGTAGGATCATTCCTATGTATAGAAGTATTTTCAATTGAAAAATAATGACCGATAAATTCTACTTCCGGTAATCTAAGTAAAAATAATAATGACTCCTCTATTCCACAATTCCGTACTTTGCCGCTGCCTCATCCCTGGACATGGCGTTAAAGTGCCACCACTCGGTATTTATCGTAGTAAATCCTGCCCGGGTCATCAGCTCACGCAACAGGTGGCGGTTGTCAAACTGCACCCGGCTCAGCCTTCCTTCCTCCAGCATACGCTCTTCGTGGATAGGATAGGCCAACTCGCCAAAATAGTCAAAGTCAGTACCCATATCTACGGGCTTTCCGCTCGGGTCGGCAATGGTAAGATCTACCGCAGCACCAAAGTTATGGATAGAACCAATGTCGGGATTGGCGATATAGTTGCTTTTTTCTTCTACCGACATGTCCAATGTATCCCAGAGAATGCGCTGCACCGAGCGGGGGCGGAGGGCGTCGTAGATGTACAGCGTGTAACCGGGATGGTTCTCTTTCAGGTATTTTTTTGCCAAGACGAGCATCTGCGCTGGCTCAGGCTGCATAAAGGCCTCCTCAAAAGGCCCATAAACATCTTTACCGGTAAAGTTATCAGTGGTGCTGTACCGCAAATCTATGATAAAGCTGGGATCAATATCTCTGAGTCTAACCAGGCCTGCCTCTTCCAGTTGCTTCGCCAGTGTGTGAAAGTCCGTCATATTTTTTCTAGATAGCTGATCAAGTATCCTCTTCTGTCTGAGCATCTCGCCAATGATGAGTATCATGCTGGGTTGCTGCTGACGTGCTTTGCCTGACTGCTGTTTTCCTCAAAAGCCGAATAACAAGGAAAAGTAGCCTCTGTGCTAGGGATCACTTTTTATGTTTTTGCACGGGCAAATCTAGGGATATCTCAGCCAGCACAAAATATTCATTTTGCTACATCAGATAATTCGCTGTAATTTATTAACTATGCCTTATTACACTACCGCCTATGAAACAGAACGCTATCATCATCACACAGGGATACCTGGCTGAGCCCCGTGCCAAGACGGCGCACGGCCTAATCCGCGATACCTCAAAATACAATATACTCGCTGTCATTGACGACCAGCATGCTGGTAAAGACGCTGGAGAAGTGATAGATGGCATACGCCGGTCTATTCCCGTTTTTGATACGCTGTCTACTTTTCTGCAAACCTCCAGCGAACTAGTTGAGGTCTGCCTGGTGGGTGTAGCTGGTAAAGGGGGCCTCATTCCGGAAGGAATGCTAGAGAGCGTAACCGAAGCCATACAGGCCAACATGTCTATCGTCAGCGGCTTGCACGAGTTCATGAGTGATATACCAGAGCTGATCGCTCTGGCGGAAGCTCAAAACGTAACCATCACCGATATCCGTAAGCCCAAGCCCCGCCATGAATTGAGCTTCTGGACTGGCCGGATTAATTGGGTCAAGTGCCCTAACATAGCAATCCTGGGCACAGACTGTAATCTGGGTAAGCGGACAACTACCCGCCTGCTGGTGCACGAACTGCAGAAGGCCAAGATAAACGCAGAGATGATTTACACCGGACAAACCGGCTGGATGCAGG
>CAZZGE010000155.1:0-11019 GCA_964653665.1 uncultured Porifericola sp. | reverse complement strand
TTAAGCCCGAACACAACGAAGATCAGGCCCAAAAAGATGTGTGCAATTTTGATGAAAATTTTCATATTGGCTTTAGTTTTCCAATTTCTGGCCTGCAAAACTAAGGGCCTTGTCATTCAATAATCTTGTTCTGCAACAAGATTTCTCAAATGGGATGCTGGTTCAAGGGCCGGCTGAAGTTGCTGGGGTCAATGCGCAGGTAAGAGGCCAGGTACTTATGTGGCACCAGGTTGATCAGTTCAGGACTTCTTTGCATCAGTACGGCAAAGCGTTCTTCTATTGTAAAGGCCATCAGTTCATGATGCCGCTGTACCATGTCAATGACGATCATTTCCAAAGCTTTCCGAATCAGACGCTCTACTTCGGGGTGCTTATCCATCATCTGCTGTTGTTGCCGGTAACTAATCCGGAGCAGTCGGCTGGGGGTGATGCACTCCAGTATGTAGCGGGAGGGTTGTTGTAAAATAAATGATTCTGGCACAGCGATCAGCGCTGGAGAATAGGTCAGGTGGATGACATACTCCTTTTCATCTTTACTAAAAAATGAACGTTGTATGCCCTCCAGCACAAAGTACAGGTACTTTTCGGTCTCTCCTTCAGCTACCAGTACCTCCCGCCGGGCACAGTGAATTTCTTTCCAGCAGGAGAGATAACCCTGCATCACATCCTGTTCCAGCGGGTGAATTTGCTCTAAGAATGTAATGAATGTATCCTGAGGCTGCATATCATCTGGTGTATCCCTATTTAATTCGATTTATTGCTATTATCCATATCGGAATGAATGAGCCACTGGTCGTTTACTTTTTTTAGTACAAGCGTGAATTTGCCAATCGCCGACCAGCTTTCGTGGCCAGCATAGCCACCAATAATATAAGCTTGTTCTCCCTCCATACCATAGTCATAAGCCCGGAGTATCAGGCGACTTCCGCCTGACTCAGCATAGGCATCGGCGATACCCTGCCAGCCCCTTATGGGCGGACGGCCTCTGCTAAGCAAAAATCCATCTCTGGTAAAAAGCCCGGCCAGTGCCTGGGCATCACTCGCCTCCCAGTGTTTCTCATAATTATCCAGTACCTCCCGCAAGTCAGCGGGTATGTCTATGGGTTTGACATCCTGCGCCTGCACTGAAAGGAAGGCAAGATTTATCCATACGAATAACAGAATAAAATATCTTTTTTTCATGATACGCTTCTTTTTCTATCTAATGATCTTTAAGTATATCCACCGGATTCATGCGGATGGCCGCGTAGGAACGGCTAAAAGAGGTAATTGCTGCGACCAGCAACACAATCAGACCCGCCGCGACGAATAGCCACCAGGGGATGTTGATGCGATAGGCAAAGTTCTGCAGCCAGCCGTCCATCAGGTACCAGCCCAGGGGTAGGGCAATCAGGTTAGCAATGATAATCAGCCAGAGGAATTCCTTGCTGAGCAGGCGAAAGATGCCGCGGTCCGTAGCTCCCAGTATCTTCCGGATACCAATCTCATGTACGCGGGTATTCACACGATAAGTGACCAGCCCTACCAGTCCCAGGAAGGCGATGAAGATGGCCAGGCTGGAGAAATAAGTGATAATCTCGGCAGTGCGCTCCTCGCTCTGGTAAAGCTGGTTGAGCTTTTCATTCAGGAAAAAGGGCATGAATGGCTTATTCGGTTCAAACTCTTTCCAGGTGGCTTCCAGCGCGTCAATGGTTTCGTAGATGTTGCCTTCTCGCACCCGCACTGCCATGTAGCCCAGAAAGCCGTCAGAAACGCCGATCAGGAGGGGACGGATCTCATTCTTGAGGCTCATAAAATTGAAGTCCTTTACCATGCCGATGATCTTACTATCCTCTCTGCCCCAGTCAACCGATTGTCCTTCCCAGTCTTTGTCTTTCATGCGGTCCAGCATGGCCTGGTTGATCAGGAAGTTGCGGCGGTCGCCAGCGTTGTTTTTGTCAAAATTCCGTCCGGCAATGACTTTGATATCAAAGGTTTCCACAAAATCGCGGTCGGTAAACAGGCCGGGAAGGTTCTGAGGTTCTTCATAGCCTTTCATCCCAAATCCTTTCAGCGGTACATCCTGCCCAACGATGTCCGAAGTAACGGTAGCGGCGACGACTTGTGGATTTTCTGCCAGCCGGTTTTTAAAAAGCTGACGGTCTTCCAACACGCTGGTACCCCTGATCGGGAACATGATAATCTGCTCGCGGGCAAAGCCCAGTTCTTTGCTGGTCAGGTAGTTGTGCTGCAGGTACACCACCGCTGCGCTGAACAGCAGCATTACCGAAATAATAAACTGGAATACGACCAGCCCCTTGCGGAGGTAATTAACATCTCCTCTGCTGGTCGGGTGGACTGCCTTAAGTACGGCGGCCGGCTGGAAGCGGGATAACTGCAGGGCTGGGTAGGTGCCGGCTAACACACTCAGCAGTAGGGTGTCTGCCAACGTAAGCAGTACCGTTTGCCAGGTGATCAGGTAATTAAAATTGAGGGTAGAAGATACCAGGCTTTCAAAAGGCGGTACCAGGAAGTTGATCAGGATGATAGCTAGTAGCAGACTGAGCAAGCAGAAAAGTATGGCTTCCCCGTAAAACTGCATGGCCAGGCTGTAGCGGGTAGAGCCCATCACCTTACGGATGCCTACTTCCTTGGCCCGCTTGGTCGCTGTGGCGGTAGTTAAATTGATGAAGTTGATGGCTGCGATTAATAGGATAAAGAGGGCAATGGCTGCTGCTATGTAGATGTATGATTTGCCCACTCCTGCTTCTATCTGCTGGTAGTGTTCAGTGTCAAAGTGGATGCCGGTCATGGCCTGGAGTTCCAGGCTGGAGCCATCCACTACAGAGGCCGGAAAATGGTCTTTGACAAATCCAGGAAAATGGGCTTCCAGTTGGGATTTATCAAATCTTTCGGGCAGCACCACATACGTATGCACCGGGTTCCAGTACCATCCGGTATAGCTCCAGTTATTACCGGTTGCCTTAAAAATATCCCCGATGTTGAGCAGGGGAACCAGCAGGTCGTAGTGGAAGTGGGAGTTGGGCGGTACATCTTCGGTAACAGCGGTCACCGTCAGTTGCAGGTCGTTTTCCAGCAGCAGGTTCCTTCCCAGCACATCAGTAGTGCCAAAGTAGCGCATTGCTGTGCTTTTGGTAAGCACCACCGACTGTGGTCTTTGCAGGGCGCTTTCTTTCTTACCCCGGAGCACTTTGAAAGAAAATGTATTGAAAAAGCTGCTGTCCACGAAGAAGAGATTGTCTTCGTAGAAACTGCTTTCTTTATCAATAGTACTGATCAGCGGCTCCTTTTGCCAGGCCTGGTACATGCGGGTAACCGTCAGGCTGGGAAAGTCATTCTTTAGCGTAGGCCCTACCGACCAAGGCACGGAAGCAGAGTATTCGGATATCTCCCCGTTTTTATCCCGTAGGGTTTCGGTAATACGGTACATCCTGTCGGCCTTTTCGTGGTACTGGTCATAGCTCAGTTCATTGGCCACATAGAGCAGGATAAGCACCGAACAGGCTAGGCCGATACTCATTCCAAGTACATTAATCAAGCTATATAGCTTGTATTTAAACAGGTTACGTATGGCTAAGGTAAAGTAATTTCGGAACATGATGCTTTGATTATTTGATGGGTAGCTGTTTTTATCTCCGTTGATCACATAGGTCTTGAAAGAGCCCAGCACTTCCTTCAGTAACAGCAGCCGTGCCTGAAAGACTGACATGCGCCCTAGCCGCAGGTAGTACATTTCCTCCAGGTCACCCTGCACTTCGTCCAGGTAGTCGGCGTGGCAGAACCCACGCAGCAGGCGTATCATCCATCGGGGTATCGGTTGATCCATGGGCTTTAGGAATTAAATGACAACTTAGGAGCAGTCTGCCAGAGCCGGGAGCGATTATCATGAATAGCTTTGAGTGCCGAAAAACCAGCCTGGTTGATCCGGTAAATACGCTTGCGCTTTCCGCCCCGTACCCGGCTGGCTTCTCCCAGCGAAGACTCAATCAGTTCTTTGCTCTCCAGTCTTTTGAGCACTGTATGCACAGCCGGAATGGAAATAGATTTTTCCATCTGCTGCTTGTAAGCTTCAGCGATGGAGACTCCGTAGGCTTCACCTTCGCTCAGGGTGAGCACCAGCAGTAATATGGTTTCTTCCAGACTTCCCAGTTGTGTCATATATTTAATATACGAATATTTTATTAATATTTGTATAAAAAATAAATTTTCTCCTCCATTTTTCAAGAATTCCTGTAAGAGATAGGATACTTCAGGGCTGCCATGCAGGTTGAAACCGCTCTTTACGGTTACCACTTTTATCATCCGTTGTGGACTTCAATGATTTTTAGACAACCCCTCAGAGAAGTTAGTACCAGATTTAGGATGTTCATCCCAATGAGGACTATCAGGGCATCTATTCTTACAGAAATCGTTGATAGAACACAAAGTAGCTCAAGAAATACAGTTGAAAACTATTTATTATGGATACGATAAGATCACAGAAATTAGACAGACCGATAGCACTCCTTTTTGGTGTGCTGACGCTACTCTTCATCTACCTGATGACCCGGGAGACTTTCTTTGAATGGGCCTTCCAGCGTCATCAGAATCAGCTGAGCTGGTACACGCGTCCTCTTTTTCTAATTCCGTTTTGCTACTTTGCATACCGCAGGAGCCTGGCCGGTATTATGATCAGTTTGTTTGCCCTGCTCACCAGCATGTTCTGGTTTCCTCAGCCAGAAGTAGTAAGTGAGCAGGTTAAGGAATTTCTGAACTTTGAAAAACAGTACCTGACCACTGACTGAAATGGTGCTAAAATTTTGCTGACCACTACCGTACCGATTTCCTTATCATTGCTGGCGATGGCCTTCTGGAAAAGAAATTTGTGGTTTGGTGTGACGGTCGTTGTATTGATGGCAGTAGGTAAATTGATCTGGAGCGTGTACAATGCCGGTGAGGCGGGTATGTCCATCCTTGTACCTGCCTTGATAGGTTTGGTAATCTGTTCACTCCTGATTGTATTGGGTTTTCGGCGGATGCAGGCTCTTACCCGCTGACTTTCCATCAAAATCTGTACGCCAGCGAGCGCTCACTGTAGCACAGCGAACATTTTGTCTTGTAAAAACCGTCTTAAACTGGGCTTGTGGCGCTGGAACGGATATTGGCCTCTACCTCTAAACTACATATGTCTATGTTACAGAATACGATCAAAATATTATTGCGTAACCTGAAGCACCATAAGTTCTTCGGTTTTTTGAACATACTTGGACTGGTTTCGGGCATCAGTGCTGCCGTCCTGATCCTGCTGATATCTGATTTTGAACTCAGCTATGATGATTTTCATCCAAACGTTGAAAATAAGTATGTCATGGCACTGGATGCTAAGATTGGCGAGAACGAAGCCTACCACATCGACACGCCTCCGGTACTATCGCCTACGCTACAGCAGCAGATGGGCGGCGTAAAAAGCGCGATTCGCATCTGGAATGCGGGACAGTTACTCATGGCCCGGGGTACGCAGGCTTTCTTCCAGGATGATATCTATCTGGTAGATTCCAATTTCTTTCAATTTTTCGGTTATGAACTGCTGCAGGGAGACGCGAAGGAAGTGTTAAACCAACCGCAGGAAGTAGTGCTTACCAGTACTGCTGCGAAAAAATACTTTGGGAAGGAGAATCCGATGGGTAAAACAGTGGCCGTCGGTAATGAGCGCGAAAGCTACATGGTTACTGGGATCGCTGTGGACCCACTGGAAAACTCCCATCTGCAATTTGAGGCACTGCTTTCTTTTGTCTCGCATGAAGAAAGCCAGGCTGAGAACTGGGGACACAATGAACTGAACACCTATGCTGAGCTGGAAAAAGATGTAGGCCTGGCTGATTTTCAGGCCCGGCTGGACGCATTGGTAGAGAAAGAAGCCGGGCCTTTCCTGCTCAGGGCCTTCAACAAAGACTTTGAGGCATTCAAGAAAGCAGGGAAATGGCTCAGGTATGATCCTGTACTCCTGACCGATCTGCACCTGTATCACCCCGAACTGGGATAGGATGAAGAACATGCCTCCGATATATTTTACATCTATCTGTTGGTCGGTATCGGTATTTTTCTGCTTCTGATTGCTGCGGTGAATTTCATGAACCTTACTACCGCCAGAACTGCTACCCGTGCCAAGGAAGTAGGCATCAAAAAAACGATGGGGTCGGGCCTTAAGAGCATGATTTTTCAGTTTTTGCTAAAAACCTACTTTTACGTGCTGCTAGCGGCAGCTTTATCGTTGTTTGTGGTATACCAAGTCTTGCCTTTGATCAACCAGGTGGTGGGCACACAGCTATCGCTCGTTATACTCGGGGAAAGTTGGTTTATTTTTTCTTTCATTGGCCTCATGCTTATAATTGGCCTCATTGCCGGTATCTATCCGGCGATGTATCTTACCTCTTTCCAGCCGGTAACCTCTCTGAAAGGACAGCTCAGTACAGGTAGAAAAACCAAAATATTACGACAGAGCCTGATAGTCGGGCAGTTCTTCATTTCCATCGGACTCATCATTTGTACGCTGCTGATCAATGAGCAGATGCAGTTTATACGCACCAAAAATCTGGGGATCAATAAAGAGTATTCCCTGGTAGTCAGGAACACCGGCCTGTTGGGTGATCAACGAGATGTATTTAAGCAAAACCTGATCGGGCAGGCTTCTGTCACCTCGGCCAGTTACACCAGTCATACCATCCCTGGTAGCCAGTACACTACTTTTCTCAAGCGATCCGGGGATGCCGAAGATCACGTAACCGCCGTATTCTGGGCTGACTATGAACACGATGACGTATTGGAGATGAATATGGTAGAAGGCCGTTACTTTGACCGGGAGTATAAGACTGACAGCACAGCCGTCGTCATGAACCGGTCGGCAGTACAGGCTTTTGGCTTTGACGATCCGTTGGGAAAAGAGATCGTTTACCACAGTAACCATTATCAAATCGTCGGGATCATGGAGGACTTTAACTTTGACTCTCCGGTACACCCGATTGAGCCGCTCGTCATTTTCTTTACCGAAACTGCCGATGAGATGATCGTTAGCTACCAGGGAGCTGACCCGGCGGAAGCCATCAGCACGCTGGAAACTGCCTGGGATCAACAGGCTCAGGGCGTACCCCTGGATTACAGCTTCCTGGACGATGACTTTACCGAACAGTTTGCCATCTTTGAAACTTTGGGGCAGCTCTTTAAGGGATCTACCATAGTAGCCATTTTCATTGCCTGCCTTGGGCTGATCGGATTATCTACCTAACTGGCTGAGCGTAAGACCAAAGAGATCGGCATTCGTAAGGTGCTGGGGGCTTCTGTACCTTCCATCCTGCGGCTCTTCTCTACCGAATTTATTAAACTCATTTTACTGCCCTTCCTGATTGCTGCACCTCTGGCTGCTTACGTGATGCAGGACTGGCTCGCACAGTTTGCCTACCGAATTGATATCGGTGTAGATACATTTGTATTTACCGGTCTGATGTCGCTCCTGCTAGTTGTACTCGCCATCGGCTGGCAAGCGCTGAAAGCAGCGCTCATGAACCCGGTGGATATTATCCGGAGCGAGTAGTCAGAAGATGAGTCCTTAAGCTTAATAGCCATTGTAGTTTAATACAGGAATATATAACTTAGATGCAGATACTAACCTACAAGAATATGATTACTGGAAACACTAAATTTTTGCTATTGCTCGCCCTGTTGGGGGCCTGTAAGTCTGCCAACGAAAGTAGCGATGAGGTCAATGAGTTGCAGACCTACACCATTGAGCAGTTTATGAATACTGAGCAGATCGGAGGAAGTGCTTTTTCTCCTGGTGAGGATAAAATTATGTATTCTAGCAAAAAGACAGGGATCTACAATGCGTATAAAGTACCTGTCAGTGGAGGTGAGCCGGTTCAACTTACTGACTCGGAAAGTGAATCCATCTTTGCTATTTCTTATTTTCCTGAAGATGAACGCATACTTTTTTCCAGTGACCAGGGAGGTAACGAGATCACGCACATTTTTGTGAAAAAACTTAGCGGCGAAATCACCGATCTTACGCCTGATTCTACTGCTAAGGCACAGTTCATGGGTTGGGCAGGCGATGAGCAAAGCTTCTTCTTTGCGAGTAATGCCCGTAATCCGCAGGCTTTTGATGTGTATGAACTTAACATTGATCTGATTGATGAGATTGAAAACAGTGTTGCTGCTTATCAACCCGAGATGATTTTTGAAAATGACGGCCGTTTTTATCCCGGCCCTATTTCACATGACCAAAAGTACATGGCGGTGACCGAAAGTGTCACCCGGCAGAAGGTCAATATGTACCTGAAAGATCTAGAAAGTGGTGAGCTTGAAATGATCAACGATCCCGATGATGAGATTGCTTACAGCCCCCAGTTTTTTGATAAGGATGGAGATAAGCTTTACTTCCTGACTGATAAAGGTAGTGAGTATAAGTATCTGAGCAGCTATGATATTGCCAGTGGAAAAACCCAAAAAGTAGAAGAGGCCGATTGGGATATTATGTATGCCTATCAGTCAGAAAACGGCAAGTACCGGGTCATCGGTATCAATGAGGATGCCCAGACCAGGATTAAAATTTACAACAGAGAGACCGGCGAGCAGGTAGCCCTGCCTGATGTCCCAGACGGAGAAATTACCTCGGTTAACATCTCTGACAGTGAGGAACTGATGGCTTTTTATGTAAATAGTGCTACCTCCCCCAACAACCTGTATGTCCATAATTTTGAAAGTGGTGAGACAAGCCGCCTTACTGACACCATGAACCCTGAAATTGATGAAAGTGACCTGGTCAGTCCTGAGGTAGTCCGCTACAAATCTTTCGATGGTATGGAAATTCCGGCCATATTGTACCAGCCTAAAATGGCTTCAACTGACAATCCTGTACCGGCCATAGTGTCAGTGCACGGAGGCCCCGGAGGACAGTCACGCCTGGGCTATAATGCCCTCATTCAGTACTTGGCTAACCACGGCTACGCCGTACTGCAAGTCAATAACCGTGGATCTTCAGGTTATGGTAAGACCTTCTTTACGGCCGATGATCAAAAGCACGGAGAAGACGATTTGAAGGACGTAGTGTATGGTAAGGAGTACCTAGCTGGTCTCGCCAACATTGACTCCCAGCGGATTGGAGTGATGGGAGGGAGCTACGGCGGGTATATGACCCTGGCTGCTCTGACATTTGAGCCCGAAGTCTTTGAGGTAGGCGTTGATATTTTTGGTGTTTCAAACTGGCTGCGAACCCTGAAAAGTATCCCAGCCTGGTGGGGTGCAGCCCGTGAGTCGCTTTATAATGAAATGGGTAACCCCGAAACCGACTCAACAATGCTTTATAATAAATCTCCGCTGTTTTTTGCAGACCAGATCCAAAAGCCGTTGATGGTTTTGCAAGGAGCCAATGACCCTCGTGTCCTCAAGGTCGAGTCGGATGAGATCGTGGAAAAAGTCAAGCAGAATGACGTACCTGTAGAGTATGTAGTATTCGATGATGAAGGACACGGTTTCCGCAAAAAAGAAAACCAAATAAAAGGCTACCAGGCAATTCTGGAATTTCTCAACCGCTACCTTAAAGAAGATGTGCCGGTAGAAGCGAGTATATGATGATAGTAATTGCCTGGTAACTTGTCTTTCAGCTGAAGTTACCAGGCAAGCAATTAGTCATCCACCACATCTCCGATCATTTCTAAAAACGATGGCCCCATCCATGGCATGTTGCCGCTGACGTCTTTGTTGCAGGTTTGCTGCCTGAGATAAACCAGGTCCAGGTCGGGAAAAACGATGGTCATTTGCCCAAAGTCGCCGGTAGCGGCAAAATTTTTATACTTGGAATTATTGTCCAGCCACCACAGGTAACCGTAGAAGGAAGCATGTTCCGATGGGCTTACTGACTTCTGTATCCAGCTTCCGGAAACAATCTGCCGACCGTTATATTTACCTTCATTGAGCATGAACTGGCCTACCTGGCTGGCATCTTCCAGCGTAGTGGTAGCCCCGCCGTATACGATGTCATTACCTGCTTCGTCCTGGAATAAAAAAGTAGAATCCATGCCCAGGGGCTGAAAGAGTACTTCCTCAAATACCTCCCCAGCTGTTTTTTTACTGGCCTTCTCAATGACGATACTCAGCAACTGTACAGATGCATTGGAGTAATTGAACCGCACACCGGGAAGGGTGTCCAGTTTTATACTTTTGGCATAGGCATTCATATCTTTCTCGTCCAGAATGCCTTCGGCGCCCCGCTTACGGTTGATACCGGCCGACATGGTAAGCAGGTCTTTAATAGTCACTGCGTGCTCGCAGCCGTCCTGCCAATCGGGAATGTACTGGCAAACCGTTGCATCTTCACCCTGTATCAGCCCCTTATCAATCAGGATACCGATGACCAGTCCGGTCCATGACTTGACCATAGAAGCCGTATTGAAAGTAGGCGCATCACAATCAGAGTTTTGCCAATGGTAAATGGTCTCTCCCTCATGCACCAGCATAAAAGCATCAGTGTAGGTAGCTCGGCTGAATTGCTGTAGCGAGTCTACTGCCGCCTGCTTGAGTTTGGGCGTTGGCTGTGCATAAGTTTGATAATGGCTGGCAAGGGCCAGCACGGTCCATGCAGTAATTTTTGTTACAAATGTCATCTCTTAAATCTTTGGATAAAAATATTATGTTACCAGCGTAGGTGGACTCGTATTCCCAAAATCGGGGAAAGGAGCCAGACCCAAGTAAAATTCAATAAAAACTAATAAATTAGTTGAAAAACTAAAAATATAGTTTTAATTTATATGATCATCTAAATCTGTTATAACCTTGACCTGTGGCGGGATGTAGATGTTAAGAAAATAACAGGACATATTATTACATTTCACTGTCTGTCCCAGTTGCAAAATCTGATGGGTTTAGAGAACCATTAAGCAGACGTAACTACTTAGGTTGTTTGCCTCCCAAATTCAAATCTGTCCCCAGCTAGCAGCTTTTTAAGTTCAAGAAAGACATTGTAGTCCTGCTTGCGCCAAGAGGAGAATA